>NZ_JADYWR010000040.1:0-15418 GCF_015864705.1 Pseudoalteromonas sp. NGC95
TTAGCAGCTTCTTTAGCAAACGCTTCGAGTTCTTCTTTATTCATGTTCATCGCCTAATCCTTAAACTCTTGATAGAGTAAATTATGATAGGCAGTTACACAAAATTAGTTACACCCTCAAAATAGGTAGTTACACATATGCATCGCCATCACATTACTATTTACAATTGCGTTCATACACAGGCGTTGATAGTAGTTTGCAAGCAGAGCAGTACTCACCGGGATTATTATTGTGGTATAGCAATGAATCTCAAGCCGATAACAACACGACAGAGCATCCAGGTAGTGGTTTTGCATTAGTGGTAGATGCTGATCAGCGCTCGATAAATAAAGGCAGTACGCAAACTCCGGCTGCTTCAGCAATTCAAATTCGTGATGCTGCTTTTAGTCTATACCCACAGCGAGCTGGGTTAGGTGATGATGATTTATCAGCTATTACAGGGTTTACTGATAAAACCGACTATAGCTTTTCAGCGCAACAGTCATCGGGCGTTGCCCTTCCACAGGTTGGCTTTGGGTTTAATATTATAAGCCAGTCAGCTGATAGTGAAGACATAGAAATAGAGCTTAATTACGATGTTACTAAGGGTATTAATTTTACCAAAACAGGTTTAATCGTTAATTTTAATGTAGAAGGTTTTGCACTCACGCCTGCGGATAAATTCACGTGGAATTTTGACGATGGTAGCTCAAGCACAGAGTTAACGACTACTCATGAATACCAAGACTATGGCACCTATAGCGTTGAGTTTATAGCAAGTAATGATACTTCACAGAAAGTAGCGGTTGCTCAAGTTACATTAGTTGAGCCATTATCTGTAAATAAAATTGAATATGAAATAAACCAAGGAATATTCACAGCTCAAGCTTCGTTTACAGGTGGAGTTGCACCGTATACTTATAATTGGCAGCTAGGGGATGGAAGTACTTTAACGACGCAATCGATCACTTATAATTATTTATACTCTGGTGATTACCAAGTAACGCTTACAGTGACAGATAACGAAGGCACGGAGCAAACTAAAGCGGTTGATGTAACTGCAACTGTTCCGCTTAGCATAGACGCAAACGTTACAGTAAATGATTTAAGCGCTCAATTTAATGCGCAAGTAACCGGCGGCTTTAATAGTTATACTTACAGTTGGGATTTTGGTGATGGCAGTGCAGTATCAAACTTACAAAACCCAAGGCATACTTACCAAACTGACGGGGCATTTAGTGTAACGTTGAATGTTACTGATACTCAAACAAATGACACTTTTGCTAAAGAGTTATCTCTTACAGTACAAAAGCAACAAAGTAGTTCGGGTTCAAGTGGCGGATCATTGGCAGGTTTATTAGGATTACTACTGTTAAGTTTATTTAGGTTTAATACTAACCTGCATAAATACACCAGGTTGGTATAAGCTTAATTAACAAATAAAAAAAAGCCCGCTAAATTAGCGGGCTATTTCAATTAATAACAAATATTAATTATAAACGGTCAATTACTGATTGAGTGAAATCAGTTGTACCGTGGCTGCCGCCTAAATCGCGAGTTGTACGGTCGCCTGATTTAATTACATCAGCAACAGCACTACGAATACGCTCTGCTGTATCGCCCATATCTAAATGCTCAAGCATTTGGATAGACGCTAAAATTACAGATGTTGGGTTAGCTAGGTTTTTGCCAGCAATATCTGGTGCACTACCGTGTACAGCTTCAAAAATTGCAGCGTCTTCGCCAATGTTAGCACCTGGAGCCATACCTAAACCGCCAACTAAACCAGCACAAAGGTCAGATAAAATATCACCAAATAAGTTAGTCGTAACAATTACGTCAAACTCTTCAGGTGTCATTACCAGTTTCATACACGTTGCATCAACAATCATTTCATTTGATTCAATTTGTGGGTAACGCTCAGCTACTTCACGTGCTACTTTTAAAAACAAACCAGATGTTGATTTTAAAATGTTAGCTTTATGAACAGCAGTTACTTTTTTACGACCTTCACGTACCGCTAGCTCATATGCAAAAGTTACGATTTTTTCTGCGCCTTCACGCGTAATTATCGATTTTGCTTCTGCTTCATTACCGTCTTCACTTACTATTTGGCCTGCACCTGAGTACATACCTTGCGTATTTTCACGAATAGTAATGATATCAATATCGTCGTAACGCGCTTTAGTGCCAACAAATGATTTAACAGGGCGTACGTTAGCGTATAAACCAAATTGCTTACGAAGTGTTACGTTAATAGACGTAAAACCTTCACCTACAGGCGTTGTTAATGGGCCTTTAAGAGTGATTTTGTTTCTAGCTATTGTATCAACCGTGTCTTGTGGAAGTAACTCACCTGTTTTTTCAAGTGCAGCTAGGCCAGCATCAACAAATTCATAATCAAAGTCGCAACCTGCGGCTTTTAATATTTCAAGTGCTGAGTCGATAATGCTCGGACCGATGCCGTCGCCTTTGATCACTGTGATGGTTTGTTTGGCCATTGACTTTTCCTTTAAAGAGTTTGATTTGCACATAAATTATTACCCTGAGAGGATAATCGCTTGTTAGATCATTTATGTGAACGTGCTTGAAAATTTAAGGGCGCATTTATATCAACTTATCACCCATTTTGCTAGTTTATACAAGAAATACTGGGTATACACCAAAGTTATAATGGGTATAAAGACGTTAAATAGGTTTCCATAAATTAAATACTATTAAATAACGCGAGAGATTCTAATTTTTGATTAAAATCAGTTAGGCTTTGCCAATTTAGTATTTTCAGCTGTTCGTTTAATGTTTGCAGTTGCCACGCTGTTAGCGCAAGTTCTGGTTTAAAAACACTCTGTGCAACAATTTTAAGTGTGATCCAGAGTTTATGAGAATCAGTTAAGTGTTTTTTAGGTGTTTGCTCTGCTTCTAAAAGTGCCGTTGTCCATGGGTTGTCACTCAATAAATGAGTAAGCTGTTGCGTTAGTTGCTCGTTATTAATTGAATCTACTCCAAAAAATGAGCAAATAGGGGCACTTAATGTTTTATTTGGTGTGTCGTCAATCAGCGTTTTACGAGAAAGCTGTGTACTGCATTGCGTTAATAAAAAATGAGCATAAGCATATAAAGGTAATGTAATGTGTTCAAACTGGTCGTGTTTATTTTTACTGACCAATAAGGCCATTATTTTCACTAAACCATTTAATCTGTTAGTAACGTAGGTTTGCAGAGGGTGTGGGGTAACATTAACTAATTGCTCAAAAACAACTCTTTGAATTATCGCAGGCGCATTATAATAACCGACCATCGATAAACTATGCTTTAAGTCTTTAGCGGCTTGATGCTCCTTATTATAAGGTTTTACTGCCTCACATAAATTAGCAACTACCTGAGGGTGAGCCGCCATTAGCTGGCTTAGCCCTTTATAGCTATATTCGTGCTGTGACTTAATATTACTTATTAGTTCAAGTAAAGACTGTGCTTTATCAACGTCAACCACACTTTTTGACTTAACATGTTCACTGTTAAACACTTTGAAGCTAATGGTTTTATCAGCGCAATGCCATTGTTTTGGGTTGTCGTTAAGGGTTGCTTTAACGCTAAACCAAGCCAATTTATTTGGATTAGCGGTACTAATTAAAATATGTTTTTGCTGCGCATCAGTCGCTAAATAAATCATGGTTTGCTCGGCATAAAAAACGCGGCTTCCCGGTAACAGTGGCCCCAAATGAGCTATAAGTGATTTGATTAGCTGCAGTGCAAACAAATTTGGTGTGCGAATGTACAAGTCAGTAAGTGCTTTAAATAAACTCATGTGTTTATTAGCCGTATTACTAGTAATGTTCATACTAATAATATTTGCTAAAGCAATTAGTGTTATGCCCCCATCGTAAAGCATTATTTTAGGAGCACTTACCAATGCTTGTTTATATTTACTTAACTTAGCTAATAATTGCGTAACGGGTTTGGCAGAATCGCCACTGGATAACATTACTTTAGCAGCTAACTGATGACGCATTTTCCATATGTTTTTATCAGAGTCTTGAAAAGGTGTTTGCTCACAGAGCTTGTTTAATTGCGTTCCAACACATAAATGCTCAATGAGTGAAGCCGCTATGTATAGCTCGCTTAGGGCATTGTTATAGTGTTGAGATTTACAAAGTGCAGCGGTTATTACACTTTGACTAACAACTAAGTTGGTGGCATAAGAATAATTAGGATTATAAAGTGTTAAACGAGCTTGTAATGCGAATGGCTGTTCACTATAGAGCACTCTATATTGCTCAGCTAGCTTACTTGCCATGGGGTATAAGGCTGTCCATTTTTGTTTATTGTTATAATAGCTTAAAAACAGCTGCGTATTATTAAGCAGCTGCTCTAAAGTAGTTGAAACAGCTTCATCCATTAAACCTTCACCTAATTTTGTTCTTGATATTTATTATATGCACTAGGACCCCATAAAAATAGCTGCCCATTTTTAAATAATAACCCAGTACATTCATCCATAGTGGTTATACCGTCAGATGTTTTATGCTGTGTACGGTAAAAAACTATCTGAAATACCTGTTCACCATCTCGTTTGGCATAAGTAAGGTCGGGGCTGCCTAAATAATCAAGCACAGTATTTAGTGTTGTTGGCTGCTCAAGTGATAGTTTTTCGATATAACGTTTATTAAAAGCTTCTCGGTCTTGCCAGATCATAGCCTGAGGATCGTCTTTATAAAAGGTGATCACCAACGCTGCTATCAGTGCATATAGCCCTAAACCTAAGATTAAATATCGGATAAATTTTTTCAATATGGTTTACTCTGACTCCGGTAACTAATAATAGTATACGTTTTGTAATGTTTAGAGGCTATTAACTTGCGACTAATTAAGTCTTAACTGCTTTAAACTAAAGCCTAAATTTATATCGGTGCGTAAACTAACTAGGTGCTTTGAGATTACGTACATATCCATATTAGCGGCTAACTTTGCTTTAATACTCGGGCTTAGAGACTCATCTTCGGCCGCATGCTCAATTGAACTATAGTTATTAACTATTTGCTGCGCAGACTTAGTACCTATTCCTTTTACTCCCGGAATATCATTTGTTTTATCACCAGCCAAAGCCCAAAAATCAACGAGCTTATTTTGCTCAACACCAAATCGCTCTTTTATACTAGTCTCATCTAAATAGAGTTTTTTAAAGTAATCATAAACTGTAATGTAGGGGCCTAAATAGGGTAAAAAGCCTTTATCAGTAGAGACAACAGTATTAGCTATTTGATTATTTGATGCCTTAAATGCAAGCGTTGCAATAATGTCATCGGCTTCATCGTTAATAGGCTCAAATACAACAATACCGGTTTCTTCTATTGCGGTTTTAAAGTGCTCTAAGGCATCTTTTAGCACTTGAGGCATTGGGGCACGGGAGTGTTTGTAGTCTTTATAAAAATGATAACGCCAGCTTTTGTCACCATCAAATACCGCAATCGCATGGGTTGCATTACTTGTATCTAAAAGCTTTTTACACGCGTGAGCTACACGTGCACAGCACGTTTGTATCATTTGCTCATCGCTGTGATGTTTTTGATTAGCGTCAACGGCGTAAATGCGCCTAATTAAATTAAGCGCATCAATAAGAAGTAAATGGGGTTTCAAACTATAAAACTCATGCTTTTATTTTGTAACACGGAATGTATTTGCTGCCAGGGAGTTTCATACGGCCTTGATCAACAAATGCTTGTAATAACGTATCCATATTTTCCATAAGGGCAGGCTCGCCACTTAAAATATATGGACCGTTTTGCTTAATGGCTTTAACGCCTTCGTCTTTTACATTTCCAGCTACAATACCTGAAAAAGCTCTGCGTAAATTAGCCGCTAATAACTGCTTTGGTTGATCAAGATGTAAATCAAGACTTGCCATATTTTCGTGTGTTGGTGCAAAAGGTTGTTGAAAATCGTTATCGATTTTTAACGTCCAATTAAAGTAGTAGGCATCGCCTTCACTTTTACGGTAATCACGAACATTGGCCATAGCCGATCTTAGCTTTTGTCCAACTAACTCAGGATTATCAATAATAACTTCAAACTTATCTAATGCTTCTTTACCAAGCGTCATTTCAACAAATTCACACAGCTCTTTAAAGTACGCTTCACTTTCTTTAGGGCCAGTTAAAATAACAGGCAAACATTGTTTGGTGTTATCTGGATGAAGTAATATGCCTAATAAATATAGCAATTCTTCAGCAGTACCTGCGCCACCAGGAAAAATGATAATAGCGTGAGCTGTTCTTATAAAAGCTTCAAGGCGTTTTTCAATGTCAGGTAAAATAACTAATTCGTTAACAATAGGGTTTGGTGGCTCTGCAGCAATAATGCTTGGCTCTGTTAGGCCTAAGTAACGGTTATTGGTATTGCGCTGTTTTGCATGGCCAATAGTGGCACCTTTCATTGGGCCTTTCATGGCACCAGGGCCACAACCAGTACAAATATTTAATCCACGTAAGCCCAGTTCGTAACCCACTTGTTTTGTGTATTTATATTCAACTTCGTTTATTGAGTGTCCGCCCCAGCAAACAACCATACTTGGCTCGCTATTAACACGCAAAGCACCTGCATTTCTGAGCATATCGAACACCATATGAGTAATGGCTTTTTGCTCTTTTAAATCTTTTTCGTATTTTTGACAAATAAACAAAATATCGCGAATAACAGAAAATATATGCTCGTGAATTCCGGTAATTATTTCGCCATCAACAAATGCGGTTTCGGGTGGGTTTTCAAGCTCAATTTTAATGCCTCGTTCGCGGCTTACTAAACGAATATCAAAATCTTTGTATTTGTCGTATATATCGCTACTTTCGTCGGTATGGCTACCTACATTAAGCACTGCTAGTACGCAGTTTCTAAATAACTTATAACGCTCACTAGCAGAAGATTGCTCTAATAAATCAACTTCTAATTGCGACAGTAAATCTAAAACCCCAGTTGGGTTTAACTGTATTAACATAGACGTTCTCCTTACTGCTAAATCGTAAAAAACTACTTGTCATAAAATTTATAATGGCTATGACATTATTTACTGGTACAAAGTCTATCTCGTCCTGAATTTTTGGCCTCGTAAAGAGCATCATCTGCTCTATCAAATGCCTTTAACAGAGTATCGCCTTTTTTAAACTGAGTTGCACCTACCGAGATTGTGATCTCAATTTGTTTTTCTCTAAATTTAAAAGGTATATTTTTAATTACCTTTCTTACTTTATCCAGAGGTAATGTTGCGTTTTCAAGCGACACACCTGGCATTAACAATACAAATTCTTCACCGCCGTAACGCGCTATAAAATCGGACTTTCTTACCGATTTTTGCAACGCTTTTGATATAACCTGTAAGGTAATGTCACCTGCGGTATGGCCAAATCTATCATTGATAGATTTAAAGTGGTCAACATCAATAACCGCAAGCGTAACATCTGATGGCTGCACATTAAACAAATGCATTTCGTGATTGTAACGTTCATCAAATGCAGCTCGGTTAGGCAGTTTTGTAAGCCCATCAAGTAAACTTTTAAAGCGCTGTTCGTTTAAGCGTTTTTTATACGTTGTTAGCTTATCTTCTAAAGTAACAATTCGTTTGTTTATTTCACTAAAGCTAGTGCTAAGCATTTCTCTATCTTTTCGTTCTAACTTTTCTTTTGCTAGAAAATCTTCGCTTAGTGATTTTAATTCGTTATCTACAAGTTCTTTTAAAGATGAGATTGACGTTGCTTTTTGTGTTTGTTCATTGAGGTTTTTAATTTTTAGTTCAATGCTTTTATTCAACGAATCAAACTCAATACTCATCGATTCTGAGTGTCTACTAGTAGAGACAATAGAATTATGTAGATCTTCGAGGGTTTGATTTAATGAAACTAAAAAGCTTTGTGCAGATTTACGCTCTTTGCTAATGTTTTTTACTACGACTTCAATTATGTTAATCGCAACATCGAGTAATGCATCGATTGTGTCACTTTCCGTAATATTATTTTTTATACTATTAATTTGTAGTGTAGCTTCTTCTTCAAGTATAAGTTCGTTAGCTAGCTCAAGCAGTTTTTTTGCACGAGCTTGTTTTACAGGGCGCTGATTATCGGCTTGAGGGTCTTGCTTAGTTAGCAATGCTTCATGATAAAAGAGAATAAGTTGATCAAGTAACGGAATATAACCATGGGTTGATTGAACGTTATTAATCTCTTGATCGAGTAAATTTCTCAGGGCTCTGCGAGTATCGTCAGGTAAACCTTTAGTTTTTTGTAACTGTTTACCTGCATTTTGTACACTGTTGAATAAATCACGTTGCTGAGCTTGCTGAATCGATTCTTGATTTTTAAGTAATATCAAAGTTTCACTAACAAGGGGAGAGAGGTCTTCAAAGCTCATACCTTTATTGAGTGCACTTCTAAATTTAGCAAGGCGATTATCTAACTCAATATCAAGCCCTTTACAGCTTAGCGAAAGTTTAGCTGCAAAGTCGCACAAAATATCCACTTGATGTTTGCGTGCACTCTCAATAGCCATACGAGCATCAATTGCTTGTTTGAGTTTTTTATCTGTTGGATTAGATCTTTCAGACACCTAAGCGTACCGCCATCAAATTAATTTTATTATCTTCAGTTTACAACAAATTTTTATTATGTGTAGTTATCTAGTAAAAAACTTAGAAATTTTAATAAGCTACTACGTATAAACTCGTATACGGGGCAATTTGTCGTATTTAATTCACTTTTAAATAGGGGCTTGCTAGTCTTGCAGGCAATTAAGTTTCCACTAAGAGTTTCTATGAAAAAGTTATTAGCCCTATCTATTTTAGCTGCATGTTCAGCACCTGTATTTGCCGATGTAAATTATTCTTTAGAAATCACACAACCACAACATCATTTAGGCGATGTAAGTGTTGAGTTTCCAAAAACTGCGCAAGCACATCTTGATATAAAACTTCCTGCGTGGCGCACGGGTCGCTACGAAATGTTAAACCTTGCAAATGGTATTCGTTACTTCAAAGCTAAAGATGAAGATGGCAAAGAGTTAAAATGGGAAAAAATTGATCACAGTACATGGCGTGTACACCTTAATGAGCCAACCGAAGTTAATGTTGACTATCAGGTTTATGCAAATGAGCTTGGTAAGCGCGCTCGCCACATTGACGACAGCCATGCATTTATAGATGCATCAGGCTTTTTTATGTTTAGTGAATCATTTCGCCAAGAGCCAGTAACCGTTAATTTAGAGGTGCCTAAAAAGTGGCGCTCTGTATCGGGTATGGATAATTTAAAAGGCAAAAATTCATTTAAAGCAGCAGATTACGACGTGCTTGTTGATTCACCAATCGAAACGGGTATTAACCAACTACACACATTTGAAGTAGATGGCCGTGAATACGATTTAGTTATATGGGGCGACGGTAACTACGATGTAGAGCAAATGCTTACCGATCTTAAAAAATTAGTTGCTACTGGTAATGTAATTTGGGATGGCTATCCATATGAACGTTATGTATTTATGGTTCATGCTACGTCGGGTGCTGGTGGTGCAACAGAGCATTTAAACTCAACAATTATTCAACGTCCACGCGATAGATTTGGTAGCCGCGAAGATTACCTAGCCTTTATTAGCACCGCTGCGCATGAGTTTGTTCATACGTGGAATGTTAAAGCATACCGCCCTCAAGGTTTAGTGCCGTACGATTACACTAATATGAATTACTCTAAACTGCTTTGGATTGCAGAGGGTTCAACAAGTTATTTTGAAGATCATTTAATGGTTCGCTCTGGTATTGAAACCACAGATGAATTTTTTAAAGTGATGAGTAAAACTATTAATCGTCATTTACAAACACCGGGCCGTGAAGTGCAAAGCGCAAGCGAAACAAGCTTTGATAAATGGATTAACCAAGGTGGCGATCATGCACGTAACTACAGCACTAATATTTATTCAGAAGGTTCATTACTTTCATTAGTTTTAGATATCGACTTGCTAGAAAAAAGCCAAGGTAAAATAAGCTATCGCGACGTACACAAAGCACTTTATAACAATCATAAAATGCCAGCTGGTTTTACAGATATAGATGTACTTAATATCTTAAAAGATTTAACAGGGCGTGATTACTCAAGCTGGTGGCAAGAAAATGTTGAGTCGCCTGCAAGTATTAACTTTGACGACTTACTTACTAAAGTAGGCTTGAAATTTGAACGTCCTGAAAAAGCAAAAGCCCTTGCAAGCATTGATGCTACCGCTAAAAACACAGGCGAGTTACTTACGTTAAGTTACGTTCGCCGTGGTGGCAGTGCGTGGAAAGCAGGTTTAACTACCGATGATAAAATTGTCGCTATAAACAAACATCACGTAGGTAAAGATTTAAAAACCAGCTTAGAAACGTTTAAAAAAGGCGATAAAGTAACCATTGACTATCTTCGTCGCGATGCTCTTGAAAGCTTAACATTAGTATTATCAGAAGATTTTGATAAGCCTAAAAAAGTAGTTGCTGATAAAGAGGCAACGCCTGAGCAAAAAGCACTATTCAAAGCATGGATTGGCGTGGAACATCCAAATGATGTGACAAAAAAATAAATTCAGTTTTTATAGCGTTTAAATATAGTTAACAATTATTAAAAAAGAGCTTCGGCTCTTTTTTTGTTTTGTATAATGGCGTATATAATGCACATGGAAATTTAATATTAAAATTAAATTTAATTATTATTTAGTATTTCTCTATTATTAAATAAAATTATTTATGGATATAGCCTCAAAATGAAATTAGATAACTCGACTTCAAACTTAACCCATCAATTTGTAATTAATGACTATTTGCATCAGTTATTTGATGCGGTAAATGTTATTTCTGTTCAAGGTTATGACAATGAACGTCGTGTTATTTATTGGAATGAAGGCAGTGAGCGACTTTATGGATATACCAAAGAAGAAGCCATAGGACAAAAAATAGAAGACCTTATAATTCCAGAGCCAATGTGTGAATTAGTTATTAACGCACATAGTGATTGGGTAAAAAAAGATATAGAAATTCCAGCATCTGAAATTATCTTACAAGACAAAGATGGAAACAATGTATCGGTTTTTTCCAGCCATGTTATGTTTACAAATCAATATAATACAAAACAAATGTACTGTATTGATATTGATTTATCTGAGGTTAAAAAGGCACAAGCAGATGCGTCATTTAATGAGCATATGCTAAAAACTATTTTTGGAGCAATTCCTGACTTATTTTTCTTGATGGAAAATGATGGAACTATTATTGAGTATCATGCCAGTAATGAGACCGATCTCTACACCAAGCCAAAGCAATTTATTGGTAAAAAAATGGGTGATGTACTCCCTCAAGATGTAGCCAAAAAATTTGAAACCTATATCAGCCTTGTATTAGAAAAAGAGCAGATGATGAGCTTTAAATACGAGCTAGCTTTGCCCCATGGGCTCGTTTTTTTTGAAGCAAGAATAAATAAAATAACAGAACATAACCAGTTAATGGTTATTATTCGAGATATTACAGAACAGCATAAATCAGATGAAATAATTAGACATCAAGCGTATTACGATAGTCTAACTTTACTCCCAAATCGTTTTTTAGCACTTGATCGTTTGTCGCAATTACTTATTGAAGCACAAAGAAATAACGAGAAAGCGGCGGTACTGTTTTTGGATTTAGATGATTTTAAAAAAATAAATGATTCTTTAGGCCATGAAACAGGGGACAAACTTTTAATTGAATCAGCGCAAAGGCTGCAAGAAGCACTGCGAAAAGACGACACGGTAGGGCGCCTAGGTGGAGATGAGTTTATCGTATTACTACGAGGTATAACTGATCACCATGCAGCGCTAAAAATTACTGAAAAACTGGTCAATAACTTTAGAGCCCCTTTTAAAATTGAGGGCCGGGAACACATACTAACAGCGAGTATTGGTGTAGCCATATACCCAGAAAATGGTACAACCGTTGCTGATTTATTACGAAATGCTGACACTGCAATGTATCAAGCAAAATCATATGGTCGTAATACTTATTCATTTTTTACTAAAAAGATGAACGTAATTATTCAGCGCCGACTCGTAATAGAAGAGCAGATGCGTGGCGCCCTTGAGCGTAATGAATTTGAGTTATTCTACCAGCCCCAATTTGACGCCAAAAATAAACACATCATTGGTGCAGAAGCGTTATTACGCTGGCATAACCCTGTGCTAGGTAATGTAACACCCGATGAGTTTATACCTATTGCCGAAAATACAGGATTAATTGTACCTATTGGTAAGTTTGTAATTAGCCAAGCATTACACTTTTTAAACACATGGCAAAGTACCTGTAAACGCCAACAAAAATATACAATGGCTGTTAACTTATCTCCTCGCCAATTTAGAGACGTAGGGTTGCTCAGTTTCATTCAAAACTCATTGAGTGAAGCAAACGTAAACCCCGAAAGTTTAGAGCTTGAAATAACTGAGGGAGTATTGATGAGTTGCCACACTAATGTTGTTGATATACTGACTGAAATTACTGCATTAGGCATTAACTTATCAATGGATGACTTTGGTACAGGTTATTCATCATTAAGTTATTTGAGAGAATACCCTTTTAATGTACTTAAAATAGATAGAAGTTTTATTGATGGTATTGTACTAAACAATGAAGACCGTAATCTCGTAAAGGCAATTATTGCTATGTCGCACAGCTTAGGACTGACAGTGGTAGCCGAAGGTGTAGAAACAAAAGAGCAGCATACTTTATTGAACGAATTGGGTTGTGATTTTATGCAAGGCTTCTATTTTAGTAAACCAATACCAGCAAAACAGTTTCTTGATTTTTCGATGAATTTTGATAAAAAGTAAGATTAAACACTCGATTGTAACAATTCATTGCACGGCTATTGACCTTATTGTCCCATCGCGAGTAACCTGTTATAGAAACAAATAAAAAGGATTCTATAATGCGTTTAAAACCTCTTGTAGCTACATTAGTAGCCACATTTTCTTTATCACTTTCAAGTAGTGCCATAGCCGACGAAGGCATGTGGCAACCACACCAACTTCCAGAGTTAGAATCAATTTTAAAAGCCAAAGGGCTTGAAATTGATGTTGAATCTATTTCTAAATTAACCGAATTCCCAATGAATGCGGTAATTAGCCTAGGTGGCTGTACAGCATCGTTTGTATCGCCTAAGGGTTTAGTTGTGTCAAACCATCACTGTGTTTATGGCTCGGTACAATACAACTCAACACCTGAAAACAATATTTTAGAAAATGGCTTTTTAGCTAAAAGTCCTACAGAAGATTTACCTGCAGCGCCGGGCTCACGCGTATATGTAACAAAAACGGTTACCAACGTAACAGATGAAGTAATTAAAGGTACTAACGAGTTAACAGCAAAAGCACGCTACGACGCACTCGAAAAAAATGAAAAAGCGCTAGTAGCCCAGTGTGAAGCCGACGAAAGCTATCGTTGTAACGTGTATTCGTTTCATGGTGGTTTAGAGTTTTACCTAATTAAGTCACTTGAAATTAAAGACGTACGCTTAACTTATGCACCGGCAATGGGCGTAGGTAAATACGGCGGCGATATAGATAACTGGATGTGGCCGCGCCACACAGGCGACTTTGGTTTTTACCGCGCTTATGTAGGCAAAGATGGAAAACCAGCTGAGTACAGCGAAGACAACGTACCTTACGTACCTGACTCTTACCTAAAAGTAAGTGCCAAAGGCGTGCAAGAAGGCGACTTTGTAATGGTTACAGGCTACCCAGGACGTACTAACCGCTACCGTATAGCAACAGAGGTAGATAACGTATTTAACGACAGCTACCCTAAAGCACGCGTTCATAACTCAAAATACGTGTCGCTTATTGAAGAAAACTCAGAAGACGGCAGTAAAGCGCGTATTGCTTACGAAAGCACCATTGCAGGTTATAACAACTATATTAAAAACTATGGTTCGATGATCGAAAGCTTCAAAAAAGGCACTATGCTTGAGCGCAAAAAACAGTTTGAGCAAGAGTTAACACAATGGATCAATAGCGATAGTGAGCGTAAAGAACAATACGGAAGCGTATTAGGTGAGCTATCTGAGCTAATTGCGCAATCACAAGAGCACAGTGAACGCGACCGAATGTTAGGTTATGTACATCGCTCACAAATGATCAGCACAGCACGACGTTTATACCGCTTAGCTTACGAAAAACAACAGCCAAATAGCGAACGTGAATCTGGTTATCAAGAACGTGACTTACCTCGCATTAAAGCAGGGCTTGAGCGCATGACGCGCCGTTATGATAGCAAAGTAGACAAAGCTATTTTACTGCACTTTTTAGAACTGTATGCAGCACTTCCAAAAGAAGAGCGTTTTAGCGACGTTGATAACGTATTTAAAGTACAAAATGGGTTTGATAAAGCAACCCAAAGCGCGTTACTTGATAGCATGTATGAGCAGTCAAGACTCGATAATGCCACTGTTCGCAATTCATTATTTGAGCAATCGTTTAGCCAGCTAAATCAAAGCCAAGACCCATTTGTGCAGTACGCTAAAGCAATATTTAAAGTAATGAAAGCACAGGAAGATAAATCAAAAGCACTTGCAGGTAAATTACAAGCCGCTCGCCCAGAGTTAATGAGCGCAATAATTGCGTTTAACAAAGCTAAAAACAAACCTGTATACGCCGATGCCAATAGCACATTACGAGTAACCTATGGCACTGTAGGCGGCTACTCACCTCAAGACGGCTTGGTAGCAACACCCTTTACCTCGCTTGAAGGATTACTAGCTAAAAACACCGATGTTGACCCATTTAATGCACCTAAAAAGTTACAAGAGCAAATTAAAGCCAAGCTTTATGGTGATTACACGGGCGGCATGAATACAGTACCCGTTAACTTTTTATCAAATGTAGACACTACCGGTGGTAATTCAGGTTCGCCAACACTTAACGGTAAAGCAGAGCTTGTAGGCTTACTGTTTGACGGTGTTTACGAAAGTATTATTGGTGACTGGGATTACAACCCTGAGCTTAATCGCTCAATCCACGTTGATTCGCGCTACATGCTATGGGTAATGGATAAAGTAGATAATGCACAAAACTTGTTAGAGGAAATGACAATCGTAAAATAAGTAATTAGTGAGATTAGAGAAGGGCGCTTACCGTAAAGGAAGCGCCTTTTTTGTAGGTGTTTGATTCGCTTATTTATGACTGCTAAGTGCCAATTGCAGACATTGGTAACGTATAAATAACAGGCTAAGTAATGGTTGGCTAAATTTTTTTTAGCGAAGCGAAACGTAGCCAATTGTCACGTGTTCTTGTTGATTTTCTTGTATGGATAATAAACCCATAAATTAATTAATACTTTAACCAAGTTCGGGTAATGTGAGGCCCAAGCTTTGGCTGCAACCAAAGCCTTTTATACAGTAGTTCGATTGATTGAAGGCTC
>NZ_JADYWR010000041.1:0-15077 GCF_015864705.1 Pseudoalteromonas sp. NGC95
AGATATTACTTAGAAAGACTTAAAAAATATTATCAGATATTTTCCAAATTCAGTTAGTGCGTAGCGATACGGATTAACGCCCAAATTTGCTTGGTGACAATAGCGTTTTGGACCCACCTGACTCCATGCCGAACTCAGTAGTGAAACGAAACAGCGCCGATGATAGTGTAGCATTTGCTATGTGAAAGTAGGACATTACCAGGCTTCAAATTGTAGAGAGCCCGACTAGAAATAGTCGGGCTTTTTTACGTCTGCAGAAAAGTGATTCAGGTAGTCCGCTATGGCAAAGCGTCTCTCAGTGAATAATCTACTTAATTTAACGAGTTAAAGTGGCATCGCCGATGCGAGTGTAGTCTTTCACTGTTACTTCCTAACGCTGAGGGCACTATTGCACTGTACAAAGCTTCAAATTAAAGAAAGTCCTAACCTAAATAGTCGTTTTTTTGCATATATAGAATGTAAAAATATGAGTGAATAATATCAATTCAAATATATAAGCAGATTGGTATTATATAAAAAGTATGAGATCCTCATAAATCAAAGTTATTTTAAATTAATGGTATGAGTTAATGATTACTCGTTAACAAACCTCTGACTTAACTTGTTTATGAAGGCAATGAATACTAATATAATTTCATGACCTTATAACTAAAATTTATTGAGTTAGTTGTTTTAAAATTACTACCAATAATGATTGTGAGCTGTAACTAGATGCCCTATGAAACATTTTTAGATGACTCTACTTCGCTAGTTGAATTTACACGTATTTACTTAGCTATTTTTTATACTTTTGTTGCGGGGTTTTATACATTTAGAATTATTTATAAAAATAGAGACACACCATCAGGCGTTATTTATCCCGGAGATAAGTTTTGTACTAGTTGGTGGAACCATATGGTTTTTAAGTTTTTCAGGGCTGCTATTTGGTTTGTATGTGTAATTAGAGTGTTTGTACCTGAGTTAGATAGCTACCTTGGGCTATTTCCAATTCTCAATGGCTGGCCAGGTGTATTATTTGGCGATATTTTATTGAGTGCAGGTTTTATTTTGACGATGTTTGTACATTTTCATATGGCAGCACTTTGGCGTTCAGGAATTGATCCTAAGGGACCGCATGAGCTTAAAACATCAGGGTTATATGAATATTCTAGAAACCCGATGTACTTAGGTGTTGTAGCAGCGCAGGTCGGCTTCTTTTTAGCCTTACCTAGTGTATTCAGTTTGACCTGCTTAGTAATTGGTTTTATAGCTATATATAGACAAACCTTAGTTGAGGAAGCTCATTTAGCTCATCGTTTTTCTACACAATACAAAGAGTATAAGCAACTTGTCCCTCGCTGGTTATAGCTTGGGATTAAGCTTTGAATATATGAATTTTAATTGAAGAGTTAGTGGGTGCTCTGTGTTGAATTGCTAAAAACTAGCAAGATGGACATAAATCAGATCACTTCTTTTTGTTTTATACCAATTCGCTTAATTAAGTGATCTATTTTGAGGATGGAAAAACGTGTTGATAGCTAGGCAAAAAATTTGCTATTTAGTTGTTCTAAATGAGAATTTTTTAACACAGGTAGCGACACATTTAGCCCCGCAAAATGATTAAGTATTATTGCGGATTGGTATTATATACTTTTTCATAAACTCTTGTTTAGTAATTGCCTTTGAAAAAATGTAGCCTTGAATATAATCGCAAGCAAGCAGCTTTAATAGGTCATACTGTTTTTGTGTTTCAACACCTTCCGCTACCACCATTACATCTAGGTTATGAGCCATAGTGATAATAGCCTTCACGAGAGCAATACTATTATCGTTTGATTCAATATCGCTTATAAATGAGCGATCTATTTTTAAAATATCTATATCTAAGCGCTGTAAATACGCCAAAGAAGAATAACCAACACCAAAGTCGTCAATCGCTATGTCTATATTAATAGTGCTTAAGCGTTTTAATTGTCGCTGTATTGACGAATCTGGATCCATTAAGGTATTTTCAGTGACTTCAATTAAAATAGTGTTGGCGGGTAGTTGGTACTTTTTACTTGCAACAATCCATTCATCCACCCAGCAACCAGCGCGGTCAATTTCAAGAGGTGATGTATTTACACTGACTTGAATTGTCTTTTCACTTAAAACATTGAATTGGACGGTATCTTGAATTGCTTGAGATTTTACCCATTGGCCTATGTCGTTTATTAATCCATTTTTTTCAGCAACAGGTATAAATTCATTGGGGCCTATTAGGCCTCGTTCAGGGTGGTTCCAACGAATAAGGGCTTCAGCTTTTGGTACTGATTTCCCATCAATTGAAAATATAGGTTGGTAATATAATTCAAATTGGTTTTTTACAATTGCAGTGCGTATCTCTTCTATCAGGCGACGCTTTTCTGTGGCTTTTTCTTCGATAGCATAGGAGAAAAACTCATAGCGATTCCGCCCTTTATTTTTAGATAAATACATCGCTTGATCAGCACGTCTAACGAGCTCTTCTACTGTTAAACCATCAGCAGGGAAAAACGTTAAACCTATGCTTGCGGTAACATAGACTGTTTCTTTTTTTATTTTAATGCTCTGCATTAAACTACTTTTTACAGCTTTGGCAATTTTTGATGCTTCATCTGGGCTACTTACACCCTCTAAAATTAATGTAAATTCGTCTCCACCTAAGCGTGCTACTGTATCTTTTGTTGTTATACAGCTTTGCAGCCTCGTTGCTACTTGGTGTAATAATAAATCACCGTAGTCATGCCCAAGGCTGTCGTTTACTTCTTTAAAACCATCTAAATCTATAAATATAAGTGCGAATTTCATTCCTTTAACACTTACTAAGCTTTGTAGTTTTTCGTAAAAATACCGTCTGTTCGGTAAATCAGTTAACCCGTCTTGGTAAGCATATTGTTGCAACTGAATATTTGCATTTTCAAGTTCATTAGTACGAAGCCTAACTTGGTTTTCTAATGAGCTTTCTCTTTGCTCAATGTTGTATAGCATATCGTTAAAACAAGAAGTTAACTGTCCGACTTCATCTTGTGATAGTTGTTTAGCGCGTAAGCTATAATCATGTGATGTTGTTATTTTATTTGCTGTTTGTGCTAAATATAAAATAGGGTTTAAAAAGCGGCGCCTTAGCAAAAGGGATAAAATGAGGCTGATAGCAAAGGTAAAGACCATCAAAATCATTATAAATTTAAAGTAAAAAGTGATTCTGTCTTGAATGTAACTGTTGTTAGCGCGTATTTTTAATATGCCATAATCATGCATATCGAGCTGAAGGGGGGTATTAACCTCAATGCTTTGTTCTATTTCTTCATTTTCGGCTTGAGCAATAACAAGTTGTTCACCAGTCATACTCGTTACCATTATACTAATAACATCTGAGCGTATAAGTATTGGGTTTATAAGCTCTTGTACTGCATCTATATCATTAAACATAAGTGCAGTAGTTATATTGGGTGAAAGCATTTTAGACAGCGACCCCAGGCTTTCTATTTGTTCTTCTTTAGCGCTGGTGATTTCATAAGCACTAAATACAATGGTTACTGTAGCGGTTGATACAAGTGCGACACTCATTAAGATGAATAATAATTTTTTGCTCATTGTATTTAATGCAAATAGTTTTTTCATTGCATTACCTATCTACAACGCGTGCAAGTCGTAGTACTTTTGAACTCATAGTAATGCCTGCATCTTTAAGCTGTTGTGGTGCAATTTCAAAGCGAATTTTACCACTGGAAAGAAAGAACCTGATATGGCCGCCATTTTCAATAAATGAGTCTGTTTCACCAATGACCATAATATTTTTTAGATCTAAAGGAGTTATGTTTTGCCACTGAGCAAATGTATCTGAGGTGATAAATAGCATGCTACACGCAGATGTTGTGACTTCATCAATAGTGACTAATTTATTATGTAAAGGTAATTTTTTTATAGTGCGATTTTTTAGAGCGGTGTTAGCCACATCAATAAAGTATTTATCAGGGCTACAAATAGTAAATTGATCAAGGGGTTCTAAATGAGAGTCCCAGTGTCCAAAACGTGCAAAGTTATATAAGAAGCCTGCTTTTAGCATGTATTCTTTTTCAACAGCGTCAACGCTGGTACTTAAAAGTACCAAGGCTATTAAGCTTCTGTGAATTAGACTTCTTAATTTAATCATCTAATTAGCTTAGAAATTTGCTGAAATTGTAAACGTAATACATTCATCAATATAGTTTGGTAATGTATAGGTTTCGCGCGTATTACTGTACTCAATATGTGAACCTGAAAATAGGTTTTTACCCGAAACTGCAGTAGACCACACCGGAGTAGCCTGCCAATTCCAACTAATATCTAACGTTGTGTAATTATCAGTATTATATGCATTTGAGTTTACTGCTCGCAATGTCGCAAATACGTTATGGTCAGTTGAGAATGTATAATCGGCTTTTGCAAATAACTGCCTGTTTTTAGAGTCATACCCGATAGCGGGCTCTACTCTAGGAGGTAAATCGTAGTTATAGTCGGTGTAACTGTAACCAAACTCAGTATTGAGATTATCAATTGGTTGCCATGATACTACTAAGTCGAACCCTTTAGTGGTTGTGTCTGCTACAGATGCAAAGTCTAAATCTATACGAGTCATTCTTAGTGCTTGAAATACTTCTGGAATTCTCCCTGCTAGAAATAAATCAAGTATAGGAGTGAATTGTTCAGCATGTGTATTCATATCAATAACCGCTACGTTTTTAGCATCGGTATAATAAGTAGAAAGATCTAATGACCAATCGTTAGCAGTAAAACGGTAACCTAATTCATAAGATAGATAGTTTTCTGATTTAACTTTATCATTACCATTTAGGTAGGTTGCAATTCGGTAGTCGTCTATTTGGTCAAAGCCTGAACTTAAACCGGTAAGATCTTTAATTTCTGTACCATTAACTTTAAAATTATCGTTAAACTCAATTAATGTTGGTGTACGCACACTTCGCGATATTGCTCCCCAAGTAAGATGGTTATCTACTGGTTTGTATATAAGTCTTGCTGATGGTTGATTTTCCCAGCCAGTTAAATCGTTATGATCAAGCTTAGTACCGATAATAAAGTCGAGAGTGTCAGGAGTCACATTATATTGAGCTTGAACAAGTGCACCATATTGTTTGAGGCTATCAAAGTTTTTATCGCTATCTAAAAATACACTTTCTGCGAAAGATATAGAATTGTATCGGTAGTTCAACCCCCAATCTAACTGTAGAGATTGATATATAAAGTTCATTTGATAATCAATATCTATCGATTCAAAGTCTTCTTTAATATAATTTTGAGAGCCATTTTGTTTAAGCCAAGAAATTTGTAGCATTTGATTGGCATCTGGCGACATTCTGTTTTCAAGGCGCGCCATTATGCGCGAGTCTGTTCGCTTTAAATCATCTGAAAATGAAATGTTTTCGTTGGTTTCATCGACAACACCTCGGTAGTTTTGGCCAAGTGTGGAATGAGTTACATCACCCTGAAGTAGCGCAGACCACTCATCATTAGGGGTGAAGTCAGCTCTAAAACCTAAAGAATTTTGCTTAGTTGTGTCGTTAGGAGCGAGTGAGATCCCTTTTTTTGATTCATTAGCATCTTTTAAGTGCCCATACACACGGTAGCTGCCTATGTTACTTATATCACCACCGTAGCGAAGATTAGCATCAACATTTATTTGATTACCAGTTGTTACACTTGCGTATCCACCGCGAGTATCAATACTATTTTTAGTAATGATATTAATAACGCCATTATTTGCGTTACTTCCCCAAAGTAATCCGCCTTGTCCGCGTATAACTTCAATACGTTCAATATCGTACAAAGGAACGTTGAGTGTTTCCCAATAAACAGCGGCAAACTTTGGGGTATATAAGCTTTGTCCGTCAATCATAACCAATAATTTGCTTGAAAAGCGAGAGGCAATGCCTCTTGAGGAAATAGCCCATTGATTGTTATCGAGCTGACGGACAATTAAACCCGGCACCATTTTTAGTGCTTCAGGTACTGATGTAGCACCAGATTTAGTAATTTGTTCTTTACTTAATACATAAATAGATGAAGCGGTATCAAATGCTGATTGTGCTCTTTTCATCGCAGAAGTCGCTTGCACATCCATACCCATTAAAGCATCAAGATCGAGGTCTTCATCTTCAAACGGCTCAGCCGTTACAAGAGGGCACACAAAAAGTAATGGCCAAAATAAACGTTGTGATATTTTCACCCAAAAGTCTCCTGCGCAATCAAAAAATCAAAAACAATGACTGTTTTTGTAATACATGTGATATCACACAATATTAACATACATTAACAGCGTAAAAGTATAAATGCGATTAAATCAAAACAACTAATTTTGTAGTAGTTAAAAAATTTAACTTAGGCCAATAAAACAGTAAAATTTAAAAAATAAAGTGATACATTTTATACAATTACATTTATTAAAGAGTCAAAAAATAGAAGTTACTGAGAGTTATATGATTATATACTATTTAAAATTTAGTCTATTTTTGAAGGACTTCAAAGTATTTTACGCTTATTGATTATTTAACTTTGCATTTTATGCTTTTACAAGGGCGATATTAATTATACGTGCACGATTAATCTAACTTTGTATTAACTATTATTGTAGTTTCAATTACCTTTGCTTTTATTAAAGGTATATAGAATACTTAAATTCGCTTGGTTTTGCTTTGAAGGCACCAAAGTATGAAAAAAAATGAATTAATTAATGTAGAAGAAGTACTCGATTTAATGCTTGATGCGGTATGCGTGGTAGATAAACAAGGCACATTTGTTTTTGTAAGCGCAGCATTTGAGCAAATTTTTGGTTATACGGCCGACGAAGTTGTAGGCAAAAAAATGATTAACTATGTTTACGAAGGTGATCATTATAAAACGCATAATGCCGTAACTTCGCTGTTGTCTGGCGAAATGGTGAACCCTCGCTTTGAAAACCGTTGGATGAGAAAAGATGGTCAAGTAGTTCATATATTATGGTCTGTTCGTTGGTCAGAGCAACATCAAGTAAGAATCGCTGTCGCGCACGATATAACTGAACGTAAAGTAATGGAAGATCAACTCCATTATATGGCACGGCACGATGTGTTAACTGGCCTACCAAATCGTTCTTTATTAATGAATCGATTAGAAAAAGTAATTATTAGTGCAACCAGAGACAACACGTTTTTTTCTTTACTGTTTATAGACATAAATGGCTTTAAAGCAGTAAACGATACTCACGGACATGAAATTGGCGATAAGCTTTTATGCGCTATAGCAAAAAGGCTTTCAGCGTCAGTAAGGCATTACGACACAGTAGGGCGTTTAGGCGGAGACGAATTTTTAATTATTTTAGATAACTTAAGTTCTAGCCACGAAACCGTCAGAATAAAAAATAAAGTCCTCACTGAGTTTAAAGCCGTCTTTAAGTTAGATGACGTACTACTAAATATTTCACCCAGTATAGGAATTGCAAACTACCCCGAGCACGGCCAAACAGATCACGAACTCATAAAGTATGCTGATCAAGCTATGTACAAAAATAAACAACGAGGCTTAGATAACGTAACCTATTTACCTCAATAACTAAGCTGAACTATCATCTTAGGTTAAACAATAGTCACAGCGTCCTTAACTACAATGCCTTACTTGCTGACATATTTTTTAATATCGGTTTGCCAGTGCTGCGCTAAAAAATCTATAAATGCTCTTACAGCAGTTTGTAGGTAGTTCCTTGATAAATAAACTGCACAAGTTATGTCTGGGTGATAATGAAGACAATTACCGTATCGGCAGTAATACATTTTTTACTAATGATGCAGGCGAAAGCAATATATTGGTCACTGATTATGCAAGCGCAATGGTTGATGAAGCGCAAAATGCAGCGTACTTAAATCAGCATATTAGTATTGCCTACTAATATGGTTACTAATCAAAAGCGTTTGATTATTTAGATATAACAATACTGGCTCATAAGGCTAAAATAATTTAATCTGAGCGTATTAATTCTTATTAAATTATTTGCCTTATGAGCCTTCTTTTTTCTCTTGCGTTAGCAAGCCTTCCCGCTTTACCAGAGCCTGTTGCAAATAATGCTGTGGCTAAAGTTATTGTTAAAAATCAGCCTTACTTTTTAAGCTTTATGGGGCTGGGGCGCGATAAACAATACTCGTCAGTGCATAATAAAGTGTGGGCGCTTAAAGTTGGCGATTCACAGTGGCAAACTAAAACTGGTGTGCCTTCAAGCTTGCCATTAAAAGGGCGCTTAGCAAGCACCGCAGTCGGCTTAGGCGAGTACGCTTATGTGTTTGGCGGCTATACGGTAGCAGAGGATCATACTGAAGTTTCAAGCCCCGACGTATATAGGTACGACGTAATAAAAGATACCTACACTCATCTTGCGAGTATGCCAGTACCCGTAGACGATAGCGTAGCGCTGAGCTACAAAGCGCGTTACATTTATCTAATTAGCGGTTGGCATAACGACGGCAACGTAAACTTAGTGCAAGTATACGACACGCAAAATAATACATGGCAACAAGCCTCGCCATTTTTAGGTGAGCCTGTATTTGGCCAAGCCGCTGCTATTAGTGCTAACACCATTGTTATTTGTGATGGCGTTAAAACACAAGCTAATCCTGATTCGCGTCGCTCGTTTGCAGGTGTAGCACAGTGCTTAAAAGGCACAATAGATTCAACTAACCCACAAAAAATAGATTGGCGTACCTTGCCACATCCAACGGGCACTGCTCACTACCGAATGGCAGCCACCAGCTATAATGGCAATATTTATATGATGGCAGGCTCTAATAACCCATACAACTACAGCGCAATAGGTTACGACGGCAAACCTGCACCTACAAGTGACCATGTTTGGCGCTTTAGTATCGAAAAAAACGAATGGCAGATTTTATCCCCAGTTGAAGTAAAGAGCATGGATCATCGTGGTTTACTTGAGCACAGTGGGGTTTTATATCGAATTGGCGGCATTGATAACAGTCAGCAAGTAAGTGCTAACGTACTCGGTTACGAGGCGCCAAAGTGAATACCCTTTACATTACCGGAGCGGGAGTCAGCGCTGCCAGTGGTATTCCCACCTTTAGAGGGGAGGATGGTTATTGGACCATTGGCAGTAAAAATTATACGCCTATGGAAATAGCAACACGCGCAATGTACCAAAATGCCCCTAAAGAATTTTTAGCATGGTATTACCATCGCTTTGCAACGTATCGCAACCATGGCCCAAACGACGTACACCAGTGGCTAAGTGATAAAAACCTAATTACTCAAAACATAGATGGGCTTGATGGCAAAGCGGGTAATAAAAATTACATAGCGATACACGGCAGGCTTGATCAAATGACCTTATTTCATGAGCAAGGTGAGCCAGTCACGCCACTTGCCACCCCGTGGGAAAGCGTAGACGAAAGCCGCCTGCAAGAGTCTCTTTTTGAGCTATTTAATATTCAACACCAAACGCCTGAGCTAAACCATTCATTTAAGCCCTTTGTTTTATTATTTGACGAATACTACACCGAGCTTTACAGAATAACACAAGCACAACAGCGTATGCTCAACGCCGATAAAATTGTATTTATGGGCACCTCGTTTAGCGTTAATATTACGCAAATGGCAATTGAAATAGCCCGAAATTACGACATTCCTGTTGAAGTGGTTGACCCTGAACCTGCACATATTTTGCACGCTAACGTCACATATAAAAAAATGAATGCATTAGATTACATTCAATCTAATTAATAAGTGCTATATTTTAAAGGGGTTGATAATGTTTTCTTAAATATTACAATCTCTTTATATAATATTAACGAGTCAAAAATGTTATTATTATCCTGATTATAACAATACTAAAGAGATCTGAATGAGCGACTTAACTGCAATAGCAAACTTGTCCATTTTACTTGTAGAGCCTTCAGAGGTTCAGCAAAAAATAATAATAAAATCGCTTTTAGAAAGTGGTGTAAAACAAGTTGAAACTGCATCTACACAAACACAAGCGCTTAGCTTATTAGCAAGTTATCACCCTGATCTAGTTATAAGCTCTATGTATTTATCTGACGGGACAGCCGACTCACTATTGCAAGAAATAAGATCAAACCTTATCACCGAGCATCAACCTTTTATGCTTATATCGAGCGAGCGTAATAAAAAATACCTTGAGCAATTACGCCAATCAGGTGTGCTGGCTATTTTGCCTAAGCCTTTTAGCGCAAAAGCCATTACCCGGGCACTCAAAGCAACCCTCGATATTATAAGCGAAGAAGAAGTAGAACTTGATCATTTTGACGTAACGCTACTTCGAGTTTTAGTGGTAGACGACAGCCGCTTTGCGCGTAAACACATAATACGCGTACTTGCGGGTATGGGAATACCTGCCCCGGTAGAAGCTGAAAACGGTAAAGAAGCTATTGAGCACTTAAATAACCAATCGTTTGACTTAATTGTAACCGACTACAATATGCCAGAAATGGACGGACGAGAACTAACAGAAACCGTTAGAAGCTCAAATAGTTACTCACATATTCCTATTTTAATGGTGAGCTCAGAGGCAAACGAAACGCACCTAGCAAATATAGCTCAAGCGGGAGTTGATGCTATTTGTGATAAACCGTTTGAACCGGCCACAGTGCGAGAATTATTGTTTAAAATAATGTCTTAAAAGTAAGTACAAGCGTAGGACTGTTATTATTTGGCCTACGCTCATCTTTAAAATACATTTACTATTACAGTTTTCCTAATCTATAAATGAGTAATGCAGTTTTTTTAATGTTTTTATCAAGGCTGGTTAAATCGGCTGTTTCGTTTTTAGTATGCGCGCCGCTGCCCATCAAACCTAAACCATCAAGTGCCATATCAACATGATTTGCCGCAAATGAAATATCAGCTGCACCTGCGTTGCGAGGGTTGGCGGCTACTACTTTGTTGAAGCCTAAATCGTGGCTTGCGTCGCTGTATAATTCTAATAGCTTTTTATTGCCATCAGTTAATGCCATTGGCGGGTAACCGTCTTCAAAAATAAGCTCTGCTTTACTGCCATTTAAACTGTTGCTAGCAATGAGTTGCATTGATCTTTTTGCGTTTTCGAATTGCTTTGGCGATAGTGCGCGTAAATCACCTGCTACATGCACGGTTTGTGCTATTACATTACTTTTACCAAACGCCGTTGCTGAGGAATTAGCACTGTCGTAATCGGCATTGGTACCACCCACAATAAGCCCTGGGTTAAATGTTAAATTAGGTTGCGTGGCAAGTTGCTCTCTAAAATCATTTAAAATGCGTGATGCTTCGTAAATAGCGCCATAACCAACGCTTTCGCTAAATATTTGTGACGAATGCGCTGCATTTGCCGTTACATTTAGCGTCCAGCCTGTATAACCACGGCGCGCCGCCATAGCTGTTTTTATATTGTTATCGCCATTTTCATAGCCAAGCGCTACGTCAGCCCAAATTGCTGCATCAACAATAGCTTGTTTAGATAAGCTAAGAGGGCGACCGCTGCTTTCTTCATCGCCAGTCAATAATACTTTTATACTTACATTTTCGAGTAAATTAAGGGCTTGTAAGCTTTTAAGTGCGGTAATTATTATCGTGTTACCGCCTTTCATATCGGCAACGCCTGGGCCACTGGCTGTATCGGCATCAAGCTGTTTGTAGGTAGTAAAGTTATCGTTTTTGGCAAATACGGTATCTAGATGGCCGATCATCAGTATTTTTATTGCATCGGTGTTTTTACTTTCATGTGTTGCTAATACATGCCCTGCGCGGTTAAACGCACTGCCATCCAGCCATTCAACTTTAAAACCAATGGCTTTAAGCTGCTCACTTGTCAGCGCACCTACTTTTTTTACACCTTCAATATTAAGCGACCCGCTATTAATATTTACGGCTTGCTCTATTTCTTGCAGTGCTTGGGGAATATTTTTATCGACCTGTTTTACTATTTCACGCTCATTTTTATCAAGCGCAGCATGGCTTGTAAGCGGTAAGGTACTAGCAAGTGTGAGAATAAGTGCATGGCTAAATTTAAAAAATGACATAACAGCATAATAAGTGAGAAATAAGAGTATTTAATATGAAGTAAAAATACAGAGGATTCAATAGGAGTAGGTTGTGATTTTTAACTAATTTTATAAGTAATAACGAGCTACATGTTTAAGGGTGAACGCGTTATTAGTTTAAACACAGGTATTTAAAATATAACCTTTTAACTAATAATCAAGCTGTGCAACTAAACAGCAATTTGCCTGATATTACTGACCTCCATCATTTGGGATTTTTGCTGCATTTAGAAAAGTTGAGACTGAACTAACTGTTTACAAATACTTATTTTATAGCTAGGGTAAAATCATTGTAATATAAGGACATTTGTCGTTTTTTAGGTGACAAATGTCGTAGACTAAATTGTAAGATTTATAGGTATAAACAATGAATAACTTAGTTGTATTAATAACGGGTGCTAATAGGGGAATCGGTTTCGAATTAGCCAAACAATACCTTATAAATGGATGGACAGTAATTGCTACCTGTAGAAATCTAGAAACGGCGGTTGCTCTAGTTTCATTGAAAGGTAAGTTTCCAAATAAATTGTCTATTGAACTAATGGATATCACTTGCCCTGAAAAAATTAAGACGTTGGCAAGTAAACTTAATGAGGAAAATATTAAATTAGATTTAATAGTAAATAATGCGGGATATTTGGATCGAGAAAACACAAGTATCCATACTATTAATTATGCTAATGCTGAAATGTCTTTTAAGGTGAATTCACTTGGACCACTATATTTAACTCATTGCTTTTTACCTTTAATAAATAAAAAACGCTTATGTAAGATAGCCGTTATTTCTTCTGCTATGGGATCTTTGTCGCTAGAACAAAGTGTGGATTGGTATGGTTATCGAATGTCTAAAGCAGCAGCCAATATGCTAGTAGTGAACTTATCACAAGAGCTTGTTAATGATAATGTGGCTGTAGTAGCTGTTCACCCCGGTTGGGTTCAAACCGATATGGGGGGCTCTACAGCAAGTGAAAATGTTGTAGATTCGGCTCTTGGAGTTATGAACGTTATTCTGAATTTATCTATTGATAATACGGGAAAGCTTTATAGTTTTAATGGTGAGGAGTTACCGTTTTAATAAATATAACAACACGCTATGAGGTGGATAACTAGTAAAGTCAGCTATTAATTGCAAATTTTAAAACTGCTGAGCCTCTTCGTTTTAAGGCTATTAAATACGTCAATTCATTGTAGGGTGTTAACGCGGTTTAAGATCCATAACCCATTCATGCAACACTTTTGGTATGTAAGTGAGAAATAAGAGTATTTAACATGAAGTAAAAATACACAGGATTCAATAAAAGTGGATTGCGGTTTTTAACTAATTTTATAAGCAATAACGAGTTACAAGTTTAAGAGTTTTGGGGTGTACGCGTTATTGGTTTAAACACAGATATTTAAAATATAACCTGTTAACTAATAATCAAGCTGTATAACTAAACAACGATTTGTCTGATATTACTGATCTCCACCATTTTGGGGTTTTGCTACATTTAGAAAAGGTAAGGCGAATCTAACTAACTGTTTACAGTTGTTTATTTTATAGCTAGGATAAAATCATTGTAATATAAAGACATTTGTCGGTTTGTAAAACGACAAATGTCGTGGACTAAATTGTTAGGCTAATTTAATCGGCGAGTATTCATGTAATGAAATCACTACTAGGTAAAGCTAAGCATCATCGAGATAAAGCGGAGGAGGAACTTCAAAGTAAGGTTGATTCTCGCTTAGATTATGCAGCACTATCGCTCCGAAAATCAATTGAGTATCTGGCATACGATAGGCTTAATGCTTATAAGAATGAGATTAACCTCAATATCTATGATGTATGGCAGCCAGGAAAGGTAATCACACATTTATGTGAAATAGACCCGAGAGCAACGGAAGAGCGCACTATGAGTGTCGCAATTACGAATAAAGACTTACCAATAGAGGACCAAGACTATAAAGTATTGGGAATAGAAATACCCATAACAATTAATCTTTTGAAGAAGCCATACAACTCGTTGGGATCTTATCTTCATGCTCCAATAATAAAAAAGATAAATGATGGGCAGGTCGAGTATCCTGATAAGCTACGTACACTATGTGAAGATCTTCTAAAGGATGTGGATCGTGTATTGAGTTCTACTATTTGGAGCACTGCAGTTGGAGAGTTCTTTTCTTTTGATTGTTTTCGCTGCAAAAAATCAGCTATTTTTAGGAACATTGAAGGCGCAGATACTCGTAAAGTTTGGTGCTCTCATTGTAACGCTCGGTATACCGCTAGATTAGATGAAAAAAGCGAGATAAAACTTACGCCTCACGTAGGAAAATTAGCCTGTATTACACCAGACTGTAATTCCGTTCATGAGCTATGGGAAGATACATTTGAATATGAGAAACAGTTTAAGTGCAAAGAATGCCATGGCTTATTTCGTTATATTTATGCAGTTCAGCCATTGATTGAGAGTAAAAAAGCCTAACAAGCTGTTAAACAAGGACAAAAAACAGTTGGTTTTTGCTCCTTCGTCGCTAATTTTAACCAACTATTTTATTGCCTGTTAACAGGGCGTTATGTTTACAAATTAAGAAAGGAGTCTTTCCCATGTTTCCTCAATGTAGAAGTTGTTCTAAGAAAATATCACTTAGTTGGTTTTTAACAGCCTTTAAATGGACTAAATACCGTTGTGTAAATTGTGGCTCAATACATGAGTTCACTACAAGGCATGGTTATATCGCAGGAATTGTAGGTGCATCAACTGCTTTCTTTTATCCAATCAAGGAAAGTTCTATCCTTTATAGCCCTTTGTTGTTTGTTTTAGTGGTGTTTGCTGCCCTTGTGCTTAGTAGTTTAATTCCTGGGCAACACGAATTAGTTGTAACTGAGGAATCGGTGGATCAGTAAACATAACAAGTGACTATGGTGTCAATTCCTAATTTCAAACCATTTTAGGATCCCACATGACACCATCCCTCACCATAGAATTTATGATTACTATAAGCTTTCTTATACAGGCAATAATA
>NZ_JADYWR010000042.1:0-14096 GCF_015864705.1 Pseudoalteromonas sp. NGC95
AAGAATCTGGCGCAGACGTGTTCGCACATTTTAGCGCAATCTCTGGCGACGGTTTTAAAACTTTAGCTGAAGGCCAACGTGTACAGTTTACTGTTACTCAAGGTCAAAAAGGCCCACAAGCTGAGAACATTGTTAGCATCTAATTGCTAAACAATTTAGTGGGTTAGAGATAACCCATTAATATATTTACCTTTATAATTATTTAGTCGAATATCTTCAAAACCTCCTCTGTAAATATTTTCCAAGCGCAATCTCATTTGTATACACAACTCATTAATTAGTACATTTTTAAACACATTTACTACTATCTCTCTTGAGCGAAAGCTTTGTATTGCCTACAATAGCGCATACTTCATTCAATATAGAATATGACCATGAACGACACTACCGCAAAACCTGCTTTACCAGATCGCCTTTCTATTAATCCACGTAGCCCACATCATGTGGAAGAAGTTTTTGAACACGATATTGGTATCACGTTCAACGGCAAAGAGCGTTTTGATGTTGAAGAATACTGCATCAGCGAAGGTTGGATAAAGTTTGCATCTCCAAAAGGCCTTGATCGTCGCGGACAACCACTTTTACTTACAAGAAAAGGCACTGTTGAAGCCTTTTATAAGTAAGCTAATACTACTTACTAAAAAAGCGACACCATATTGGGTAGTCGCTTTTTTTGTGCCCTTTTAATAGGTTGAGCTTTTTTCATGCCCAACCTGATGAAGTTTCATTATGATTTTTTAAAAAATATGTTTGAATAGCGCCATAATATTTAGACATATAGAAGTCCATAAGTGAAAAAGGTAACGATTTTAGATGGCGGCATGGGACGTGAACTTAAGCGCATTGGCGCTCCGTTCTCACAGCCACTTTGGAGTGCACAGGCACTTATAGAAGCTCCTCAATATGTAGCACAAGCTCACCAAGGTTTTATAGATGCTGGCGCCGAAATAATTACGGTTAATAGCTACGCTTGTGTGCCGTTTCATTTAGGTGAAGAACGCTACGAAAGCCAAGGCGCGTTACTCGCAGAGTAAGCTGCCCTTATTGCTAATAAAGCGGCAAATAATGCAAAGCAAAACGTACTGGTTGCAGGATCACTACCACCTGCATTTGGTTCATACCGTCCCGATTTATTTGAAAGTGAACGTGCTTTTACTATTTTAAATACCTTATACAATGCACAAAATCTCCATGTAGACCTCTGGCTTGGCGAAACAATATCGAGTATTGAAGAAGCACAAGTAATGGCAAGCGTACTTAAAGGCTCAACTAAGCCATGTTATTACGCATTTACCCTAAGTGACGAAGTAACTGAGCAGGCAACGCTGCGTTCAGGTGAGCTGGTAACCGATGCCATAACCGTACTACTTGAGCAGCAAAACATTGCAGGTATTTTCTTTAATTGCTCTATTCCTGAAGTTATTGAGCAAGCACTGCGTGATACTAATAACGTATTAACTAAGCAAAATAAAAAAGTAACGTTAGGCGCATTTGCTAACAGCTTTACTCCTATTTCAAGTGCTCACAAAGCAAATGAAGCAGTGCAAGACTACCGTGATTTATCTCCTGACGAGTATCTGGAATTTGCAAAACAATGGCATAGCCTTGGCGCTAATATTATTGGTGGTTGCTGCGGAATTAACCCAAGCCATATCGAAGCACTCGTGCAATGGAGAAATTCCATTGAAAAACCTTAACTTTGAGCTGGCTATTCCTGCAATTACATTAGTGATTACCTTATTAGTTATCTCAACTTTATATCCGGAGCAGTCACAATTATTAGCAAGCAACGCCATGCACTTTGTAACAGGCTGGTTTGGTTGGTTAGTAGAACTTGTGAGCTTGGCTTTAGTTGGTTTTTTATTTTGGTTAGCTTTTTCAAAGTACGGATCTATTAGATTAGGTGAAGAAAAAAAAGAGCACTCTAACTTTTCGTACGGCGGTATGATTTTTACCGCAGGTGTAGGTGCTTCTCTTATATATTGGGGAATTGGTGAGCCGATGTATTATTTGCAATCGCCACCATTTTTTGCCGAACCAAATAGCTACGCAGCAGCAGCTTGGTCTGTTACTTATTCTATTTTTCATTGGGGCGTGACTGGCTGGGCCATTTACTGCTTTCCGGCAATCCCGTTTGCGTACGCATTTTATGTACAAAAAAAGCGTACTTTAAAGCTCTCTACCCTTTGTGAACCGGTAGTAGGCAGTAATCCAGTTATCGCTAAAGCAATCGACTTACTGGCAATTTTTGGCACCCTTGCAGCTTTCGCAAGCTCGCTGGCGCTTACCGTATCTTTATTAAGTACTGGTATTTCTGCTTTGTTGGAGATTAAAAATAGCTTATTACTCCAAGGCAGTATTATTTTATTGTTTGTTTTAATGCTCGTTGCGGTAATGCTTGTTGGTTTTAAAAAAGGTACTAGCAAAGTGTCTGACTATACCGTGATAGCTGCAATATGCTTTGCCTTGTTTGTATTACTTGCAGCTGACTCTCAGTTTATTTTAAATAACTTTACTGACTCAATAGGTGTCATGCTCGATAACTTTTTTAGAATGTCGCTTTGGACCGATCCAGTTCAACAGGGCGGCTTTGCGCAATCGTGGACTCAATATTATTGGTTTTGGTATTACGCTTACTTAATTATGATGGGCCTTTTTATTACTCGCATTTCACGTGGGCGTACTATTAAAGAAGTTATTTTGTACACTATTTCGATGGGTTCGCTCGGCTGTGCATTTTTTATATCAATTTTTGGTGGTTATGCAGTATGGGCGCAGTTAGTTGGTGGCTTACCTGTTCAACAATGGATGAGCGAAGGCGGCTTAACGTTTGCTGTAGTGTCACTTATTCAAACTCTACCATCGGGTAATATTGGCTTAGTGTTATTTTTGGTTATTCAGTTTTTTTTAATGCTAACGACTATGTCAAGCGCAAGCGTTGCCACTGCTATGTTAACAACTAATAAGCTAGAGCTAAATGGCGACCCCGATCATAAAGTTAAGCTCCTATGGGCTGGTGCAATTGCACTCATTAGTTTTAGCGTATTTTTATGCGGTGGTGGGATAGATACCATTAAGTCACTCTGCGTTGTAGCTGGCCTGCCAATGATGTTTATTTACATGATTTTAGTAAAGCAATTAATGATGCAACTAAAGGGTGTAAATCAAATAGAAGCGCTTGAGCAGTATGAAAGTATAAATTCTGAAACGGTTAAAGTGAATTAGAAACATTTTAAGGCCTCATGTTATGAGGCCTTATTTACTATTACTGAGCATGTTACTACAGTATGAAAGAGGTCGCCTTTTAAAACAAAGAAGCCTTAGTATTTAAAATAAATCAGTATTAATTTAGCCGACGAGAGCCATACCACCAGCAACAACTAAGCGTTAAACTATTTTATCCAATTTGCTACCTGAACACGGGCAATTTTCATCATTTTGTTTAAGGCATTGTTGGTAATTAAACCAATGAGCTACAGCAATAAACGCTGAGCCTATTAAGGTTAGCGCTTTTTCGAGCACTTCATGGCCTAGCAATACGGCAAATATCATAAAAGCTAAGCCTGTTACACCAGACACCATATAACGTGTACGTTTATGTTTTTTACAGCCTAAACTCAATGCCAACAAACTGGTTGGCATTACCGCCGCAAGAATCCATAAATGAAATTGCTCACTATCTATTTGCATTACAGCAAAGCTTGGTAATAACGCCAAAATAACCGGGGTTGCAAAACAATGCACTGTGCACATTACCGATAACCCTATTGCCATACGATCCATAACACTTTGACTCGACTTCATTATTTCCTCTACTAAATCAGTGTCTCCACTCAAAAACGTTACTTTTAAGGAGACATTTTAATAACATCAGTTAATTACTGTTGATATATTATAACATTACTCGCATAATTGATATAATATAACATCTAACAAGGTAGTCAAATGAAACGTGAATCACAATTAGCTGTTCTCATAGCAGCTTTATTGCCGGCTAGTGTGCTTGCATCCACAATAGAAGGCGTTGTTTTAAACAACAAAGGTAAAGTAGTTACCAATGCAACGGTAGAAGTTGAAGGCTCAGATCTTAAAGTAACCACCGATGAAAACGGTAAATTTGTTATAACAGAACTAAAAAATGGCTTAAAAGAGCTTCACGTTGTAGCCCCTGGTTATGCGCATCTTCATCGCGATATAACAATAACTAATGATGAAAACCAATCGGTTACTTTTAATTTAAAGCGCTCGCCTATTGAAGTTATTGATATTGAAGCGACCCCTATTCATATGTCGGCAATGGAATCTGCATCGCCTGTTAGTGTTTTATCTGGCGAACAACTAAGACGACAACAAGCTGCAACCCTTGGCGACAGCCTTGAAAAACTCCCAGGCGTTAATACAAATTTTCACGGTAAAGTAGCCAGCACACCTATTATTCGTGGTTTAAGCGGCCCTCGCGTACTTATTACTCAAAATGGCCTTGATGTTAGTGATGTTTCGCGCGTTGGCCCCGATCACTCTGTTGCATCGGAGGCGTCTACCGCACAACAAATTGAAGTATTACGCGGCCCTGCAACGCTGTTTTATGGCAGTGGCGCAATTGGTGGTGTGGTTAATGTAGTAGATAACCGCGTACCTACCGACAGCACCACGCGTGGTGAATGGAACCTAGAACATAACTCGGTAGATAACCAAAAAGTGGCCTCGTTTAATGCCACCACAGGCACAGACTCGGTGGCTTTTTACGCCGATGCATTTTGGCGTGAGGCCGATGACTACGGGGTACCTGTAGCTGCCGATATAGATAGCGACGGTGAAGGCCATAGTAGCGATTACAAAGTTGAAAACAGTAATGAAGAGTCTGACGGTTTTACTGTTGGCGCTAGCTATTTAATGGATAACGGCTTTATTGGCTTAGCAGTAGAGCAATTTAATCGTCAATACGGTATTCCTGGTCATACGCACGGCGAGGAGGAAGAGGAAGAACACAACGACGAAGAAGAAAGCGTATTTGCTGATTTAGAGCAAACTAAAGTGCAATTATTAGGTGAGTACAACCTAGATAATAAATGGCTAAACAAAATAAATCTCCGCGCTGGCCATACCGACTACGAACACGCTGAAATTGAGAGCGGCGCTGTTGGCACTACCTTTAAAAACGAAACCAACGAATTACGCATAGATCTACTGCATAACCAATTTAACGAATGGAATGGCGGTATTAGCTTTCATTACAAGCAAAGCGATGTTGAAGCACAAGGTGAAGAGGCCTTTACTCCTCCATCAGAGACCGCAAGTTTTGCTGTAGCGTTAATGGAAGAAAGGCACTTTGGTGATTTTTTAGTGCAGGTAGGTGGGCGTATTGAGCGTGTAACCATTGAAGCAGGCGACGTATTGCTGCCAAATATTGACGCTCACGCACACGATGAAGCAGAAGAAGCCGACGAGCATGATCATGGCCACGAAGAAAGCGCAGAAACCATTCGCGTATTTGACGTAGAGCATGAATTTACACCAATCAGTTTATCGGCAGGCGTAGTTTGGGATTTTACACCTAACTATAACTTAGGGCTGTCGATATCGCGCTCTGAACGCGCACCTTCTGCCTCTGAGTTGTTATCGTTTGGGCCGCATATTGGTACTGGCACTTACGAAGTAGGCGCACTATTTGATTTAGATGAAGATGGCCATTTGGGTTTATCTGAACAAGCAATTGATCTGGAAACAGCCAATAATATCGATTTAACCCTACGTAAAACTCAAGGCGATGTTGGCTTTATTTTAAATGCCTTTTACAACCAAGTAGATAACTACTATTACCAAATAGACACCGGTTTATTCGCCGAAAGTGGACACGACCATGGCGATGAAGAAGAACTCGCTGACGAGCACGACCATTCATCAGAGCTACCCGTTTATTTATTTAAAACAGATGATGTAGTTTTACATGGTTTTGAAGCGCAAATTGCGTGGCAACTAACTAACGAGTTTAAGCTAGATGTATTCTCTGACTACGTTCGTGCACGCCTTAAAGACGGCGGCGATTTACCCCGTACACCACCGCTTCGTTTTGGCAGCGAACTAAGCTATCAAACAGATAAACTCAGTGCGCATATTCACGTAACTCGTTATCAAGAGCAAGACCGCACAGCCCCACAAGAAACAGCCACAGACGGTTACACCTTAGTTGATGCGAGCATCTCTTACGACCTTTCAGTGTTAAACCAAGATATGTCTGTGTACCTACGAGGCACTAACTTAACAGATACAGAAGCACGCGTGCACAGCTCGTTTATAAAGGATATAGCGCCACGTCCAGGACGTAGTTTTGCGCTAGGTATTCGCGGTTATTTTTAAGCGTTAAAAAATTATAATTAAAGGAAATAAACATGAAAAAACTATATCAATTAAAGCTTATTGCACTCGCTATTAGCGCTACATTTATTACGGCCTGTGGCGATGCAGAAACCAACATTGTGGAAAAAGATCCTATTGTTGTAGAAGACGAGCACAATCATGACGATGATCACGACCATGACGACGGCTATACCATAGACTCACTTGGCAGACTTGCCGTTCTGGCAGGTGACAGTAACGAAGCTAGCTTTTTTGATTTAGATAACAACGAATTACTTGATACATTTACACTAAACAATGACTCAAACACGTTATCTGCATCACCAGGCTTTCGTTATGCTGTTATTGCTAATCGTACTCAAGATTACCTAGGGTTTATAGACGGCGGTATGTGGCGCGAAGATCACGCAGAGCACTTGCATGATTATGAACAAGGCCCTGCGTTTAGCAGCTACGAGCTAACAAGTGGTAGTCGCCCTACACACTTAATAACTCACGACGGGCAATTAGCAATATTTTACGATGGCGATGCAGAAACCGGTACGCCTGCCTCAGTAGAAGTGCTAACCGATAACGATATTACCAATACAACAGCTACACTTACGGGCATTAACTACGACATTAACATGCATGGTGTAGCTGAGCCTCGCGGCGAGCATTTACTCTCAACCATTCGCCGCGACGATGCAAGTAATACATCTAATGCCAAAGTACTTCCCGATCAAGTGGGTGTTTATCATCTTCACGATGGTAATTACGAACTAGAGCAAACGTTTGAAATAACCTGCCCCGATTTACATGGCGCAGCACAAAATCACGATTATGTTGTATTTGGTTGTGGTGATGGTGTATTGATTGCCCATCAGCAAGGTGATGTATACAGCGCTCAAAAAGTTGTAAATATAGATGCCGTAGGCGATCAGCGCATTGGTACTTTGTACGGCCATAAAAGCAATGACACAATTTTTGGTATTGCCGCAGGGCATGATGGCAGTGGTTCAGTATTGCTTAGCATTCATCCTGAAAATGCCGAAATGGAAGAAGTAGAATGGCAACTTGCTGATGGCGCAAGTGCTGTTTCTTATTCTTTTTCAGCCAGTGGTGAACACTTTTTAATACTCGATAGCCTAGGCTTTTTAAATGTACTTACTGGGCGTGAACATGACGGTGAAATGCACTGGGAACTTGCAGGCCAAGTAGATATTACTCAAGCAGACGTAACCACAATGCCCGAAGGAATGAGCTTTAGTATGACAGTGGCGCAAAGTGGTCAGTTTGCTTATATTGCCGATCCAATTGCTCAACACATAGTGCAAGTGCACCTAGAAGACCTAGAAATTGAAAGTGAGCTAGAGTTAACTTTTCCACCCGCAAGCATTACCTGGTTAGGGATTGCACAAGAAATAGAAGATGAAGATCACAACCATTAATTTAAAACTAACGCTTTAAATTAAAGCCACAAAACAAAAAACCCGTAATTAGGTTTACTAATTACGGGTTTTTACAGCTATTTATTTAGCTCTATTGTTACTTACGGCGCCAGCCACTCCATACATCATCTACATCATCGGCTTTATTTTTTTTCTTTTTCTTGCCTGTGCCTTCTGGTTTTGCCATTGGCTTTTCATTTTTAAGCGCCTCGGCAGCATCAAGATTAGCTTGGTTTACAGCAAAACCGGTTACTTCTTCACGTTCAAGACGTAGTTTGTTTTTCTTCTCGATTACTTTAAAGTGATGCAAGTCTTCATAGTCAACCAATGAAAGTGCTAAGCCTACTTCACCAGCACGGCCGCTTCGACCAATACGGTGCATATAATCAGCAGGACTGCGTGGTAGATTAAAGTTTATTACCACTGGCAGCTTTTCAATATCCAAACCACGCGCAGCAATATCGGTTGCGATAAGTACTTCGATTTCGCCCGCTTTAAATTTTTCTATTACACGAGTACGCTCACTTTGGCCTTTATCGCCATGAAATACTTGTGCGTTAACACCGCGTTTTTCAAGCTTAGCCGCTAGGTGCTCACAGTCTTTTTTAGCGTTCACAAAAATCAATGCTTGGCGCCATTTATGGGTTTTAATTAAATGTGCTAAAACTGTGGTTTTTTCACCTTTGTTTACGGTAAAAACACGCTGTACTAAGGTGCTTTCATCTTTGTTTTGTACTTGTATTTCAACTGGGTCGTTTAAAAGCTCTTGCGTTAATAGCTTAACTTGCTCAGGGAAAGTTGCTGAAAACAACATGGTTTGTTTTTTAGCAGGCATTAACGTTAAAAGATCAGCCAGCTCTTCGGTAAAGCCAAGGCTTAACATGCGGTCGGCTTCATCAAGCACAAGCGTAGTTACATTATCGAGCTTAATCGCATTGCTTGAGATTAAATCGAGTAAGCGCCCTGGTGTTGCCACAATAATATCAGCGCCACCACGAAGAGCCTGCATTTGTGTATTAACCGACACACCACCAAACACTGCAACCGTTTTAATTGCGCCATTAAAATTTGCAGAATACGATTTAACGCTATCGGCCACCTGCGTAGCAAGCTCACGCGTCGGCACTAAAATAAGCCCTGTTACAAAGTTACCTTTGCTCTCAGCATTTTTACCGCCTTGCTCTAGGAAAGCTTTTTGTAACATAGGCAACGCAAACGTTGCCGTTTTACCTGAGCCAGTATTTGCCCCTGCAATTAGGTCACTGCCCGCAAGCACACTAGGTATAGCCTTAGCTTGAATAGGTGTAGGCTGGGTATATTCCAAATCGGTTAAACGAGCTAATAGCTCTGGAATAAGGCCAAGTTCGGAAAAAGTGCTAGGGCTTGTGGCTGAGGTCATATTTATTACGGGCTTATTGCTAAAAAAGTAGCCTGTAATTTTAGCGTATTTAGCGCTTATTAAGTAGAGATTAGTGATTTAAATATCAGCGGCGTGTTGTAAAGGTAACTGTAAGCGCAGGCTACCCCCGCGCATTGTCCTTTTATATTACTGGGTTTTATTTAACTGTGTTTGTAATCTACTTTTAGTCTCTTTTAAGGTATCTAAATAGGGGTATGTGGTATCTACGACATTTAAAGCAGCCTCTATTTTAATAAGTGCCTGTTGTATATTACCTTGTAATTCATAGCCATAACCTAACCCCCATAGTGCATCAACAGATTGTGAGTGATGCTTAACATTATGCTTAAATACTGCCACAGCCCGCTCATATTGCTGCATATTTACTAGGTTGTAACCAAGTTGCCTAACAGCCGCCTCTGGAGGTGTTATTTGCTCCCCCCATTGCTGAGATAACTTTTTATAATAAACATCAATAGATTCTATATCATCGCTTAAAGCACTCATGGGCATTTGTTTGGGTAAAAATAAATGATGATAAGCATTAAAGGCCCCAGCGGCAGATGTTAAGTTATGCGATACATTTTCAAATGCGTCACTGAAAAAGCGTAAATTTGGCAAGCTATTAGATTGTAAAGCTTGCTGCAGCTCATTATATCGCTCACGCATTAAGCCAGCTTCTTCGCCAATATTTATATAAACATAGTTATTCAGGTCTTTTGATTTATTGATAAACGAATTAGTCGCTTTTACCGGTGCGCCATAGTTCCACCAAACGGCAGGGCTGTAAGCAATATGCGCTTGGAAAAGTTCAGGGTTAGCTTGCATAGTATAAAGTGCAAACACGCCTGCTGCTGAGCCTCCAGCAATCACATTAAAGTTATGCGTACGATAGCTTTTATTAATCAAGGGCATAAGCTCTTGCTCAATAAATGCTAAAAACTTTGCTGCGCCTCCGCCTTCACCTACCGGGCCTTGTGGCTCTTTATTAACTGTGGGGTATAAATCTCTTAAGCGATTAGTGTTTTCAATAGCGACAATAATAACCTCAGGCGCACGATTATTATTTTGTAAGCGCTCAATAACAGCACTGGCAAGCGGTATATTACCCGCGCCATCTAAGCGATATATAACAGGATATACCTTGTTTGGCTCAGATTGATAGCTCTTAGGTAACTGAACGACAACTGTGCGTTCTTCGTTTAAAACAGCCGATTTAAATGTATGTGTGTGTTGCGGATAGCCAATGGTTTGCTGTTTTAAATCAGGCTCTGCAAGTGTGTTATTGGAAACTATAAATAAACTACCTATAAAAACAGCGGTTAATAAACGCATGACTAATCCTTTAGAAAATAGTGTGTTATTTAATCTAACAGGCTTTGAGGTACAAAAAAAGGCGCATTGAGCGCCTTTTTATCTTTAACAGGTAATTACCAACCTTTTGATTTTACTCAACCGTAACCGATTTAGCTAAGTTACGTGGTTGGTCAACGTCAGTGCCTTTAATTACCGCTACGTAGTACGACAGTAGCTGCAATGGCAAGGTGTAAACAATTGGCGCAATAATGTCGTCAGTGTGGTTTACGTTGATTACACGCATTGTGTCGTCTGACTCAAAGTGTGAATCTTTATCAGCGAATACGTAAATAATGCCGCCACGTGCGCGCACTTCTTCTACGTTTGATTTAAGTTTTTCTAGCAATTCGTTATTTGGTGCTACAACAATAATTGGCATGTCGGCATCAATAAGCGCGAGTGGGCCATGTTTTAGCTCGCCAGCGGCGTAGGCTTCTGCATGAATGTACGAAATCTCTTTAAGCTTAAGCGCGCCTTCCATTGCAATTGGGTATTGCGAGCCACGGCCTAAAAACAGTGAGTGGTGTTTGTCGGCAAACTCTTCTGCAAGATCTGCAATACCATCAGCGAGTAATAATGTTTCTTCTAACTTAGCTGGAAGTACTTTAATTGCATTTACAATTGCGCTTTGATCAAGGCCTTTTTCCTGCGCTATAGACGCAGTAAGCATTAACAAACCAACTAACTGCGTAGTAAATGCTTTAGTAGATGCCACGCCTATTTCAGCGCCTGCTTTAGTCATAAAGGCAAGGTCTGATTCGCGTACAAGCGATGAACCAGGTACGTTACAAATAGTCATTGAGGCCATGTAACCTTGCTCTTTAGCTAGGCGTAATGCAGCTAGCGTATCGGCAGTTTCACCCGATTGAGAAATAGTAACAAGTAAGCTATTTTCATGAACAAACGACTGACGGTATCTAAATTCAGAAGCTATTTCTACATTACAGCTAACGCCTGCAAACTGCTCAAGCCAGTAACGTGCAACCATACCTGAATGGTAAGACGTACCACAGGCAATAATTTGCACATGTTTTACATCTTTAAATATTTGCTGAGCGCTTTCGCCAAAGGCATCAATTGCTACACGGTCGTCGTTTAAACGCCCTTCAAGAGTATTACGTACAGCAAGTGGCTGCTCGTAAATTTCTTTTAGCATGTAGTGACGGTAATCGCCTTTGCCTGATGCATCTTGCGTAATGTTTGATTCAATCACTTCACGCTCAACTGCGTTACCGTCTGCATCAAAAATTTCTACTGTGTCACGTGTAATACGTGCTACGTCGCCTTCTTCTAAAAAGATGAAGCTACGAGTAACAGGTAGTAATGCTAACTGATCAGACGCAATAAAGTTTTCGCCAAGGCCTAAACCAATAACAAGAGGACTACCTGAGCGCGCTACAATGATTTCGTTGTCGTTGTCTTTATCAAATACAACAGTACCAAAGGCGCCTTCAAACTGTTTAACAGCTGCTTGTACTGATGCAAGTAACGTTGTGTGTTGTTTACGAAGTTGGTGAATTAAATGCACCATTACTTCTGTATCAGTGTCTGATAAGAATTCGTAACCATCTGCTTTAAGTGCTGTACGTAGGCTAGCGTGGTTTTCAATAATACCGTTGTGCACAAGTGCTAACTGGTTGTTTGATACATGTGGGTGTGCATTTGCTTCTGTAACGCTACCATGTGTTGCCCAGCGTGTATGTGCAATACCTGTATGACCGCTAACACCTGCTTTTTCTAGAGCTGCTTCTACGTTAACTACTTTACCTACTGCTTTAACAGTATTAAGTGTGTTGCCATCAAGCAATGCTACGCCTGCTGAGTCATAACCACGGTATTCAAGACGTTTAAGGCCTTCAACTAAAATTTTGTTTACTGGACGTTCTGCAACTGCCCCAACTATTCCACACATAGTGTCTCCATTAATTTTTTAATTCTAGTAACTCACTTTGTAGTTACTATTCAATAATCTCTGCGCAAATTAGTTTTACACCACACGCCTCAATTGCTTTGCGTTTTTCGTCTGCTAAGCCATTGTCGGTTATTAATGTGGTTACTATTTTCCACGGTAATTCTAAATTTGGTATTTTTCGGCCAATCTTATCTGATTCAACCATTACAATTACTTCACGAGCGGCTTTTGCCATTACTTGGCTCAAACCAACTAACTCATTAAAAGTCGTTGTGCCGCGCTTTACGTCTATACCATCCGCACCAATAAATAGCTGATCAAAATCGTAAGAACATAATACATTTTCAGCAACTTGCCCCTGAAATGACTCAGAATGTGGATCCCACGTTCCGCCGGTCATTAAAAGTGTCGGCTCGTTCTCGAGTGCTAATAAACGACTCGCTACTTTAATTGCGTTGGTCATAACAACTAGCCCACGCTTATCAGCAAGCTCAGGGATCATAGCTGCCGTAGTGCGTCCGCTATCAATAATAATGCGGTTATGATCTTTTATAAGCGTTGCTGCAGCTTTTGCTATAGCCACTTTGCGCTTTGAATCTATTTCATCGCTAACAATTTCTTTAGGTAGTGCAATAGCACCACCGTAGCGGCGAAGTAATAAGCCACTTTTTTCAAGCGAGGTTAAATCTTTTCGAATGGTTACTTCAGATGTTTGAAACTGCTGTGCTAACTTTTCAACGGCTACTTCACCTAATTCATTAACTTGAACCAGTATATTGTGACGACGCTGCTGTGTGTTTCGTTTAGTCATAAAGCTCGTGAATTAAGTTTCATTTCGAAAGTTATGCGATTTTAAACGAAACAACTTAAATGGCAAGTGAACGAGCAAAAAAAACACAGTTTTATTCTAATAATAATAAAACTAAAAGTACGGTAAGCTGTAACTAATTAAGTTATAAAGATAAATACAATGCAGTCATTTAACAGTATCAGTAAAGAATACTTAGCACAGCGAAAGCAAGCAGGTGAAACCTGCCGTTTATTTAATAAGAGCCCAAGTAAAGGCAACTTAAAACGTATCAAAGAGTTATTTTTAAAGTCGGGTGATGGTGTAATTATAGAATCAGGTTTTCATTGCGATTACGGCAATCAAATAGTTATTGGTGACCGTACTTTTATGAATATTAATTGCACACTTCTCGACTCGCCATTAGCCAATCACTCAATCACCATTGGTGATGACTGTTTAATAGGCCCGAACGTTCAGCTTTTAGCTGTGTCACATGCTACTAATCCAGCAAAAAGGCTTAATAAGGAAAACTTTGCAGCACCTATCGCGTTAGGCAATAACGTATGGGTTGGCGCAGGTGCAATTATTTTAGCGGGTGTGAGTATTGGTGAAAGTAGTGTTGTGGGTGCGGGTGCTGTGGTTACTAAAAATGTAATGCCTAATACTGTAGTAGCGGGTAACCCAGCTCATGAAATAAGAACATTGTAGCTATTCTCGATGTAATTTTAACATCGGGAGTCGCTGCGCTCGCCCGCCCTACGTGATAGGTGTTAATGTGAGTGTGTATTAATTACGCGCATTTCACTTTTCTGCAGACGTAAAAAAGCCCGAATCGTTAGATTCGGGCTTTCT
>NZ_JADYWR010000043.1:0-13339 GCF_015864705.1 Pseudoalteromonas sp. NGC95
ACTCAGTAGTAAGGTGTAATTCTTTAATAAATTCAGACATAAAAATAGGCCACAACTTCTGTTGTAGCCTATTATGAGCCCTTTGAAAGATCGTTCAATTAGCTTAAACGATCTGCATTAAGCCTAGGCTGCCTTTTGTCATTTATAAAATCGTATTTATTTTACGTATTTTTTAAATGCAGCGTCTACTGGTGTATCAGCAAGGTGATTAGTGTAGTTGCTCATTACTTTTTGAGACAAGCCTACAATAATTTCAAGTAGTTGTTGCTTACCGTAACCTGCTGCAAAGAATTTTTCGATTTGCTCATCGCTGATCACGCCACGTTCACGTGTCATTGCGAGTGTAGTTTCACGAAGAGTTTCTAGCTTAGGGTTTTCAAGTGGTGTTTTGTTTACAAGTGCATCAACAACACCTTGATCAACTTTCATTGCCGCTGCAATACCACTGTGAGCAGGAACACAGTAATGACATGCGTGCTCAACGTTAATTGATTGCCATACTACTGTTAGCTCTTCTGCATTGAATGATGTTTTTTGAAACAGCTCATGCAGTACTTGGTAACCTTTAAGTAATGTTGGTGCTTCAGCCATTACTGCATGTAAGTTAGGAAGCATACCAAATGCTGCTACTGAATCAGCTAGTAACGGTTTTGCTTCTTCTGGTGCGTTTTCTTGAGTGTATAAAGTAAATTCGGCCATGGTTAGCTCCTAATAATTAATAGTTTTAAGTAACTTCGAGACACATAGTATTTGATTTTGAGCGACTGTTCAAGTTAAAATTGAGCAAATGTTCAAATTGATTGAGAATGATATGGCTAATAAGGTTAAATTTGAACGCGATAATGTAGTTCGCGTTGCAAGCCAGCTATTTTGGCAAAAAGGTTTTCATGCAACCTCAACGCGTGACTTACAAGAAGCCGTTAATATGCGCCCGGGTAGTATTTACTCTGCGTTTGGCTCTAAAGAAGGGCTATACTGCGAATCGCTGAAAGATTACACCGTACAAATGAAAACCCAAATAGAGGGGTTTTTATCAAGTGCAGATACAGTACTTGGTGGGTTACGTGCATTTGTTGAAAACGTGGTAATTAAAACAAAAGATTGCAGCCCAAGTGCTATTTGTATGCTGGTTAAAGCAAACAGCGAGTTTGCAGAAAAAGACTCAAACCTATACGAGTTAAGCTTAGATTTAACAGCTCAATTTGAAGCTTATTTAACGCAGTTGTTTACACAAGCAATAAACAAAGGTGAGTTAAGTAATACGTTGACCGCTGTTGAATATGCGCGCTTTTTTCAGGTGCAATTTACAGGTTTACGCGGTTATTTTAATCGTCCTAATGTAGAGCAATTTGCTGAGCCAATGATCAACCAAATGTTTATGTTGATTAAAAAGTTATAAATAGCAGTTATCGCGCATTCTCAATAAGTTATACTTATTTTACTAAATAAAAATGGCCAGTATTTACTGGCCATTTTTTTGTGCTTAAAACTTAATTTATAAGTTACGTTTTAAGCTTATTTAGCTCATTATCTTGCTGGGCAACAAGTGCATTAAGCGCTTCGCTGCTATCCCCTGCTTGTGTAGATAAGTCAGCAAGTTGCGATGCGGCATCAGATATAAGCGTTAAATTACGGTTTATTTCTTCAGTCACTAAGCTTTGCTCTTCGGCAGCGGTGGCAATATGTGTAATTTGATTGGTTATTTCATCAACTTTAACGACAACACTGTGCAGAGCATCAAAAGCTACAGATGTTTCATCAACGGCATTTTGTGCACGTACTACGCCTTTTTCAATAACGGTAGATGCGTTACCCACTTCAGATAATAAACTATCAATTAACTGGCTTATGTCATCTGTTGATGAACGCGTTTTAGAAGCGAGTGCACGTACTTCATCAGCAACAACGGCAAAGCCTCGCCCATGCTCACCAGCGCGCGCAGCTTCAATGGCTGCGTTAAGTGCAAGTAAGTTTGTTTGTTCTGAAATAGTACGAATTACATCTAATATTTGCGTAATGTCTTTACTACGCGAAGCGACTTTTTCAACTGCTTGGTTGGCTTCTTTAATTTCTTCAGACATCGTTTTAACTTGTGTCATCGCTGACGATAAGCTCGACTCACTACTTACTACCAAGCTATTTATTTCATCGGCTTGTTGGGCTGATTGCTCTGATGCTCTGGCGACTTCGAGTGCTGTTGCGCTCATTTCGTTCATAGCCGTTACCACACTTTCAATTTCTTGAAATTGAGATTGAACATTATGCTTAGTATCAATAGCGATGTGTTGTGCTATTTCGCCTTGCTGTTTAGTTTGCTCAGACACCGCTTTTAGTTCAGAAATTAAATCACGTAGTTTTGCTAAAAATCGATTAAACCCACCAGCTAATGCAATAAGTTCTGCGTGGCTATCAACATGCAATGTATGCGTTAAATCACCCTCAGAACTTGCGAGGTTATCAACCCGCTGTTGAATTTGTTGTAGCGGCGCTATTACACCTGCAATTACTAATTTCATAATAACAAAAGCAACCACAGCAATTATTAAGCCTGTAATTAAAATAATAAACCCGAGTGATGCTGCTGTTTCTTGCATGTTTTTTTCTAGCGCTTCAGGCCCTGCAAGTGCTAGGTCTGTAGGTACTTCTATGATTAATGACCACTGAGTGTTTGCTAGTTTTATATCAATTGGATAATTTACTAAATATTCACTATTTGTTTTAAAAATACCGCTTTGCCCTTTAGACTTTTCAATATCATTAAATATAGTAGAACTAACAGCCTCTTTAATTGGGCGCCCTAATTTAGATTTATAATGACTGCTGCCTACAACTAAATCTAAATCACTTAATAAGGTTACTTTAGCTTGACCATTGTATAGCTGCTTAGAAAGCTGCTCAGTCATTACTTGAAAGGTTGGTAGAGTTAAATCAACGCCTGCTAAACCAATAAACTGGCCTGACTTTAAAATAGGCACGGTTAACGAAGTTAGCATTACCGAATCGCCCGATGGGATTTCGTATAAATACGGTTCCATAATACAAGGCTTAAGTGTGTCTTTTGCGCACAAATACCACTGCGCTTCACGAATACCAAATTCATTTAAAGAGGTAATATATTTATCGGCAGCATTCGCTACTTTTTGTTGTTCAATTACGCCTTTTTGATCGCGAGTTATATATACCTCTAACGTACCAGCACTATCTACTGAATGCTTATACCCTTGTTGATATTGAGAATCTTGCCCATCAAAAGCGTTCGGTTCAAATTGAGAATAAATAGATGATAAGAGAGTGTTTTGTTCTAAAACCGCTTTATTTATACTGACAACTGTATCTCGGTCTAAAGTGTTTTGTTTTGCTGCATCGCCAAGTAGTGCCGCTAATGAATAAGGAACACGGTAAGCTTCATTAATAAAGCCAGCAATTTTTTCTCCGTATCCAGCCGCATGAGCATTAAGCTTTTCTTCTACTTCTACAATAATGTACTCTTCGGATTTGGTCGCTAACTGCTTATTACTTGATGATAACTGCCACCACAAAATGCCTGATAGCACTAGTACAGTTATAAATATACTACCGACACTTAGCCAGAGTAACTTTTTTGCTAACGATATTTCTCGCATTCATCACACCCTTTAAATTAAAACTACTGATACAGTTTAGTAGATCTAATCAATGAAGCTATGAATATCGTTAAACAAATTGAATTTAATACAATACGTTGAGTTTTTTAAAGTTTAGCCAAACGTGCCGTTGTAATTGAGGCTGCAATTAATAAACATACACTTACCCATAAACACGCACTAAGCCCATATACTTGAAAAACCCAGCCAGAAAGCACCGTACCAAGCAAACGCCCTATCGCATTGGCCATATAATAAAAGCCAACGTCGAGCGACACCCCATCGTTTTTAGCAAAACTTACTATTAAGTAACTATGCAGCGATGAATTTACAGCAAATACACCACCAAAAATAAGTAAGCCGATTACAAGCGTAAAATGTACCGCTACATCAAATTGCATCAACAACGCTAAAATGCCAGTTACGCCACTTAATAGAGCAACCCACCAATACGCTTTTTTGACTGAATGTGAGTTTGAATCACTTTGCCCTGTTATACGCGGTGCTTGCGACTGCACCAATCCATACGCAATTACCCACAAAGCCATAAAGCCGCTTACCCACCAGTGATCCCAGTTAAACTGAGCGGCTAAGTAAACCGGCAATGCAACCACAAACCATACATCGCGCGCCGCAAATAAGCATAAACGCGCTGCACTAAGTAAGTTGATTGCCCGCGATTTAGAAAATAATTCTTTAAACTTAGGTTTGTTTTTAGCTTTACCAATATCGCCTTTTAAAAAAATTAAACTAATAACCCACGCAACACTAAGTAAAGCAATTAGGCTTATTAATGCCCCCACAAAACCAAATACGGTAAGTAGCAAGCCACCTAAAAAAAAGCCCACTCCTTTTAACGCATTTTTAGAGCCTGTAAGTATGGCAATCCATTTATATAATTGGCTTTGCCCTGCATCGTCTTGTGGTACTAAATACTTAATGGCGCTCTTTGCGCTCATTTTATTTAAGTCTTTAGCTATGCCACTCAGTGCTTGCGCTGCCATAACATAGGCAACGGTTAGCCAATCTCCAGGAACGCAAAGCATGGCCAAAGCTACAAGCTGTAGCCCAAGCCCTACATTCATGGTTTTGTTTAACCCTAAATGTGCTCCTAGCCATCCACCTACTAAATTGGTGATTACGCCAAAAATTTCATAAAACAAAAACAACATGGCTATCGCAAATGCGCCATAACCCAACTGATGAAAATACAGCACCACCAGCATCCTTAGTGCGCCATCAGTAAGGGTAAATGCCCAGTAATTACCGGTAATTATTAAATATTGTTTTATAGAGCTTGGTAAATTAGCTAACTGCGCAAGCATAGCGTTAAACCTTTTTAAACGAGATTAAGCCAAATCACTTTGTGCAACTTTAAGCATTAGCTCAGCGGTACGGTTTGCATAACCCCACTCATTGTCATACCAAGCGTATAATTTAAGCTGAGTGTTGTTAATTACCATAGTTGAAAGCGCATCTATGGTGCAACTACGTGGATCTGTTTTGTAATCTATAGATACAAGCGGTCTTTCTTCGTAGCCTAAAATGTCTTTTAGCTCGTTATTTGCAGCGTTTTTAAACCACGTGTTTACTTCATCTTGTGTAACACCTCGCTCTAGCTCAAAAACACAATCGGTAATTGACGCGTTAGTAAGAGGTACACGCACAGCATGGCCGTTTAATTTACCTTTAAGCTCAGGAAAAATATGCGTAATAGCCGTTGCACTACCGGTTGTAGTAGGAATTAAACTAGTACCGCACGAACGCGCACGGCGTAAATCTTTATGAGGTGCATCTATAATAGTTTGGGTATTAGTAATGTCGTGAATAGTGGTCATTGAGCCGTGTTTAATACCCACTTTTTCTTGGAGTACTTTTACTATTGGCGCTAAACAGTTAGTTGTGCAAGAAGCCGCAGTAACAATTTTATGCTCACTTGGGTTATATAGGTCATCGTTTACACCCATTACTATATTTAAAATACCGTCTTCTTTCACAGGAGCCGTTACTACAACGCGCTTAACACCTTGCGCTAAATATTGATTTAACAGCTCAGTAGTTTTCATTTTACCGCTGGCCTCTATTACGACATCGCAATCTGACCAATCAGTTTCGTTTATGGTTTTGTTGTTGGTAACTGCAATCGTGTGTTTACCCACACTAAAGCTATTATCATCACTAGTAACCTGCTGCGCTAAGCGTCCGTGTACTGAGTCAAACTCAATTAAATGTGCGTGTGTTTTAGCATCGCCCGCTACATCATTTACTTTAATAAACTCTATTTCTGGCCAATCAACTGCTGCACGCAGTGTTAAACGCCCCATACGGCCAAAACCGTTAATACCTACTTTAATAGTCATAATTAAATACCTTTAATAAGTTAATTTATTAGTTAGTTACAACAGCTAGCTGCACGTTCAGGGCGATTACCCATAGCGTTTAAGCGCGTTAAATCGTTTTGATAAAATGAAGAGTTAGCAGTAAGCGTTTGCGTTAATACATTTTTAGCCCACTCTGGCAGTGCTTTGTTAATACTGTAGTACACCCATTGATTTTGTTTACGGTCGCTTAATAATCCGCATTGTCTTAACTGTGCTAAATGGCGAGATACCTTAGGTTGGCTTAATTTAAGTGCAGCAACAAGCTCGCATACACACAGCTCTTCTTCGTGGCTAATTAGCAGCATTGCTTTTAAACGTGTATCGTCCGCTAGGCATTTATAAAATTGAAGTGGGTTGAATTGTTCCATACAGTCCTCACTGTGCTTATGCATACACAATAAAACAAAATAACAACATATGGAATAGTGAATATACGTTTTATCGTATATTTAATTTTTATGCCTTAAACGCAAAAAAGCACACAACGACTAATTGTCGTTGTGTGCTTTTATAACTTTTCTTTATTTAGTTATTAAATAACTGAAAGCTCTACTTCAATATTGCCACGTGTTGCGTTTGAATATGGGCATACTTGGTGTGCTTTATCTACAAGCGTTTGCGCTGCAGCTTTATCCATATCACCTAGTGATACAGCTAGTTTTACTGCAATACCAAAACCGCCTTCAATAGCACCAATAGACACTTGTGAATTAATATGTGTGTCGCTTGGTAAATCTATTTTTTCGCTACCTGCTACAAATTTAAGTGCGCCAATAAAACATGCTGCATAACCTGCGGCAAATAATTGCTCTGGGTTAGTGCCTTGTCCGTCGTCTCCGCCTAAACCTTTAGGTGTTGATAAATTTACATCTAAACGACCATCATCAGATTTAGCTACGCCTTCACGGCCGCCAGTTGCAGTTGCTTTTGCAGTGTAAGCTACGTTTTGTAATACATTCATAATGAACTCCAAAGTTTTAAAATATCAATCAATTTAGTTTGTGTGCAAAATAATAGATCAAGTAATTAGAGATTGCAAATACTTTGCATGCAAATTAAAATGACATGTATTGAAATGAAGGATAACGTTATGCCGTTTGAGCAATTAAAGTTAAAAAATCAGTTATGTCATCGGTTATATATGGCATCTAACAGCATTGCGCGTGCGTATCGCGAGCCTTTAAACGAGCTAAATTTAACTTACCCGCAATACGTAGTAATGATGGCGCTGTGGGAGCAAGACGAAATAACAATTGCAGAGCTAATAGATAAAACCGCGATAGATGGCGGCGCTATGACCCAAATACTTAAAAAAATGAGCGACAAATCATTACTGGCTGTTATTAAAGATGAGCACGACAAACGCAAACGCCTAGTGCAGCTAACCCAGCATGGCCAATCACTTAAGTTAAAAGCAGCCGATATTCCTAAAAATATTTTATGTAAATTTGATAGTGTAGATGCAACACAAGCGAAACAGTTAATGCAGCTGCTCGATTTAGTAGTAAACGACTTAGCCGATTAGGCTCTTAATTTTTAAACAATAAACGTGTTTTAAAAGGTTTTGAAAATGACTCATATTAAAAAATTACTATTAGCTGCGGCGTGTAGCACGGCACTTTTAGGTAGCAACGCCGTATTTGCTAATACTGCTAATCAAAATGCTGATTTAAAAACAGTCGCGACTTTTGATGCGCAGCACCCACCGGGCAACATTGCTATTACCCCATCGGGCAGAAAGTTTTTATCTGTGCATGGCTTTTTTGGCCAAAAGCAAAAAATTATGGAGCTTTTAAGCGATGGTACAACTAAGCCCTACCCTAATGAAGAATGGGCATACGCGTACAATAACGGTAAAGGTTTTTACGACGTACTTGGCATAAACGTATCAAGCGATGGCGTTTTATGGATGCTCGACACTTCAGGGCCCGATCACGCTGGGCGCTTAGTAGGTTGGGATACAAACAAAGAGCAACTGCATAAAATTATTTATCTGGCTAAACCTACTATTACCGACACCTCGTTTTTAAACGATTTAGTCATCGATAATAAGCATGGCGTTGTATACATTGCCGACACAGCACAAGGCAGCCAAGCCGCTATTATTACGGTAAACCTTAAAACAGGTGTAGCACGCAGAGTATTACAAGATAGCCATTACACCACAGCCGAAAATATCGATATGGTTATTGATGGGCGCACAATGAGCCTTGGCGGACAACCTGCACGCTTAGGTGTTAACCCAATTACGCTTGACCCTAACGAAGACTGGCTTTATTTTGGCTCTATGTCGGGCACGTCGGTTTACCGCATTGCCACCAACGATATAAATAACGAGAGCCTTTCGGCTAAAGCACTTGAAGACAAAGTTACGCGTTACGGCACTAAGCCAATTTCAGACGGTATTATTGTTGATGGCGGCGGTAACGTATATGTAACCGACATAACCAATGGCGCAATTGGCGTAGTTAAACCCACTGGCGACTACGAAGTATTATTTAAGGACGAACGCTTAAGCTGGCCTGATGGTTTTAGCTACGGAGCCGATCATAAAATATACTTTACCGTTGACGATTTACATAATTCTCCAGTGCTTAATAATGGCAAAAATCAAAGCCACGGTAAGTTTAAAGTAGTGTCGTTCGAGCCTTTAGTAAAAGGAAAAGTAGGCCGTTAATTTTCTTTTTAAGTGAGTACATTTTTAAAAAAGCCTTGCACATTTAAGTGACCTAATAGTTGCAGGGCTTTTTGTTAAAAACACACCACGTTGGTGCATCTTTTAGTAATACTTCACCTCTTTGGTGCTAATCCTTAAGTATGTATTTACACTTAAATACTAAATACCTGATTTCTATTCATAAAATATTCAAGTTAATGTTGGCATACTTCTTCCTATAAACTGATGTGTTCAGTGAAAATACCAAGGAAAAACCATGTTCAATTTATACCATACCCTTTACCTTTTATGGCGTTTAGACATTAGCGTTTGGCAAGTTAATGATCCAACAAATACCCGCACTACCGCTGATAAAGAACGCGCCTATGTTAAGTAGCATCGTATTGTGTAAAGGCTTGGCATAAAGCTTAAATGTATAAACCTACTTTAGGCTAAGCTTTTGCACACTATGAAATTTATGAATAAACCTTATTTAATTACTTATTAGCCGACTGATATAAAAACGAAGCTCCCTGCAAAAAATCACACATATAAAAACATCGAAAAATTAGTAAAAACACTACGTTTATAACTTTGCAAGCAACCCTATTGCGTTGTATTGTTGCACCCTATTGAAAATTTTTAGTTGGAACGTGTATGCACGCTTTGGAAGTTAATTTTGATGGCTTAGTTGGCCCTACTCACAACTACGCTGGTTTATCGTATGGTAATGTTGCCTCGTTAAATAACGCAGCAAGCTTTTCAAATCCTCAAGAGGCTGTACTTCAAGGCCTTGAAAAAATGAAAGCCATGCACGACAAAGGCCTAACTCAAGGTGTATTTGCCCCTCATGCGCGCCCCGACTTAAACGTACTGCGCCGCTTAGGCTTTACCGGTAACGATGCACAAGTAATTCATAAAGCATTTAAAGCAGATCCTATTTTATTACGCGCGTGTTATTCAGCGTCAGCAATGTGGACAGCCAATGCCGCTACGGTATCGCCATCTCCAGATACAACCGATGGCAAAGTACATTTCACTTCAGCTAATTTAAATAATAAGTTTCATCGTTCATTAGAGCCTGCAACCACTACACGCTTATTAAAAGCGATGTTTAACAACGACAAATACTTTGCGCACCATACCCATTTGCCCGACCAAGGCTTTTTTGGCGACGAAGGTGCAGCAAACCATACTCGTTTTTGTGACAGCCACGGCGAGCAAGGCCTTGAAATGTTTGTATTTGGTGCCAGCGCGTTTAACAGCCAATTACCAAAACCAGCTAAATTTCCTGCAAGGCAAACACTCGAAGCCTCAGAAGCAATTTGCCGTTTACATAACTTAAAAGATTCAAGCCAAATTTTACTACAGCAAAATCCAGACGTAATAGACCAAGGCGTTTTTCATAACGATGTAATTGCAGTAGGTAACGCCAACGTATTACTGTGCCACCAGCAAGCATTTTTAAACCAAGCTTTGGCACTTCAAGATATTCGCGAAGCGTATGTGGGCAATAAAGAATTTTACATTATTGAAGTACCTACCGATAAAGTAAGCATTACCGACGCTGTAAGTAGTTACTTATTTAATAGCCAGCTTGTGAGCCTTGAAGATGGTTCAATGCTGTTAGTTGCACCACAAGAATGTAAACGCAACGTCGCGGTTAACGCCAACATTGAAGAAATGATTATGGCTGATAACCCCGTAAACCAAGTACAGTTTTTTGATTTACGCCAAAGTATGCAAAATGGCGGTGGCCCTGCTTGCTTGCGTTTACGTGTAGCCCTTAACGAGCAAGAACTTGCTGCAGTAAACCCAGAGGTTATTTTAACTGATACTAAATACACACAACTGTGTGACTGGGCAAAACGTAACTACCGCGACAAATTAGGCGCAAGTGACTTTGCAGACTCAGCCCTACTCACCGAAAGCTACCAAGCACTTGATGAGCTCACACAACTACTTAATTTAGGCTCAGTGTACGACTTTCAACTAGAAGGTTAATACCTCAGTTAACACAAAGGCTAATACTACGGCTAATATAAAAATAGCGAGCCAAGGCTCGCTATTTTTATTTGTGCTTATGTTTATGTTAATACATATTTAAGCATCTTTGTTAACAGTTATTGCCGACGCCATAGACTCAGATATATGCAGCGTACGCTGCGGAAATGGAATACTCAGCCCAGCGCCTTCAATAGCTTCTTTAACACGCTTATTTAAATCCCACACGGTTTGCCAATAATCACCATTAACAGCCCACGCACGTAACTGAATGTTTACTGCGCTTTCGCCTATTGATGTCACCATTACTTTAGGTGCAGGCTCTGCGAGTAATCGGCTCTCTGATGCGGCTAATTCTTTAAGTACATTTAAGCCAACGTCAATAGAGTCGGCATACGAAATACCCACCACTATATCCATTCGTCTTTTGCCATTACGGGTAAAGTTTTTAATATTGCCACCCCATACTTTGCCGTTAGGCGATGCTATATAAAGACCGTCGGTGGTTTTAAAAATAGTGGTAAACAAGTTTATTTCACTCACAGTACCAAGCGTGCCGCTGGCATCAACAAAGTCGCCTATTTTAAAAGGTCTGAGTATTAGCAGCATAATACCCGCAGCAATATTGCTCAGCGTATTTTTAAGGGCTAAACCAATCGCTAAACCAGCAGCACCCATTAGCGCAATTAAACTGGCCGTGTTTACGCCAAAAATATCTAAAATAAATAGACCCCCAATTATATAAACTAAATAACCAGCAATACTCGATAAAAGAGGAAGCAGCGTACTATCCACTCTTTTTAACGGGGATTTAGAGTTTTTAATCGCTTTTTTAACCGAGCGTGCAATTAAGGCACTCGCAACTAAAATCACCAACGCTAAAATCACCTTGTAACCTAAAGTGATGATTGTTTCTGAATGGCTTTGCCAAAACGCTAAGAGTTTATCTTTCATGTTTGTTCCGATAAATATTGCTGAAACTCAGCAAAATAATGGTTAAATCTAATAAAAACCGACTTCAAAAGAAGTGGCGCGAGTATATAGAATAAAAAATTTAAACCTACCTTTTTTAATCACTTATTCCAATTTTAATAACGGCCTAAAAACCATGGTTATTAGAATATAAAACACCGCCATTTATGGCTAATTTATAGCGACTATTCAATGTAGGTTAATCGTTTATTGGTATGGTGATTTTAAGTTTTTAACGTTCATTAAAGAGGTCATCTATGGCAAAAGAAAAAATAGTACTCATAACCGGCGCTTCAAGTGGCATTGGCGAAGCAACCGCAAAAACCCTTGTTAACAACGGCCATAAAGTAATACTCACCGCTAGACGCGAAGATAAGTTAACGGAGTTAGTTGAGTCGCTAGGCTCAAATAACGCACTGAGCGTAGCTGCAGATGCAACCGACTTTACCGCGCTTGAAAACGTAGTTACCAAAGGCATTGAAAAGTTTGGCCGATTAGATGTAGCCTTTGCTAACGCGGGTATGGGTGTTTCAACCGCTGGCACCGAAAAAGGTGATCCCGATGAGTGGTCAACTATGATCGACATAAATATTAAAGCCCTACTGTGGACTGCAAAATTAACACTGCCGCATTTACGCCAAAACAAAGGTCACTTTATATTAACCAGCTCTGCCGCTGGCCGTAAGCCAATTGGAGGCTCTATTTACGGGGCAACTAAATGGTTTGCTTATGGCTTTGGACAAAACTTAGCTGAGGAAATGAGCCAGTGGAACGGACGCTGCACAACCATAGCACCAGGGATGGTAAACACCCCGTTTTTTGATGAAGCTAAACCCGACAAACTCGACCCGCAAGATGTAGCCGACGCGGTATTGTTTGCTATTGAAGCAAACCAGCGCAACAGCGTACGCGAGATTTATTTAATGCCGACTAATTAACGTTGATTGGTTGAGTTCGGGCTGTCAGGTTTAATGCTAATGGTGTTAAACCTGATGGTTATTAGTACTTAGTTTGGGTTAGGTGTTAGTAGGTAAGAATGAATTAAAGGTATTACGCATTTAAAGTCTTATTAATTGCCAATGCTGCCCTTAAACCATATGTAAGCAAAATATAAGACAACGGCAATATATCCAAAAGAAATAATTAGATTTACTTTCCAAAGGTTTAGCCAAAAATTGCCTCTGAAATAAGTGCGTTCTCTTACTTCATGGTTGAACAATGCTACTGAAGAGGGCACTAATATTAACGCAGACCAACCAAGTATAGGTAACACCATAAACATAATGCCTATGCCTGTACCTCCTGCTGAAGCGTCGGATGCTTCACCATCAATTGGGGCTAGCATCACGTAGCCTAAAATAAACCCAACAATCGCAAGTATAAAACCTAAAAGCTGAAATGTTCTCATTATTATCCTTGGCAACTAACGAGACTGTAAAATAACTCCAACAGCCAAATTCAATTAAAAAATGAGCACCTTTAATTAACCCTAAGCGTTTTTAAAGCATTACAAGATTTAGGTTGGGTGTCACTGTAATTCACGCTGGAGCAAAACCAACTGTTTTTTGTCCTTATTGGATCGTCTTGTATGGATAATAAACCCATAAATTAATTAATACTTTAACCAAGTTCGGGTAATGTGAGGCCCAAGCTTTGGCTGCAACCAAAGCCTTTTATACAGTAGTTCGATTGATTGAAGGCTC
>NZ_JADYWR010000044.1:0-10915 GCF_015864705.1 Pseudoalteromonas sp. NGC95
CTATTGCGAGAAAGCTTAACATCCCTAAGTTCGAGCCTTACTTTAAAATAAAACCCTATTTAGAGCAGCATAATGTCGTTGTGCGCTCATCGAATTATGAACTCTACGCTGATTTGAGTGAGAGAATGATGACAGTCATCAACCGTTTTTGTGATGACCATTATGTTTATAGTATTGATGAGTCATTTTTACGTTTCACTGGTTTTTCTAAAATCATTAACGACTGGGCTGACTACGGACACATAATACGCCGGGCTGTATGGCGTGAGACAGGACTGCCCGTTGGGGTAGGCTTTGGCACTACGCCAACATTAGCTAAAGCAGCCAATCATGCAGCAAAAAAACTGTCAGGCTATAACGGGGTTGCTGTTATTAATGATGATATATCACGCCAAGAAGTACTTATGCGTATGGATGTTACCGATGTCTGGGGTATTGGTTCTCGACTCGGTAGGAAACTCAAGGTGATGGGAATTAAAAGTGCATGGGATTTAGCGAATCAAAACCCAAAAGCAATGCGACGTATTTTTAGCGTTGTTGTTGAGAGGACTGTAAGTGAACTCAATGGCATCGCTTGTTTGAGCTGGGATGAAGTAAAACAGGATAAAAAAGAAATCTACTCTACAAGAAGTTTCGGGGAAAGAGTGAGTGATTTAAATGCATTAAAATCAGCCCTCGTAACACACGCAGCGATTGTTGGTCGTAAGCTTAGGAAACAACAGTCATTAGCAAAACGACTCGTTATATTCGCTGCAAGCTCGCCACACGATGACATGTATTATAAAAAGTCTTTGCTCTATGATTTTCCTATACCTACATCTGATACCAATGTCATAGCCAATGCTGTTTCAGATGTTATTAATGATATTTTTAAACCTAACACCCGCTTTTATCGCTGCGGTATTGGCGCAATAGAATTAGAAAGTGAGTTATTTCAACAAGCAGATATGTTTGCTGTGAGTAAAAATAATCCAGAAGTAATGGCATGCTTGGATGCTATAAATAAACGTTATGGGGTAGGCACTTTATCTTTAGGAAGTGAAAAGCTGACACAGTCATGGACTATGAAACGTGCTTTTTTATCGCCTCATTACACAACCCGCTGGTCAGATATTCCAATTATAAATTGTAATTGAATGGGTCATATCAATTATATTTAATGTAATAATTTCGTATGAAAATCATATTTTCAGCCCCAAAACCATCAACTTCAGTAGAGGGCTATCATCAAACCTATGAACACCAAATAAATTTAGCAACTTTGCTCACGCTTTCTTTTACAACGCTTCAGCGTTGAATCAGGAAAAGATTCAGGGGTCATATTAACAGTGAGATGAAAGTTAGTGTATAAAACCATCAGGTTTTCAAGTGCATCTTGTTCTTCTGCATTTAACTCTGTATTTGGTCTAGGTCCATCATCTTGAGGTACAAAACGCGAGTTAACTTAGCTATAAGGAAGTGTTTGCCAGAGATTTATTTAAATCGTTTATCTGGGCAACTAGGGTTTTGACAATACCCAGCTGAAGATGCGAACAGCCTTTTTGAGTATGTACATTAGGAAGAGCTTCCCCCCTAGCATTAGCCATAATTATTTCCTTATTAATTCAACTGATTTTGACCATATTAATAACTTATATCTGAATTTAGAAGAGACTCCTTTCTAGAGGGATATCTCTATGGACAAAATACCGTAGCTCTTCAGCAGTTAGCCTATTAAGAGTCTTATAATTACTCTTAGGATCATGTTGGTCAATGAGGTCTGTAGAGTAAAACTCAACATTATTGTTAGCTAAAGTTGAGAAACCATCAGCTTCAATTAGGTAATTACTACCATCTTGAGAAGGTAACCAACCCTTTCTAAGAGCTTCATATGCCAAAATCCAATTTCCAGTTTTTAATTCATCTTTGTTCATTAAACTTTCCCAAAGGGGAAAGCTATAGCTTGATGATATTAAATTTCTATCTCTTGCGTCTAAAGTCAACAATGCAATAAATGGATTTTCAACTATTTTTAGCTCCAATAATACTTCATCATCAAAACTTTGGGATAGTAAAATCATTCCGAATATTGACCAACAAACTTCACTTGTGTGTCCCTGTCTACAGTTTTGAATAATAATAAACTGTAAGGTTCTCTTAACTTCGGGTAAGTCAACATTGACACCTGCTGATTTATAAAAAGCTATAAAATCTATGACGATTGGTAAAGTTGAAGGCTCTGCTGCTGCCCATTGTAATAATATTCGTTGGTATAAATCATAGTTATTTGCTCTAACAATATGTGATGAGGTGCGAATTACTGCATACTTTAAGATAGGTTCACTGGGCTCTTTTTCCAAAAAGCTCATTGTTAGATCAAAAAATGATATTAATGAGTTTTTTTGAACAGTATCCGTGGACATATTAATTTGAGCTTTCTGCAACTCATGAAGCCATTTTGGGTCTATTTGTTCTGGGAGTTTAGTGATTTGTGTTTTAGACGAGTTCAACTCTAGTTCGTAGAATGAAAGAACTTCTTGTAGCACAGAAAGAATTTCTTCTGCTTCTTGTAGCGTTTTACACCCGAACTCAAAATCATCAATGTACCTATGGTAATTATTACCAATTTTAGTAACCAACTTCATATCAATTTCTGACATAATTAATTCAGCAAGTGCATACGATGTATCACTTCCAATTGGTACTCCTTTAGTCTGCTGATCCTGACCATTTCGGAGAATCAAGTCTATTTTATTACCTAAGTTATTTCGAAAAAAGCGATGTTGTTTGGCTACTGCTTTTGTATGAATTGCCCACGGAATGCTATGGGTATAAATTGTAGAATAAAAATTAGCAATGTCCGCTTTCAGTATATATCTAGAAGCAGTTCTAGTTTTTAGCTTTTCGTCAGGAAGAGTACCAAAACCTTTATCCCACTTTAGAGCCCTAGAATGATTATCAGCAACAGGTTTACTTAAAGATTGATTTGAACGCCCGTAGACTAATTCAAAATCAGCCCAATTGTTAGCTAACAATTGGGCTAGATGAAAGTAATTTACTGGGTTTGGAACAGATAAAGGTCGTCTTAACTTACCTCTTCGGGCTAAATTATATTTCACACAGCTACTGATATATTTAGGTCCATTATTACCATATTTAAATGGGCGATCATTTTGATTCATCTGAATTAATAAAGCATCACCATAACTTTCGGTAGTAAATGGAACTGGTAATTCAGCTGGGAAATATCCTTTCTTTAATAAGTTTTCTAACATATTGATTCCTTGTTGGCTAACAGCTTGAATATAGACTTGATATATTTTTATTTAATAATACGCCTATTATATAGGTTTCATTAATAGCAGATAGTATAGTTATTATCACCTATAAATATTACTAGGCTATATGTAAAGTTCGATTTTTGAGCTTATATATTTGTTTTTTAATTCATGTAAGATTTAGAAAAAATGGTCTCATTTTCATTTATATTATTTACGAAGGGTTTAATAAGTTCAGCTTCTTCAATTGAAAAACCACATCTCAATAGCCAAATTTCAACTTCATCATTTGTCCCATATTTAAAATAATTAACCATCATATGGGTTCTGGGATCACCTTTTTTTATAAAATACTGATAAAAAGCTGGCGTATATAAATCAGATAAAGAGAAAGATATGACTTTATCTAGAAAGTCATAAGTATCATAAACGATTAAGTCATAATTCAAGCTTTTCATTGTTTTACCTCGAAACTTAGAGGGTAATGGTGATTTTAATTCTGAATTAGGTAAAGAATGTGGGATAGCAGAATAAGTAATAGGTAACTCATCAATCTTTCTTTGAACCTCGGTCGGTATCAGCTCTCCTGTTTTTTCTTTTTTCCGAAGTTGTTTCTGCTCATTTTGATTAGTTAAGTAACTATAACGAAAACCTAGCAACTCCTTAAACGTTTTTCCTTGTAAATGCCATAATAAAATCGTAACAGAAGCAGACAAAACAGTTTTTTTCTCCTGCATATAATTTTCTACCAAGTGATAGCTCAAATATATCTGCTAGGGAATATTTCAATTTTTTCTTTCGTGATTTAGTTAATTCACGGCAGTGTTCGCCTGTCATTACCTTTCCATTTACAAATAGAAAGTCTAAAGTGTTTTTTATACTTCTTTGAGCTTTTAGAGAGTTAAGTCTATCTATTTTTGAGTTAGGTAGACCATACTATTCATTAATAGAATCATTTTTAATGGCATCAATAAATCTTTTAAATCATCAGAGACACCACTTAAATCTTGGTCTAATTGAGACTCAACATCGTGTGCTTCTACCTTCTCGTGGTAAGTTACTTTCATTAATAATCCTTTATAAATGGATTGAAAAGTTAGCGCTGGAGAAGTAATACTTTGATACTGTAAAATACAACATGTTCCTATTGAGATTACAGTTAGATCTCTACTGTATGTAGTTTTAACAAATTACTTAAGCTATTACTAATTATAAGTTTCATAGTATTAGCCAAAGCTCTATATAAAGTTCATTTTGTGCTCAAGAAATAGTAGCTGTTAGTTGAAGTTGGCTTCCAGATTCTGAAACTGCTTATAGGGGAGATGATAAAAATTAAAATTTTTTTCATACTGTTCGTTTTTAAATTTCATTTTTCCTATAATATTTTGAATGTATATAGTTTTAGTTAATAATTTGATGTAATAATTTCAAAGTTCCAATCGATAATACCATTCAAATTTCTTTTAAAAGGTAAAGGTTCACTAAAGGCATGTTGAGAATAACTGGATTTTTCTAAAATAGATCTCTTTATCTCGGGAGTACTTTCTTCCCACCACTTAGGGGAAAAAAAGGGCTCTTTACACGCAACAATCGCTAACTCAAATAAAGCATCTTCAATAGAATCCTTATTTTCTACTAGCTCACTTAAACTAGAGATGAAATCATTGCAAGCTTCGCTATTTTCTTTATGCCAAGCAATTACATAGATCCAACCCGGAAATGTAGGAATTGATATAATACTTAACATCGAGTTATGTTGATTTATAGTATCTTTTAATGGATTACCAAAATAATCATAATTAGGTTTATATAGTCCTGAAAATGCCATGTTTGGATCTTTTTTTGACCTAAATAAGACGCATCTTATATCTGAAAAATTTTGCTTCTGTAGAGAATTATCATAAAAACTTTTAATAGTGTATAAGCATTCCAAATCAATTAGAGTACTGTTAATTAGATAATTCAAGGAAGTATGATCTAAATTATCTCTAGTTTTATAATTATGATCATATATATAGAAAGATAGTGCTTGTTTCTTATTGTATATTTCGTTAGAAACTAATTTGTATGCACTTAAAAATATCTGCTGTTCTGACAGTACCTGTTTGGTGTCACCTAAGCTATCGAATAACTCAATATTATGTTTATCACAAAAAAAATTTTGTTCCGTATGTGTATGGGTTTCATCTAACTTGCAGATGTCTACTAGATGATCTTTCGTAATTTTATAAATATATCTGTTATCTGAAATGGCTAAAAGTGAAGGTTTTATTTGTTTTCTATTTTTTTCTGCAATTTCATCGCAATACTCAGTCCCATCAGAATATAAACAGGAGCTGCTTTGCATTAAGCTATCTATATTTCTTGTGATTTCATTTGAATTAGACTTATTTGCAGCCAAGTAATTTATATTTTTTAAGCTAAATATTTCTTTCAGTTTTTGATTCGGTAGACTAGAGAAAGATGTCAATATTGGTTGTAATTTATTGATAGAGAACAGGTGCTTAAAAGATTCGTCAAAATTATAATTGTATATTTTACAGTCAAATATATCAGTTTTGGAGTATAAGGATATTTCATTAACTTTTAGAATAGACTCTACAATCCAGCCTTGACGAACTAGCTTATTTAGCTCAGTTTCTACAAATACTTGTACATGGTCAGGGTTCAAAATCCCATCACGTGAATCAGCTATACAAGCGGTCTGAAGTGTACTCACCGAAAAATAGTTTATATTAGGCATAGATATTACACGAATAAAACTACCCATTAATTTGTACATATCCATAGTTAAACCCTTTAATACTGATTAAAACCAATATATCGCTTATATGCAATTTTATGTGGATTATATGCAATCGCTCATGGCAAAGCAATGTGGGATATTGATGATTTTATTCCAGAGATTTGTAATGGAACAGTTTTCAGTAGCTATAGGTAAAAATATCAAAGTCATGAGAGCACGTAGGGAGGTTAGTCAGGCTGAATTAGCATTCAAAGCTGGACTAAATCAGAGCTATTTGAGTAGAGTTGAAAACGGGAGTGTGAATATTACAGTTCTAAAGCTGAAAACAGTCTCGGATGCGCTGCAATGTAATATTCGGGAGCTTTTACCAGAAATATAAATTTCTGGTCACATTGCCTATACGACTATCTTTTAATCATAAAGCGTGTTTATGGTATTAAGCTGTAACTAGGAAGAATTACATCTATATGTTTAAAACCAAATAATTGTGCGATGCCTACCTCCCCAAATGCGGGTATCATTTTGAGATTGGTAAACCATTGGCATATCGATTTCATCGGATGCAATAGTTCTTTTTATTAGATCATACCGTTTTGCATGAAGGTGTAAAAAGTGTCTTTATTTTTATGTGAAGACTAATCATCTTTTTATTACAAAAGTATTTATCTGTTTGAATAAAAAAGTATAGTGAGGGAAACTACTTACTACATTTTAGGATTTTCAAGGGTTCAATAAAAGTATAAATCTAATAATTTATTTTGAGGAGTAACATTTAAAAATTCATTTTTCTCAATCTCATCAAAAAAGTATCTACTGAAATGTTTAATCTCGTTAATATCATCCAGACTTTACTTCTAAGCTTTTGTATCGCTATTCAGAATTTTCGTCATACAAAAGCCGCACAAATAATTATTTATTATGTTTAAAAGGCACATATAATAACGCTTTCTTCCAATAAATAGTCAATTCCCTTTGTACCATAAATAAGGTAGCTGCTATAGCCCGTGTTACTGGGTTTAATTTCTGTTGCTTAGATTAATTAATTCTAGTCATGATAAACGTTCTTAGAGCGACAGACAGTACCCGGTTTTTTACATCGATTGCATGAGGCCGACGCTTGATTAACGTTGTTTTGAAATGGTGCGAATGCAGCATAGTCGTGAAATTCGTGCTTACATAATGTCTTACCAAATAATTTATAGAAAATAGTAATAGTTTTATTTTTCAGTGATTTTACTAATGAATACAGGAAAGGTATAATTATATATCTAACAAAAATAATAAATATTCCAAACAAAAAAATATCAATGAGCAGGCGATAATTGCTTACAAATTCAGAGATGTTAATTAACATACTAGGATTCCAATATTAATAAACTATTGTTATAATTATATCATAATTTAATAAATTGAATAAAAAAGTAAAAATATTTTTACTTTAAAGTACGTAAAATTGAAATCCTTCAATAGCTATACTCACCAGCTTTCTACATAATAGTAAAGAGCATAAAGAATCTCTTTTCTATAGACTTTTACGTATTTCTTAAATCAATATATCGAGCATTTTAGTTGTTTTTACTCCAATACCAAAGACTCATGGGGTTAGACAGTTACAGTCAAAAGCCAAATTGCCTATCTACATACTTTCGAACTTCCTCTAACTGTTCAATCTCACCATTTAGCATAAACTCTAGAGCTGACAATTGGTTAAACTTTTTGTTAGGTTTATTTATCCAGGAGTCAGCCTGCGAGCGTTTATTGAATATTAGACCTAGCCCTTTGTAGATACCTAAAATATATGAAATTCTTATAAGAACTTCATCACTGATATTTTCCACTTTGTTTTGTAGCCATTCCTGAAATAGACTTTCTTGAGGGCTTCCTAAAAGTATAATCTGTTGGCTATGCTCCAAGTTCCATTTATCCATAATACGAAAGAATACACTCAATGTAACTTGATAAGCCCTTTTTGGATCTTGTTGAAATATATCATTAGTATAATTCCTCATATAAATTCCCATGTAGTTTAAAGTCTATCGGCTTCTAATATTGAGCATACACCTGATGTTTAAAGACAGTGAGGCATACTAAACAGTAATTGAAGTGAATTAAAAATTAGCAAGGATAATATAGCTGGGTTACTTAAACTATAAAATAAAATTGCTAAACTTTTTATTAGGGTGACACATTGTTTGGTTTGTCAGAGAACGATGTTCAACTTAGTCAATGATTGAACTCCTAAATTTCACTTGTAAGAAAGTTAACTCTGCACCAATTTAGTTACTAATTTTTTAATAAAACAATTTCAATCTGTGGTTAGAAAATAGTTTTAAAGCGAATCAAATTTTTTAAATTCATTTAATGTTGATAAAAGGGATGCTAGTGCTTCTGTTTCATTTATTTTTTTTGAATTTAATAACTTTGAAGTCATAAGCATTTTCTTTATACGAATTCTTATTTGAGTAGAAGCATTAATTAGCTCGCTACTGATAATCTCGTTTTTAATATTGTATTCGGATGCTAGGTGCACATAATGGGATAATGTGGAATTGGAAGCATGCATTGTTACTTTTCTACATGCTGTTGCAGCAATATTCAAAATGTTAGAGAAACTCCCAGAGGAGGATAACTGTTTAATTGCTTTAGCAATATGAAGAGTGATAAATCTATGGCGAAAAGAATGATTACTCAAGTGACTCAAAGCATTTTTATATTTACTATGGTTAATTACTTTCTTAGCATAGTTTTTTAAATATGATGGCTTCAGTTGAGTGCCTGTATTTGAATCAACAAATATCGAATCATGATCCATTTTAGTAAATTTCTTTTCAATAGCGCTTATGTGTAAAAGGATAACTTGAATATCTTCTGATGTAGTTTGGACGCTACGTTTGTGTCCTTTATATTTTCCTTTTTTGATCGGGATATTACGTATTATTGGCATTTTTTCATTTTCAAATAACGAAGACGCAGCTTCTTTGATCATTGTTCTTGTTACTTGATGTACTTCACTTATTCTGGAGCCTGTAATTTCTAGTAATGTTGTAAATGCTTCCCAACGACTAATTAAAAAGTTATCTAGAGTTGGGTGATAAGTGGTACAGTTTATAGCGTCAAGCCACATAATTAATTCATGGTCACGAACATATTCAGGTTCTGACGCAATATGAATTAATCCATTTAAAGAGTCATGATGTAAATATTTTTTTTCTATCGAACCATTTTTATATTTTTTTATTTCGATATGGACATTAAATTTTCTTAATGAGTCCGGTTCCGTTGTTGCCAAATTAAGAAGAGGGTATATTTTATTAAGGTGCTGGATATATTCAAGAGCGGTTCTTCCGTGTTTTTGTATAGTATCGTCGAAAACACCTCTGCTCTTTAGCAATTCCACGTATTTATAAAGAGTGGCATTGTTTATTTCATGTAATTTTATTTTTTCATCTTCTAGTAAATTACAAAAAATGTTTAAGCTATACGCTTTCTTGACTACGGTGTCTGCAATAGGGCGGACATTATACATTTGTGGTCCGCCGCTATATTCAGTGAGAAATGAGTTGGCATCCCAATCAAAAGAACCTCCTTTTTTTAGAATTATGGGTAACGGCGAACCATTGATTTGATCTCTTTTTCTACTCGTTGTAAGGAAAGATAAATCGGGCTGTTTCGCAATTATTACAGTAGACACTATCGAATACTCCAGACTCGTTTCTTCCCAAGCGTTTCGGCTTGTGTACGTATTAATCTTCTATATGAATCATCAACTAATTTATCTTCACGACTCTCTTCCAGAAGCTGCATATAACACCTATAAACTTCAGCAAGTGCTACACGTAATTCGTCATTCTCGGTTTTTAATTTATTAACTTCATTTTCAGAGATAATACTTTTAGTGAGTTTTTGATTTCCCATTTTGAGGTTAGTGGAAAGCCTTTCGTTAGCTCTTTCAATAGACTTTATTAAGGTCTCTAAAATTATTTTGTTATGTTCTGCGTGAGCTGAGTTTCGAGAATTACGTGTGATCTTTAGGGTGCTATCATTCCACTTATGAACTAATGATTGCGAAATAAAATCACTTTTCATTTCTAGGCTCTTAGGTATATCTTCATGGTAATTTATCTTATCAATAAGTTTGGCTTTGTGAGCTAGAGATTTTGAAATTGCATTTTTTCTATTAATAACTGACTTAGAAGTTTCACCTTGCTTAAACTTTGGCATAGCTACTGACCTTCTGTTTTAGTGAAGTAGAAAAAGATATCCTGTTCCTGAATTTTACGAAAACGTACCTGTTGACCAGTTTTTTTCTTATGCTTATCAATCAATTCAATTACCAAAGGCTCTAAAATAATAGAAATTTTAGTAGTTTTTCGTGCTTCTGCAATTATGTCTTTAATAGTATCGTCACTATTAATAGTTTTATTCAATGAAGCACCAATTTTTGCAATTGTTAACTCAGCTTCATGTATCCATTCGTCATCTGGGGATATTTCTGCGTAGTAAAATGTCTGTTCGAGGTTCGCGTGACCCATGAACCAAGATAACTCATCTAAACCTATACTATCGGAGAAGTTAAAATATATGACAGCAAATGACCTCCTAAATTGATGTGTTGTGGGATACCATCTTTTATCGTCGATTAATGGCGATTCTATCCAATCCATAAACATATCTAATGAGGCGAGTATGTAGTCTTTACCTAAAGATGAAGTGAGTGTTCTTCCGCCATCCTTACGAGATGCACTGATAGAACGATATGATAAAGCAGCCCCAAATAGAAATAATTCACTATGTAGTGGTCAATAAAATTTGGCCACAGTTTTAGAGTCTTTGTATCTAATCTCAGATTCATTTGGCGCTAAACCAGCATTATAATGATGCGGTCTAACGTTGTTGTAATATCCGTTGATAT
>NZ_JADYWR010000045.1:0-10302 GCF_015864705.1 Pseudoalteromonas sp. NGC95
AATTTGATTGCAGCGGAGTACGTTGCACGGTTTAATTTTGTCATTTTTTTCACCCAAATTTGTATGCAAATAGCATAACATTTCTTTCTTAATGGGTGACCAAAATTACTCTACCACTACATACCGATAGAAGAACTTGAAAGAAGAGAAGTCGCTATTGATAATTCTTTCACAATGACACTAATTCAAGCGTACAACCATGTAGGCTATTTTCGTGATATTTCACCGACCCAAGTGGACCTTGATAATATTATTAAAGATATCGAGTACGCTCTAACAGAATATAAGCCTGAGGAAAAAGATTTCCCTATTATTTTACAGCTATTGGATGGGATATCGATCAAATATGATGTATTGGCGGGCTTGATCAATGGGTGCAATTCCCATGAAATACCTGATTTTAGGGAAAGTAATGGGGTTGACTTAAATTACGATTGGTTTGCAAACTTACTATCAAACTCTAAATATAAAGCTTTTCTAGATGAGCTTTACTCCCCTCCTGACTTGGAGTTATTTACCGATACAGAATGGGAGAATTCGTTAGAAAGTATTGTTTCTTATATTGGTTATCTTCTAGGTTACGCTTGGAAGCAAAAAGTCACTTTTGAAGAGTCAGAACAATTATCTGTAGACATGTTAGAAAAGGTTTTACCTCTTCTTAAGTTTGATTTGCTAACCCGTTCAGAATTTGAACGTTCATACATGTTAGTAGAGGAGGTTCTTCCTCTTATTTATAATTCAATCTTGGAATTTTTCTCTCTATATGCAAAACAAAATTTAGGTAAGTATATAGATTTTATTTATGAACATTCAGATAAACAGTTAGGAGTTTATTCAGAAGGCTTTAGAAAGACGATTCATACAATCACAAAGAAATTACTTCCCCAAGTAGAGCATAAAAAAAATATATTTAAGTTATTAAAAGAACTTGAAAAACACGTCCTATTAGGTGTTCAGAATCGTTGGGATAGATGTCAAGAGTTAGTCTTATTAGCTACATATTATAGGACCTTAGGTAGCAGCCGCGCTGACGAATGTTTTCAAGAATTGCTAAACTCTTCTATGGGACCATCATGGTATAAAGAAGATCAGTTAGGATTAATTAATTCATCTTTGAGTATGCTTAAGCGCCATAAGGCTTCATGGTCTCCAAAGGAAGTAGCTCCTATTTTAGATTTTGCAGATGGTGAAATGACTTTTCAACGTTATATACGGATGGAGAAGGAAGAGTTTATTGGCTCTTTATGTTCATCAGGAAAGTTATCCGTTGCTATAAAGTACTTTCAAAATGAAACTATTCCTCTTGATCCTAATTTAATTTTGCAGAAAGTTGAGGCAAATCAAATTGATAGTTTATATAAAGGAGCAAGTTACGATACTGGAGTAAGAAAAATAGATGAACAAAGTGGAATATTAAGCATACTAGAAAATACAAGTGCCATAAAACCTAGCTTAAAATGGGCTATTAGTGAACTATTTCTAATCGGAGATGATAGATATATCAGTCGTTTCTCTGAAGTTTTTGCCAAAATCGTTAATAAGAGTGACACTATAAAATCAAACTTCTATATGAATAGGATTATCCAAATTCTAATTTCTGATATGGAGTTTACTATAAGAGACGCATTTATCAATGGACTTAATACTTATCTTGAGCCGTCTCACTTTAATGAGTTAACTCTACTGATTAATCGGAATAAAATTGATGTGGAAGTAACAAAAACATCTGAATCTATTTTTACAGGAATTGAAAACGAAGATTTAGATCAAATAGATAAAGAGGAAGATGGCTCAGATAATTCCATTTACCTAGCCGGAACTTTTGGAAGGGCTCAAGGGTTAAATGAATTTGATAATCATTATACTCTTGCTAAAGAAGCTCTAGATATTGAGGATAAAGTAACAAGTAAGCAAGAATTACTATTATCTCTAAGAGCCATACAAAATTCAGGGTGGGGAGTTTGGTCGAGAAACCTTGGTCAAAATGATAAAGCATTTATAGAGCTATCTAAATTATGCAATGAAAGTGAACTATTAGAAATATTAATGCCTATTATTGTCGATGAACCACATGCTACAGACTGGTTAATAGTAGAAAAATTAATTTCAAAGTTTAGTAATGTACTACCTCCTGAAAAGGTTGAACTGCTGCACGAATGTATTATTGAACATATAAAAATTATGGTATCGCCTCCAAAGCATATTATTGAAAATTTTGAATGGATGGACTTTGAGAATTCAAATTCAATCTCTAACGATCAAGAGTTAATCGTTTTTTTACTCAATTTTATTGAACATCCGTCTCCAGTTATATATTCAAGAATACCTAACATAATAAAATCTATTTCAAGATTTGAACCAGACCTTTATCTACCTGTTTTAGCTGAACATTCATTAAAAGACATACAAGCTTCATCTCCAGAGGTTGCCGTTGGAATAATTTATTCATTAGCTATTGAAGATGTTAACCAAATCAAGTCTCATATAAATATATCGTTATTAATTAATAGAATAGAAAATTGTAAACATTTAGTCATAAAACATACGTGGTATCTAATTATTTTATGTATAAATAAGTCTGATAGTTCTTTATTAGATGAAGAGCTATCGCTAGAAAACGCAATATTTAATAGTAGGCCTATAGAAATAAAAGGAAAAGTTAAAGATAAAGTAAATATAGATAGTTTATGTGAGCCTCTAAATAGTATTTTATATAAATTAAAAAATATTGATGTATGGAAGGACTCAGATTTTCTTTCCTTAGATATGCTATTGACTCAAAGTTTCGGAGGATTAGGGTACGATGAAATTTCAAGTATCAGTGACAAAGTCCAAAAAGTTTATAACTTAGGAGAATATGGAAAGTATATTAATAATAAATTATTACCAATAATCAATTCTATTATTCAAGATAGAGTCACAGTTGAAAATATTAATTCAGTTATTTCTGTATTAAGACAATTCAATCCTAGTTTTCCAGATGAAAGCATACAAAATGTTTGTCAAAATAGAATTGATGAAAAAGTGACTCAATTCCTTTCAGAGTGTTCACAAAATCCTATGGATTTTCTCAAAGAAGATAGTAGTGAATATTTGCACTACTTTGAGGTAATTACACCTTCTGAAGGTAGCCCAAAATTTATTGAAATATCAATTGTTTTAAGTAATTCTACAACCCACCTTTATCCTATAGAATTTCAAGCAAATCAAAACCCTATAATTACAGATATTCACGATAATTCATCGAAAAGAAATGAGAGCTTCTTATTCAATTGTGCAGCAGGAATGAATTATATTGGTGGAAGGGTGACCCCTTCATTTGTCAATTTAGGCATTCAGGGTTTCGCAGGTAAAATTAAACCTAGTGACATTAGTAAAAACCATTGGATAGAAGGTCGAAGTTGGGATCCGGATCAATTGGGCAGACCGATAAGGGAAGGTAATCGAACGATGATAACAAGTGACAAGTTAGATATTTTATCTCAACATGGCTGGGAAATTTTTTGGCGCGTTGACTGTAATTTAAGACCATCATTTATAATTAACCGAAGAACTTTAGAAGTAACTATGATTAATTAGGAAACAAAAATGACTAGAATGGTAAACACGAAAGCTCCTAGAAATAGATTGGAGTTTGAGCGTAACTTTGATTTACTCGCAGAAAAAATGCACCAAGGAAAAATGCACTTTTCACAGGACGTTACACATAGCGTTATTAGTTTGAAAAAAGTTAGAAAGCTTCCCAATAAGAGGATTGATCTCTTAACAATTGACGAAAGTAGCAGAAACTTAGCTAACATGATGAATAACTTCCCGGATATAGCTAATATTGTCCCCCCTAAAGATACAATAAAATAGTTAATAGTAATTTTTTAAGCTAAAAATTTATGGATGAAAATAAAAGAGCTTATTGAAAAATTACTATCGAAATAAAGGGCAATAGTGGGATTTTAAACAGCAACATCGCTTGTCTGTTTTTTGGAGTTAGTAGACTAGGTAGTGATAATTGTGAAAAACTACTTCAGCATCATTCGATCACCCAGTTATTTGAACTATGCGCAGAACAAATAGTGGAAATTGACGGCTTTGCTCAGACCAGTGCGGAATAGATTGTTGAAGGGCTAAAAAATGTCAAAGAAGAGTTTTTTAAAGTTTATGAGCTTGGATTTAACTTAGCAGATACGATTAAAAAGTCCGAAAGTGATAACACTTCATCCCAGTTGCAGGTTCTGTTCTTGTTTTTATTGGGTCTATACAACGAGGCTCAAGAGGAGATATGGACAAACATGCTAAATCTTTAGGCGCTAAAGTCGCAAAATCAGCGACAAGTAAAACTACTTACTTAGTCGCAGATGAAAAAGTTGGTGAAAAAAATTATTGCAGCTAAAGATAAGGGTGTGAAAGTTCTAACAGAGTAAGAATATATAAATTTAATAGGGTAAATTAACTATTTAAAATATTAAAGAGATAATAACTTACCCTACTTACTATTAGATAGTTACACGTATAAATAGACGATCATCTATTATAAATTTTATGCGTGTAACATTGAACTTATCAAGGCTATAACAGGAAAGTACTGATAATGTGATATTACACAGCCTACCAATGTTGAAGACTTATCATTTTCAGCAATTATTGGAGATATTATAGTAAAGTTAGAGAATAGTGTTTAAAGGTAAACCTCCTAGTCATCGTCATAATCTTCATCTTCCGCTTCAACCCAGCCTTCGTCCCAACTTTCTACCATCCACCAAGTTTCATCTGACCAATGGTAGGGATTTGAGCTTTTAGTTTTACCTTTCCAGTAAGCATTGTAGCCTTCTATTTTTTCACTTAACATTTATCTACCACGCGATGAATTATTGTCGCGCTCTCTGTGTGATTTAGTACCAGTCTTATTTGGATATTGAATGATGTAAGCTTGCTTGATTTGGTCATGATATTTTCCTTTTTATTAAACATTAGGACTTCTTTACTATAAGCTCAGTGTTAATTCTATTTCAGTTAATTCAGTAACTTCGGGTATCATCGGGGATGCTTCAGTACATAAGGGTTTCCCAATGCCTATAGGGATCGCCCATTTTCTTTGTCCATCTTTTCTATCAGTAATCGATTCAATTACCTTTTCAATGTTTGAAGTGGGCCAAGGTGCTTGATGCCGTTTTCCTTTTTCATCTATCCAAACGCGAAAAATGTTTATTGACTTGGTCATTTCCCCGAGAAAATCATAAATGATATATAAGCAACCACTATATTGATTAGACGAAGGAATAATAAAACGATTTGAGTCTACCCATTCAGTTAATGACACTCTAAATTCAGCATCAGTATCAAAGAGACGATAGCCTTTGTTTACGATCTTACTTTGAGTTACTTCATTAAACTTAACTAAAAAATGAGAAGTGCATTCTTTAGGGATTAGCGGAGAATCATCAATATGTACATCGTAGACACAGCCATATATCAGTTTATCAAAAGAATCGTTCCATTCATCTTGCTGCCATTCCGATAAATCAGTCCATACAAGGCCAATTTTTTTATTGTATAGTAGTGGTCGCATGGTCCAGCAATACTCAATATTATTATTATAAGAAAGAGTTATTTCTTTTAGTTGTTTACTATTTTTAATGGCCAATTTAGGAGAATATATATCAGCAAGATCTTTTGCTTTACTCATAATTTCTTCTAACAGCTTGTTATAGCCTTGTTCTACATCTCCAACAATGTAATACGGTCTAGTAACATACCAAAGAGAGTTATCTGCGCAGATATTTGTCATTAGTTCATCAACCGTAATATTAAAATGCTCTGCGATTCTTGAAATGGTTATAGAGGTTGTACTTCCTTTACTTTCAATATTTTGGTATTGCCGGTCACTCAAATTACAGGCATAAGCAGTATCAGTCTGATTCTCACCGGCTAAGTTTCTGAGGTGTTTAAGTAAGCTTTTATTTATTTGAATAGATTCTTGAGCCATTTTATTTTTAATCATTTGAATGAATGTTACAGCAATTATAGAAGCTAATGGTTACGTGTAAACGAACTCTTTCACGAATTCATGTTAATTGGCATTTGGAGTAATAATGCTTAATTAATAAAGGGCTGAAAGGGCTAAGTATGGAAGTTGGGCTCAACAATGTGAATGGTTCTGTTGCTCATCTTTTAGTTAAAAGTATGAACTACATTTAGCGGCGCCCAAAGTCTATTATACCTATTGGATTTATAGACATGATTTTCTATAGTATTTGTTACTTTACTAACTGAAAAGATTGGTTGCCAAGAGTTTTTCTCTTTAAAAAACAAAAAATAAAACTTTTACTTTAGGTATCATAATTATTGACCATCTGTAATTCGCCCATTTATAACGTTCTACTGATAGGTTCTATTAGAATGAGGGGATTATATCTCAACTCACTACGCTACTTTAATCGAGTGAACCTTAGGTGCAAGCTATAGATGTGACTAAGAGACAGCCAGACTGAAGCGATCTCTATGAATCTGATCTAAATACTAAATTTTAAAGGCAAAAATTAATTATCTTCATCTAAATAGTCCTCACTGCCAGTATAGCTAAAATCATCGGTGGCTTCTTTTGTTGACTTCTCAATAAATGCATCACTGAAGCAATCAGAAAAAGTGTTCTGATGCGTAGCAATTGTTTCTTCAGCATTTTGAAGTAACTTAATAATTTTACTGATATCACCTTCCTCTCTTACTAGCTCTAGTTCGGTAAGTATTTCTCCAACTGATTCTGCTATATCATCAGTACGAATTAACTCTTCACCATATGGTTGATTGTCTAAAGGAACATAATTTTCTCTACTATTAATTACTAGGTCATTTTCATAGCGGGCATGGCTGGTAGTTGATTCGACTGTATCTTTAAAGTTTTCAGCTTCTTCTATAACCTCGTCAATAGTAGATTCTATTTCCAAAAGTATGTCATTAGTACTCATAATTTTATCCTCGAAAGTATTGTAAAGTTATCTTTTTGGTTTGTACGTATCATACGCTACTGCTTTTTAGATGTTTTCATTTTATGCTAATCTGAATAAAATAATACCGTAAAAGGCGGATTACCAATGTTTATACCTGATAATTACCTAAAATTACTTAGTCTGGTTTTTGATTACAGTGGTATGACCAAAGGGACATTAAGAAATGAAAAGCTTGGATTCAAGGAGCACTCTAGCCTAGAACGTCACCAGAAGGCTTATATACATTCGTTAAAGCTCTTTACTGAGAACCTTGCTCAAAGTCATCCATTACCTCTTTTGAAATACGCATCTAGTTTACAACGTTTCGTTAATGAACTTAATTCGCCACCCTTCGAAACATATGTAAATAAAAGCGAGGGGGATAACATATATTGGATATATCTTTATGCCCCAATGATCGCTGCATTATTACATAAATATTCAGACAGAAAATATGAAGGAAATGCGATTCACTTTTTTGGTAAATTCTTAATATCTAAATATGAGGCATCAAGTCATTGGCCCTTAAAGCCTGCTGAAAAAAGCAGATGGGCTAAATATGTTATTAAATCTCAGAATAAATTAATTACCCCAAAATTTACGGCGCGGATAAATGATATTCGCGGTAATAGCATCCGAAGTATCGCTACGATAAAAAATGATATATCTATTCTCAAAGAAGATTTAAAAGAATTAGGTGACAAAAGCATACATGTTGACGAACATTCACTGAAAGTAAAGTCAGCGTATATTGCAGCAATGATTATAAGGCGCCTTGAGGATAATGGTGTACTTATACATCTTAAACTTGTAGCTGAATATTTGGTGAATTTTGACAATATGAACTACAACAAATATCGACTACTCTCATTACATAAAGACATATGTCACGTATTACTATGCGGCGACGATTATTATAATAGATGGCAGAAAGAGGATGGAATAAAGCTTATTCTTCAAGTAGATAATTATCTAGGATCATTGATTTCACCTACTTATCCGGCTATTTGTTCTAATATTGCAGAGAATAACTGCGATGAGGTTTGGCCTAAGTTCGACATCCTCCATCAAGAGCTAGAGAAACACGATTACTTTACACTGCTTTATGAATATAACCCCGAACAAAGCTTATTAAGTGAAGCACTCTTGGACTATTACAAGATGTTTTATTTCACAGAAAAGGAGGAGTTCGATATAGCCTTTAGCTATTGTACAAAAGTAGAATCAGTTATTGGAAAAGTTCATCTGGGGAAATTCTTGGCAGCGACGTTAGTACATAAAATAATTCTGCACTGGCTCGTGTATTCTTCAATGAAGCATAACCAGTTTAATGCTGTAATTATGACCATAGCTCTTTATATAGAAGATGAACATATATTCTATCCAGTTATGAATCCAGCTTTTGTCAAATACTTAGAGGACCTTTCTGACGGAGAAATGATGATGTTCAATGTATTTAGGCTCTTTAATGAAAAGCACCCTAATATAATAGTAAATCCTCTCCGGCCCATAAGTGATGCGATATCTTTAGCTATTAATATCTGTGAAGGTAGTGATTCTTCTGTACAAGAGCTATTACCTATTTTTCAAAAACAATTTGACTCTAAGTATAAGCGAACGTCATCAGTGCTACCATTCTGCCGTCTGACATTGTCCCAGAGCGTTGACATGTTGCCAGAATTATTCGCCTTTCTTGGGGTTAATATAAATCATGAATATCTGAATCAGTTTCAAAGTAACATAAAATTTAAGTTGCTAATTCAAGCATACGATTCAAAAATTGATGGGAAAAATATAAAAAGCAACCACGAAAAATAATTATATTAGTCAAAAGTAGTGTTTTTAACAGTGGGATTTATAGTTAATTGTGAAAATAAGATAGCGTGGTTGAAATAAAGGCTTTGTATGTTTCTCACTAATTTAAGTGTTCTATAATAAGCCATACGGCATTGAATTTAATACCTAAAAACTATTTCACTATCCTCGACTTATTTGAGAAAAACTAATTATACCCTTTTTACATACGAAACGAGAATTTTCGTAGGTTACTCTCTATTTAATAGTTACTTATTACTCACACTTAACCATACACATGCTGATTAAAGAAGCATGTGTATCCTTTTATAGACTGGAAAAACTTATTAAACGAAATACCTTATAAAAGTCCTCTTGCTACACATCGGTCTTTAACTACAATGTTGTCGCTTTTTTGTAAACTAGATATTTTCTTTACTCTAGTACATTCCCAATTATCTACAGGGTACATCTTATCCCAAGCATTCATTAGCTTTCGTTGTGATGAGCTCATATTATAACGTTTATAAGCGCTCTCCATATAAAGGTAAGTACGCGCAATCTCTCCTCTAGCTGATTCAGGCGGTTCTGCTTTTCTGTTATCTATCTTCATCGCACAACTACCGAAATCACTTTGTGCTGAAGGCAGTACAGTGAAATTATAATTACTTCTTAGTGCATTAACGGCACCTATAGCAGGATAAAGGTTGAACATATCTGCCTGCATGAGGCGATACTCAGTGTTGACTTTCTCCGCACACCTTCGCCCCTTAAATGACTTTCCTTTACTATTAACACATTCTTTATGCCCATCTCTCCATTCACTGAAAGTTCGACCAAAATTCTCCGCAGGAACAACATGCTCCCACTCAACTTTTTTGGCACGCTTAAGATACTTAGTCGTGGTAAAGCCTTTTGGTGCTATTACTTTTTTCTGGGAATCAAATTCAGCACCGCAATAAAGCGTACTTCGGTGATTGTTATAGACTTGTTTTTCTAAAACCTTTTTCGCTTTACTAAATGATTCTATTTTTTGATTTTCAGCTAATACTTCTGAGGTACTTAGTATTGTTAGTAGTAAGGTTATTAATAATTTCATTGAGTTATCTGATAATTAGTCATTTGCATGAATATGCCTGTAACAATGGAAGAGTTCAATATATAGAGTGGTAAGAGATAAGTTTAAATAAACTGGTTTCTTTATTAACACAGAATTAAACCCCTGATAACCATAGGATGGTATACAAATATGGTAGGAATTTATTACCTAACATAAAGGTTCATCTCCAAATTTAATTTGCCTTTCCATAACTTAAAAATTAAAAAAGTATTGGTATGTTTCATCTCTCAAACTATACTGTATAAATAAACAGTGTAGAGGTGCGTATGTACATTATTCCAATTTTTATAGAAGCAGGTATTACCGGCTTTGAATCTCCTGCCGCAGAATATATTGAGCTAGATATTTCAATCGATGAGCTGATAATAAAACATCCTAACGCCACTTTTATTGGTCTAGCTTCAGGCC
>NZ_JADYWR010000046.1:0-9619 GCF_015864705.1 Pseudoalteromonas sp. NGC95
AATATCGAGAGCATTAGAAAGTTGCATAAAAAAATCCGAATTCTACAAAAGAATTCGGATTCTTACATACCTAGAAGATCGTTCAAGTGCTATTAACTAATTCTTAAATGATCGGCATTACGGCAATTGCCGTGCTTTTTTGTGGGTAAATATGAGATGTAATAGCTAAAGGTTAATGCCTAAAGTCAGCCATTAACGCAGGTATACCGGGTAACATGCCTACAATTGCCATTACAGTGGTAAGTAGCACAAACATGATAAGTGGAATCACCCAGCGGCTCATTTTAGTTAGCTCAGCGCTGCGCTCTTTACAGCCAATCAGCCCTAAGTTATCAAGTAACATAGTAAGTGACCAACCAAAAGCAGGATTAACCAAGGTCGAAGCAAACACCACAATAGCGGCTGATTGCGTCGTTTTACCTTCGCGCGTCATTTCCATGCCAGCTTCAAGTAGTGGGATAAACACACCAACAATAAGCGCTACACACAATACAGGCTGCCAAATTGCTAAATCCATAGGGTAACCCCATAAACCAGCAATAATACAAAATAATGCAGTTAAAATAGCGCCAGCAGGGATAGGGCGTTTAGCAATAGCGGCAGGCACAATATAAGTACCCCAAGAGGAGGCAAAGTTAGCACCACCGGCAAGTGAGCCGAATGTTTGTCTAACCGATGCACTTAGCATGGTGTCGTCGATATTCATTTGCACTTTTTCGGTGCGTTGCGGATAACTTATTTTTTGAAATACTTGATGGCCTAAAAAATCAGGAGACCACATAGCAACGGCGAGCACTGCAAATGGGAGTACAACAACAAAGCTTTCAAGTGTTGGTAAACCTAGCATCCAACCCGTGTTTTCGCCCCACCAGTAAGCTGGGTTCATATTTGGTAAACCCGGTGCAGTATGAAACTCAAACGGTGCGCCTAAGGCAAAGGCAACCACGCCACCAATAAGGCAACTTAACGGCACGGCTAACCAACGCTTTTTAAAGTGCTCTAATAGCGCATACAATAAAATGGTGGCTAAAATAACAATAAACGCAATGTGTGCCATATCAATGGCTTCAGCCCAAGCAAACAGCTTTTTAACTTGCGAAATAGTACCAATAAAGCCTAAATAAATAAGTAGCCCGCCACATACACCTTTACTGGTTAGGCGCGCGAGCATACTTCCTCCCTTGGTTATGGCTAAAATAAAACCAAAGGCACCAATGAGTAAGCCAAACGCCATAGGGTGACCGCCAGCAGCAACAACAATAGGAATTAACGGAATAAGCGGGCCGTGAGTACCAGCCAAGTTGGCTGTTGGTAAAATAAAGCCTGAGAATAAGATGATAAAAATAGAAACAATGAGTAATTCGTAACGTACATTTTCTAAAACAAATGCATCGCTTAAACCAAGAGGCGCCGCAAAGGTTGCTGCAATAGCCCCCACCATAACGACTTTGCCAATTGTGCCTGCCATTGCTGGAATGGTGTCTTCAAATTCAAATCTGTAATCTCTAAACGGTAAATTAGGACGCCAGCGCTTAGGCTGCATAATTTGTAATTCATGTTCGAGATACTCGTCGCGAGTATTAAACTCTGAACTCGGCTTGTGAAGTTGCTCGTAGCTTTGAGCATCCTTGTGCGTGTTTGATGGTGCATCACCGGGTGGTGTAGTTTGCATGCGTTCTCCTGCAACATTGTTGCTTAATCAAATAAATACGGCTTTTGTTAAAGCAAATGAATATTGAACATGCAGGGTAGATCAGCTCTTAGGCTGGGATGTATAGGCAAAAGGTCGTGCATGGTTGTTTTTAATACAGTTAATCTGACAATCAGCTTTACGTTAAAAATTATAAAACCACACAAAATGATTTAAAATTACTATAAATCAATGGCTTGTTTTTTATTTTAAAGAGTTTGATTACTGTTTATAACGGGGAATAGTGTTAATGGCAGGTTATTATCCTTTAGTCTTAGTGACTGTAAAAGCCGCTTTGTTTGAAAAGCTTATTGGTAGCAGCCGTTAATTTCGTTTTATTTGTGGTGAAATAATACTTCTGTTACTTTCGGATTGTTAATAACAACAATAAAGAATAGAGATGCAACTCAACTCCCCTAAATCAATTGGTATTTTACTTGGTACGCTTTACGGCATATTTATGCGGCTGTTTGTAGAGCTAGTCAATGCTTATAATTTAGGTAGCTTAGTCTCTATATCATTTATGTTTTTAGTGCCTGTTGCTATTGGCTATATTCGTATTCACTTTGAGTACAACGAATCAAAAACATTAACTAAAAGGCAAATGATCACGATTGCTTGGCAGCCTATTTTTGTTTTTTTATTTGTAAGTGTAATTACTTTGCTTGAAGGGAGCATTTGTGTGGCAATGGCTTTGCCTGCTTTTATGTTTTTTGCCAGCATTGGTGGGTTACTTGCGGGCCTTGTTAGAAAACGTAAAATAAAAAAAGCGAATAGTTCTTTATTATCAATCGCGTTGTTACCTATATTGCTCTCACCTATTGAAGTTAACTTTTTACATTTATCAAAAACCTACGAAGTAACAAATTCAATAGCTATTAACGCGCCCATCAATGTTGTGTGGCAGCAGTTAGCTAATGTGAGTGACATAAAACCACAGGAAGTGCCTTTTTCACTCACTCAATTAATTGGTGTACCAAAGCCATTAAAGGCAAGTATGAATGCTAGCGGTATAGGCGCTGTTCGTACAAGTACTTGGCAAAAAGGCGTTGTGTTTAAAGAAGTAATAACCGACTGGCAACCAAATAAACAGATGCTTTATAGATTTGATATAGACCCAGATGCTATCCCCGATGACGCACTCGATAAACACGTAAAACTAGGCGGTGAATACTTTTCACCTCTTTACGGTGGATATGAGTTAAGTGAAGATAAAAGCGGCAATACGATTTTAACGTTAAAAACGACCGTGCAAGATAATACAAATTTTGGTGTTTATTCGCGAATATGGGGTGAGGTGATATTTCAAGATTTTCATTACACACTTTTAACGTTGATGAAAAACAGAGCTGAAAAATCACTTATCGCAGTTGCTTCTTATAATTAGCTTAAAGCATTGTGTTTATAAAAATATTACACGCTAAAAGGTAAAGCCTTTGCATTTGCAAAGGCTTTTGTTTTAACTGCTAACTTTTACCAGATCATTTCTACAAATTCAGGGTGGTCGATATACGGATTACGATTACCTTGAAATTCAAAGGCTGCTTGGTTACGGTCAAGTTCCATTTGGCTTACAGGATCGCTGTTATGCCAGTTAAGCAGCATGGCTACAACCCAGCTTTCAAATACTTTGTTGCTTGAGCCATTAAGTACCGCATTGCTTGAAGTTGTTTTAGTTTGCCAAGTGCCTATTACATTTTCGTAGCGTGTTGCCATATAAAAATAAGCGCGAGCAAAGTCACCTTTAAATTCGTCAATTGGCTCAAATACAGTACCTGAGTAATTTAATGAACTTGCGGCAGAACCTAGTTTACTTCCGTTAGTTGATGTAAATGAAGCGCTTGCTACTTCACCAAATGGGAAGTTACTACGTTTTGAGTTTACATAACCGTCGGTTGCGTAAATATGATGCACATCTGAGTTCATTGGCTCAATAGTGCCGCCAAACCAGCTTTTAGGAAATGAATGCTCACGGTTGTAACAGCCGCCTTCTCCACTATAGTTACCACATTGATCGCTCACCGCAGCATAATTGTAGCTGTCAGAGCCGTTTGGTTTTTCGCTATACATATCTAAAATGCTGTTATCGTTTTCAAAGTATGTATCACGTGCAGATGAGTCATAAAAACTCCAAATAGCTGAGTAACCCTGTGCATTATGATCTTTAATAATATTATAAAGCTCAGTTTTTAGTGCATAACCCGATAACCCTTGAGCAGTAACATAGTAGCCAGTGGGTGTTGGGTTGCTCCCGCCGCCATCACCAGAGCCACTGCCTAAAGTAAATGCCGTGCTGTCTGTATTACTAAAACTTGCACCGCTAGCAAGTGTGGTAGAGCCTTGCTTAAGCGCATAACTGCCATTACCTGTTGAACAACACATGCCATCGCCGTAGCTGTCGCTAATAACAAGTGTGTAAGTACCATCAGTTAGGCATATTTGCTCATCATACTGAGTGTTTGATGCGTAACCACTGCCGTTAGCAACAGCGCTACCTTGATTGTTATTAACGGCCCAACTAGTTTCGCTACCGTAATTATCGGTATTAAGCGTTAAAGTAAGGCTATTGTCGGTACAGCTTGTTGATGCGCTGCCATCAGCGTTTGGTAAAAAGTTATCTACGTATACGGTTTCGCTGCCATCAAATCCACTTACATCGTAAAACCTTAGGCCAACACTAATTGTTTTATTACTGCTTGCTGTATAGCTATGGCTAACTGTTTGCCATTGGTTAGTTTGTGCTTGATTTGAATAGCCTTGATAACCATCTACATACAAGCGAGCTTTAATTTTACCTTCGGTGTGGTAAACATCCGCCGAAAAGTTATAGGTTTTACCTGATTTAACAGCAACTTGTTGTAGTAAATCAGTGTTACTTTGCGATCCTGTTGTTACATTGACAGCAGCAGAGCTACTACCGCTTTTAACTGTACTGGTTGAGCGCGTTAAGCTGATTCCGCTATCAATAGTGCTCCAAGAACTAGGTGTATTGCCAGTCCATTGTTCAAAGCCGCCATTAGCTACATTGGCCATTACAGGTAATGAGCCAAGTAACAATGCGGTACTAAGTAGTTTATTTTTATATTTCCCGTGTAACATGGTTGTTCCTATTTTTATTTTGAATGAGGAATATACCCTACATTAGTTAGGTTACAAAATTGTTAATTTAAAGTACTGTAAAAAGCAATAATCGCCCTTTAATCTGTTTTTGAAGGTATTTTTATAAATTAATAACTAAATGGAATATCAAAGCAGATTCTATTCTTTTTTTATCTATGCAGAGCCCGTTATCCTACATACTTAGAAAACCTCAACAGATACGCTCTGGATGAGGTAAAACTCATTTTTAACAATACACAAAGTGTGTTGTGTTTAATTTTCAGGGTTATGGGGAATCGATTCATGTTGTTAGGTCAACTAAATGCTGCGGCAAGCCCGCTATCGCAAGATCAAGTACAAAAGCTGCAAGGTTTAGTGGCTGAACTTAATCCAATTCAACAAGCGTGGGTAAGCGGTTACTTAGCTGCAAATGCTAATTCGGCTGCGTTAGGTGCTCCTACGGCAGGCGTACCGGCTGCGGGTGATGCAGCAGCGCTAACTATTTTATATGGTTCGCAAACAGGTAACGCAAAAGGTGTAGCTACCAAAATGAAAGAGCAGGCTGAGTCGCGAGGCTTAGCAGTTAAGCTTGTTAGCATGTCAGATTACAAACCAACAGCCCTGAAAAAAGAAAAGTTTTTAACTATCGTTGTATCTACTTACGGCGAAGGTGAGCCACCTGAAGACGCAGAAACACTTCACGAATTTTTAGCCACTAAAAAAGCGCCAAAACTAGACGATGTAAAAATAGCGGTTATTGGCTTAGGTGATTCTAGCTATGAGTTTTTCTGCCAAACAGCAAAAGATTTTGAAGAGCGTTTAAATAAACTCGGTGCGCAAACCATATATCAACGTGCTGATTTAGATGTAGATTACGAAGATGAAGCTGCAACATGGATTGCCGGTGCAGTTGATGCATTCGAACCTGATTTAAAAGCGCAGCAAGAAGCCGCTGGTGGTCAAGTTGTATCAATGCCATTTGGCGCACCAACGACCGCTTCAAGCCAATACACAAAGCAAAATCCATTTGAAGCAGAGCTATTAACAGTTCAAAAAATTACCGGTCGCGACTCAACTAAAGATGTACGCCACGTTGAAATTTCGCTTGAAGGTTCAGACATTACTTACACACCTGGTGATTCATTAGGTGTGTACTTTTTAAATGATGATGTATTAGTTGATGAAGTACTTACACTTACTCAAATAGATGCAACAAGCATTGTAAAAGTAGGTGATGAAGAGCTAAGCGTACGCGGCGCACTTATTGAAAAACTAGAGCTGACTCAGTCATACCCAGGTTTTGTAGAAAAATACGCAATAGCAACTGGTACGCCTGAATTATTAAAGCTTGTAGAAGATAAAGCTGCAATGCGTGCGTATATTGAACCTCGTCAAATATTTGATGTGATTCGCCAAAACCCTGCAAACATTGATGCGCAAACATTAGTAGATTGCCTACGTAAACTACAAGCTCGTTTGTACTCAATTGCATCTAGCCAAGCTGAGGTTGAAGACGAAGTGCATTTAACACTAGGCCTAGTGCAATTTGATGCATTTGATAGCGAGCATTTAGGTGGCTGTACTGGTTACTTAACTCGTCGTGCAGAAGAAGGTTGTAAAGTTAAAGTATTTAGCGAACACAACGACAATTTCCGCCTACCCACTAACGATGATACACCTGTGATTATGGTTGGCCCAGGTACGGGTATTGCGCCGTTCCGTGCATTTTTACAAGAACGTGATTCGCGTGAAGCACAAGGCAAAAACTGGTTGTTTTTTGGTAACCCACATTTCACTCAAGACTTTTTATACCAAGTAGAAATACAGGGTTATTTAAAATCGGGTTTACTTAACAAAGTAGATGTTGCATTTAGCCGTGACCAAGCCGAAAAAGTATACGTACAAGATAAGTTACGCAGTAACAGTAAAGACGTGTTTGAATGGTTAGAAGCTGGCGCTCACTTTTATATTTGTGGCGATGCAAATCGCATGGCAAAAGATGTACACAACGCCTTGCTTGATATTGTTAAAGAAAACACAGGCAAGAGCAATGAAGACGCAGAGCAATATTTAAAAGATTTGCGTAGCGCAAACCGCTATCAGAAAGACGTGTATTAATCACGTTTCTTATTTTATTTAACAGCTAGCAGCCGTCACTGTAACAAATTTAGGATTTAAAATGAGCGAACAAGATAAAAACGTAAAACTTTCTGATAACGAACGTTTGAAAAGAGAAAGTAACTTTTTACGTGGCACCATAGAAAAAGATTTAACAGACGAAATTACCGGTGGCTTTACAGCCGATAACTTTCAGCTAATTCGTTTTCACGGTATGTATCAACAAGATGACCGCGATATACGTGGTGAGCGCGCTAAGCAAAAGCTAGAGCCGCTACATAATGTAATGTTACGTGCACGTATGCCTGGCGGTATTATTAAGCCAGAGCAGTGGTTAGCAATCGACAAGTTTGCAGATGACAAAACAAGCTACGGCAGTATTCGTTTAACAACGCGTCAAACGTTTCAGTTTCATGGTGTATTAAAGCCTAATATTAAAGGCATGCACCAAATGCTTGATAGCGTAGGTATAGACTCTATTGCTACAGCGGGTGACGTTAACCGTAACGTGCTTTGTACTACTAACCCAGTTGAGTCTGAGTTACACCAAGAAGCTTACGACTGGGCTGCAAAAATTTCTGAACATTTATTACCAAAAACGAAAGCGTATGCTGAAATTTGGCTAAATGGCGAAAAAGCAGAAACCACAGAAGAGCCAATTTTAGGATCTAACTACTTACCGCGTAAGTTTAAAACAACGGTAACTATCCCACCTAACAACGAAGTTGATGTACACGCTAACGATTTAAACTTTGTGGCAATTGCTGATAACGGCAAACTTGTTGGTTTTAACGTATTAGTGGGCGGTGGCCTTGCCATGACGCACGGCGATACAGCAACTTATCCGCGTAAGGCTGATGACTTTGGCTTTATTACGCTAGAAGACACCTTAAAAATTGCAGAGCATGTTGTATCTGTGCAGCGCGATTGGGGTAATCGTTCAAACCGTAAAAATGCAAAAACTAAATACACATTAGACCGTGTAGGTGTTGATGTATTTAAAGCCGAAGTTGAAAAGCGCTCAGGCGTTACGTTTGCACCAAGCCGTCCGTTTGAGTTTACTCATCGTGGCGACCGCATTGGTTGGGTTGAAGGCATTGATGGTAAGCACCACTTAACGCTATTTATTCAAAGTGGTCGTATTTTAGACTACCCAGGCAAACCGCTTAAAACTGGTTGTCGTAAAATTGCAGAAGTTCACCAAGGTGACATGCGTATGACGGCAAACCAAAACTTAATTATTGCTGGCGTACCTGCAGATCAAAAAGCCGTGATTGAAGAAATTGCTCGTAGCCATGGCCTGATTGATGACACAGATTCGCAGCAGCGTAAAAATTCTATGGCGTGTGTTTCACTGCCAACGTGCCCACTTGCAATGGCCGAAGCAGAGCGTTACTTACCAAGCCTAGTAGAAAAAACTGAAGCATTACTTGCTAAGCACGGTATACCCGATGACAGCATTATTATGCGCGTTGTAGGTTGCCCTAACGGTTGTGGCCGCGCAATGCTTGCAGAAGCTGGTTTAGTGGGTAAAGGCCCAGGTAAGTACAACGTTTACTTAGGTGGTAATTTAGAAGGTACACGTATTCCTAAATTGTACCTTGAGAACGTAGGCGAAGACGTTTACCTAGAAGCATTCGATAAGCTAATTGGCCAATGGGCAAGCGAGCGCAATGACGGTGAGTGTTTTGGTGACTTTGTTATACGCAAAGGCATTGTTGCTGAAGTAAAAGTATCAGTAACCGATTTTCACGCTTAATTAAATACCAGCGCTTTGGCGCTGGTGAGGTTTGGAATTTACCATGAGTGAATTTAAAAACATTTTACAGCTAGATAAACAAAGCCAAACGGCTATGTTAGCTGATGCTAATGGTTTACTAGCGAATATGAGCGCAGAACAGCGTGTTGCATGGGCGCTTGATAACTTGCCTAATACGGCTTTTTTATCATCTAGCTTTGGTATTCAAGCGGCAGTAATGCTGCATTTAATGACCTCACAACGTCCAGATATTCCCGTTGTATTAACCGATACAGGCTATTTATTTCCTGAAACGTATCAGTTTATTGAACAAATGAGTGAGCGTTTATCACTTAACTTAAAGGTGTATAGAGCGCCGCTTAGCCCAGCATGGCAAGAGGCTAAATTTGGTAAACTATGGGAGAAAGGCGAAGACGGCATTAAGCAATATAATCAGCTTAATAAAGTAGAGCCGATGACCCGTGCGTTAAAAGAAATAGAAGCGGGCACGTGGTTTAGTGGTTTGCGCCGCGATCAATCATCTACACGTGCTGATAAACAGTTTGTAGAAATTAGCCGTGGTACCGTTAAAGTGTACCCGATTATTGAATGGTCTAACCGCGACGTGTATCAGTATCTTACCAAGCACGATTTACCTTACCACCCATTATGGGAGCAAGGTTATGTGTCTATGGGAGACGTACATACAACACGTAAGTTAGAACCAGGAATGACAGAGGAAGAAACTCGCTTTTTTGGTTTAAACCGAGAATGCGGACTACACATGGATGGTGACGGTATTTAACGCGACTACGGTGTAGTTAAATTGCAAATAAAAACGCAGCTTCGGCTGTAATGCCGTTCACTTAAGGTGAACGGCTTTTTTATTTCTAGCGTACCGCTGTGGTCTTGGGTTGACTGAACGAGGAAAACTTCGCCCCCTTCGTGGCTCTAGAATGAGGCTTTCTGCCATC
>NZ_JADYWR010000047.1:0-8084 GCF_015864705.1 Pseudoalteromonas sp. NGC95
AAAATAAGTAAGTGGCGTCCCCAAGGGGATTCGAACCCCTGTTACCGCCGTGAAAGGGCGGTGTCCTAGGCCTCTAGACGATGGGGACACATAAATGTGTCACTAGGACAGTTGATAAGTTTAACTCACATCATGAGCTTTAAGGTAATTGCGTTTAATACAATTAAAGACTCGAGCTTTAATTGTGACGCTATTTTCTCGGTAAAACCGCCTTTAACTAATAAAAGTTAAGTGGCGTCCCCAAGGGGATTCGAACCCCTGTTACCGCCGTGAAAGGGCGGTGTCCTAGGCCTCTAGACGATGGGGACACAGAAAACTGCTACCCTAGGACAAAACACTAATTTTTGGTGGAGCCATGCGGGATCGAACCGCAGACCTCTTCACTGCCAGCGAAGCGCTCTCCCAGCTGAGCTATGGCCCCAACTTAATCAATACCCGCCGTGATAAACACATCGTGTATCGCTTAGTGCGGGGCGCATTCTATGCACCACCCAAAATAAAGTCAACAGTTTTTTACCTAGCTTTATTTAAATGGTTTAATTTTCAACAAACTGGCTATCAAGCGTGCTAAAAAATACAATTTGAATAAGATTCTAGCCCTACTGCTTATAATAACATCACTATATCGCAGCGAATACTTAACAACACCCTACTCCCCTATTTAATGCAACAAAATTGCATCAAAGCAAAGGTATACATTTATATGCAAATTGAACTTATCTAAAAACTACCAATTAAGGCCCCGCCAATCGCCTTAATCTTTTAAAAGTTACAATTGCTTATAATAACCAAAACTTAAATGTGGATTTGAGAGTACCCGCAGCCTTTACTTGCTTATTAACCAGCGTCACTCGTACTAAAAACTCGATTATTGTTTGAAGAACATTTTTTAAAGAGCATTGTAGCTTCGTAATTCTATCTACAAAACTTTAGGGCGTGCTGATCTTTGGTGGGTGAATTTTCAGCAGTATGTTTGGTTTTTAGGCAAGGCAGAGCCTATGTAGTGTGGTTATTCCCCATGAATAGGCAATAACGCCGCATAAATACCAAACACGCGCTGCCCTTTGGGTTCAATCCACAAAGGTCAACACGCCCTAGTTATATGTGATCTATTTAGTCTTAATCCGAAGGCTATTAGTGAAGTATGAGTATTTACGATTTGGCTAGGTTGGCTTATAAAAATAAAGTAAGTACAAAAATAGAGTTTAGAATGCTGAAAATAGCATTTGTTTTGGGAAGTTTAGATTAAATTCATTTTTAAAGGACCGCTCTATTCACTAAATAACTCGCCCTAATATTAATCCATCTTGCTCATAATCATAAAAACGACTCCAGTAAAAAAAACAATAAGTATCGTGAAGCTAAATTTAAGATTAATAAAATACAATTCCCTACTCACTTTTAGGAGCTTATTAGGTGCTTAATTGAACTGCAATATCAAATTTGATGATAAAATAGACTTCAACCATATCCTATTGTTTATAAAACCTTCATTCAGCACATTTTTATCATTCAAGTGTTGACACATTTTCAACTCTATCTATAATAGCGCCCCACAACAACGCAGCAATGCAATGTTGTTTAGATGTGGGTGATTAGCTCAGTTGGGAGAGCATCGCCCTTACAAGGCGAGGGTCACTGGTTCAAGTCCAGTATCACCCACCACTTTTTAATTAAAGTGTTCACATCTAAATTCTATATGGGTCCTAAGCTCAATTAGAAAATAGAGAGCATTACCGCTACTTACAAGTAACGGCGAAGTTCACTGGTTAAAGTCCAGTACTATTTATTTTAATAGTAGCGTTTTAATTTATATGTGGGTGATTAGCTCAGTTGGGAGAGCATCGCCCTTACAAGGCGAGGGTCACTGGTTCAAGTCCAGTATCACCCACCACATATAAAACCTATTATTATATAATAGTCGTGTTTTAAAATTGTAATATGGGTCGTTAGCTCAGTTACAAGAAAAGAGAGCATCACCGCCTTTTATAAAAGATGGCGAAGTTCACTGGTTAAAGTCCAGTACTATCTATATAGGTAGTAGCATGTAATATGGGTCGTTAGCTCAGTTGGGAGAGCATCGCCCTTACAAGGCGAGGGTCACTGGTTCAAGTCCAGTACGACCCACCATTTTTTAAATGGTGCATATTACAAGAAAATCTAAATGGGTCGTTAGCTCAGTTAGAAAAAAGAGAACATTACCGCTATTTACAAGTAACGGCGAGGTTCACTGGTTAAAGTCCAGTACTATTTATTTCAATAGTAGCGTTTTAATTTATATGTGGGTGATTAGCTCAGTTGGGAGAGCATCGCCCTTACAAGGCGAGGGTCACTGGTTCAAGTCCAGTATCACCCACCANCGAGGGTCACTGGTTCAAGTCCAGTATCACCCACCACATATAAAGCCTATTATTATGTTAATAGTCGCGTTTTAAAATTTAATATGGGTCGTTAGCTCAGTTGGGAGAGCATCGCCCTTACAAGGCGAGGGTCACTGGTTCAAGTCCAGTACGACCCACCATTCCTAGAATGGTGCATATTAAAATGTAATTTGGGTGATTAGCTCAGTTGGGAGAGCATCGCCCTTACAAGGCGAGGGTCACTGGTTCAAGTCCAGTATCACCCACCAAATTACATCAAGCGGTTAATTGACAACAAAGAATTAAATAACAGGCATACCTATTATATGTGGGTGATTAGCTCAGTTGGGAGAGCATCGCCCTTACAAGGCGAGGGTCACTGGTTCAAGTCCAGTATCACCCACCACATATAAATACCATCAGACAACCTCTCTAGTAATAACTCTTTCTTCGCATATTAAATACATTTAAGAACTTTATAAAAACTCAATATATAAATCGTATGTAATTAACTTAGCCGTAAGAAAAAGAGCATCGCCACCCTTTCAAATAATGGCGAGGGTCACTGGTATCAAGCCAAGTAATCACCCACCACATATAAATACCATCAGACAACTTCTCTAGTAATAACTCTTTTCCCATATTGAATACGTTTAACTCCTCTTTTTACCTTAAATACATTTCATATTTTTATTAAAATCTAAATTTCCATATCAAAGCACTCATCAAATATAGCGTTATCCATTTTACTTATTTAGTTTTTAATTATGTTATTCGGCTCAGTACTTTCGTAGTTAGATAAACGTATTAGGCAAAGTTAAGTACCTAATAAATACAGCTATCATTTAAATTCCCTTGTAAGGAGTTAAACTGTTGATTATAGTCTGTGTTAAATACAATCACGCTTAAGCCAATGCCAACTAAGATCTATTCAAAAGCCAAAATACTTATAGTAGAGGAGCAGCCACTTGCTCAAAGCTATATGAAACAATCGTTAGAAAGGCTTGGCTTTCGGCAGTTGCGCTTTGCTGATCATGCAAATTCTGCAAAAGAGCAGTGTTTAAGTGAAGAATTTGATCTAATCGTTTGCTCATTCAACTTAAATAAACACCAAGATGGCTACCAGCTTTATGAAGAGTTACGTGTAAAGCAACTCATAAAAAGCTCGACTGGCTTTATTTTTATCTCAGCAGAAACAAGTGGCTCACTCGTTCATAGTGTTCTTGAGCTGCAACCTGATGACTTTTTAGTTAAACCTTTTACAGTACAAGAGCTTAAAATACGCATTGAACGAATCTTAAAGCGTAAACACGACTTACAAACAGTGTATTCATTAATTGATGATGGTAACGATTCAAAAGCTATTAAGTTTATTGATACCGCTCTGGATAAAAAAAATAATAATTACAGCCCTATCCTACTTCGCTTAAAAGGTGATGCCTTACTTCGCTTAAAGCGCGCTCAAGATGCGAAAGACTTTTTTAAGTCTGTTCTCGACATTCAAAAATTTGCTTGGGCAAAAGTAGGCTTAGTAGAAGCACTTATAGCGAATAACGAACATATTTTGGCGCAGCGAATGCTCAAGACAATGTTAGAGCGCCAAGAAACTCGTTTAGTAGCCCTTGATTTGTTGGGCAGATTAGAAATAAAGCTAAATCAGTTTGAGCTAGCACAAAGCTTTTTAAGCCAAGCTGCAGAAATTGCACCGCGAAATATCACACGCCAAAAATCGCTAAGTAATGTGTCGCTAATTAATCACGACTACGAAAAAAGCTATTTAACTCAAAAAGATATAGCCACCTTTGCAAAACACTCAATACACGACCACCCCGATGTATATTTGAATGCAGCACGTGCAGGTATTGACTTTGCCCTAACGACTGATCAAACCGATCAAATTCAACGAATTTCTAGGCAAACCAATCAGTACATTAATGATTTAAAAAAACAGTTTCCTAATAATACAAATCAAGCTCAAATTGATGTACTTAATGCACGACTCCATTACTTAAAAGACGAGCATCAAAAAGCGAAAAAGCTAATTGAACAACTTGATGATGACGATACTCATATCCGATCGGTTGATGGCGCACTTGATAAAGCAAAAGCATTTCATGAACTGGGGTTTCATCAAAAGGCGCAAACCTTATTCACACAAATAATTAGCCACTGTGAAAGACATCCCGCAGTTAGCGACACAACTTACTTACGTTATATTCAGCAGCAACAAAGTGAGCGACGCGATATTAAAATGGGTCCAAAAGAGCTTAACAACCATGCCGTTAGTCAATTTAATAAAGGCCAATTAAATACTGCGTTGGAAGCTTTTACACAAGCGTTTAGAGTCATGCCTCGTAATCAAAGTATCGCACTTAATTTATTACAGTGCCTATTTGATTCAACTAAGCAATCTGGCAGCTCATTTAATATGGATCTTGCTAGAAGGTGCTACGCCCTTCTTGATAAAACTAAATTACAAGCAGATCAGACGCAGCGTTTAGATAAGATTTTGCACATAGCAAAAGAAATGAATTTAGATATTCAAAGCGCTAGTAAATAAAATACTAGAGCTTTTTCATTGATGCGGCATTAACGCAATAACGTAAACCCGTTGGTAATGGACCATCTGGAAAAATATGACCTAAGTGCGAATCGCACACGTTACAAACCACCTCTATGCGCTCCATACCATGACTTGTATCGCTTACATAGCCAATCGCTTCAATTGTCGCAGGTTGCGTAAATGACGGCCAACCAGTACCACTATCAAACTTCTCATCAGCATCAAACAATAGATTATCACAACAAATACACACATACTTGCCAGGTTCGAGTAATGTACAACTACCCGAGCTACCTGGGCGCTCTGTTCCCTTTTTACGTGTTACGTAATATTCATCTTCTGATAGTTGCATCCGCCACTGCTCGTCAGTTTTGACTACTTTTTTACTTGGGGTAGGATTGCCATTGGTGGCAAAGTTAATAACATCATTCCACTTCAACATAATAGCCTCATTGAATAGTTGATTAGCTATACTTTATAAAGTCATAAAAAGTACGGCTAATTATTACGTTATTTAATACACTAAAGATCAGCTAAGGAGTGTTGACAGTTTAAGACTAAAACTCGTTCAATCTTAAAGGTAATTTTCTTAGCTAAAGGTAATATTTTGTTTTTCTGAGTCGGTAAGTATTCGTTTAATAAAACTATCTAGCTCTGCTTTTTTTACAGGTAAACTAACACTCATTTGGCGCTCGTTATTACTGTAAATTATTAGCTCATCATCCTTTGTCGTTATACGTTCAATACTCTCAATAACTAACCAATCTGGACCGTGCTTTTTATCAAAAAATCCCATCAAACTAAAAAGTAATAAGTGTTGGGCGTCTCGCTGAATAAAATCCTCTAACCTGTTTCTTGATTTAAATAAAGGCGTCAACCTATAAACGCTTGAGCAAAAAACAAATACCCATAACCCAAATAACGCTTTAAACCACATAAACTCTAAAAGCTCAGTGCTAATCATTAAAATAATAAGCACAAAGCCTATTATCGATATAGCTATCGCTATTTTTTTATTTACGGCGTCCACAACTAATCCCTTTTAAGTCGCTTTTTTTCTTCTGATGCCTTTTCTGTCGGCTCAGGCCAATCATTAAAGAAAACAGTTAAATAGCGGCTTTTCACCAAATACCATAATACCCATAAAACAATCATCATTTGTACTGCTAAAAATGATGAAAATCGATAATGGCTATGCGCTGCTTGAGCACTTAACCATGTTAAATCAACAACTGCACATAAAATAAGAGGCCAGCGCATATGTCGCCATATTCTTGCTAACCTGTTGCTTGCACTGTGTGAATCTCGTGGTCTGCGTAAACAAAATAAAATAGTCGGTATTATTGCAATACTTCCAATCGTTATTGCGATAAAAAAATCATTTTTATTTTTAAAAAATAACGACATTAAATCTAGTTCAGGCCTGCGGCTTAAAGCCGCAATAACCCAAATAAAATAACTGCGTAATAGCACAAGCACACTTAAATGAAATGCAATAGGCGTACGGTAACTTCCGTACTTATCCCAATATTCTGGCCCATATCGGCTCATTGTCATTTTCCTAACCGTTATGCTTTATAAGCAACTCAATTAATTCATCTTCAGTTAGTATGTCTATGCCTAGGTCTTGTGCTTTTGTTAGTTTTGAGCCTGCTTTTTCACCCGCCACTAACGCATCTGTTTTAGCCGATACGCTACCAGACACCTTGGCACCAAGTTGTTGTAATCGTGCTTTTGCATCATTGCGATTAAGTGTATTAAGCGTACCTGTAAGTACATATGTAAGCCCAGCGAGCGGCTGTTCTTCCTCAGAAGGTGCGCTCAACGCTGGCCAATTTACACCTTGATCTATCAGCGCATTAACAACTGCTAAATTATGCTCTTCATCAAAAAAGCCACGAACATGAGCAGCGACTATTTCGCCTACATCACTTACTTGCGTTAAACTATCAATGCTGGCATTTATTATATTTTCAAGGGTTAGAAAGTGATTAGCTAAATTTTGTGCTGTCGCCTCCCCGGCTTCTCGAATACCTAATGAATATAAAAACTTAGCAAGCGTAGTGCCTTTAGCCTCTTCAAGTGCTGTTACTAAGTTTTTAGCTGACTTAGGTCCCATACGTTCAAGTGACTCAAAATGCCCCTGTTTTAAAATAAACAAATCAGCAGGCGTTTTTATAAGTTCTCTATCGACTAACTGATCAACAATCTTATCGCCAAGACCATCTATATCCAGCGCTTTGCGCGAAGCGAAGTGCTTAATAGCTTGCTTACGCTGTGCAGGACATACAAGTCCACCCGTACAACGGGCTACAGCTTCGCCTTCAACCTTTTCAACATGAGAATCACAGATTGGGCAAGTCGTCGGGAATTCAATATCTCTGGCATCATCAGGTCTGCGTTCAAGTACAACTTGTGTTATTTGTGGGATTACATCGAAGTGTCACTTTCGGTTCCGTATATCATATAGATAAAACCCTGTAATACTGGCTAAAATGAAATATATGAACAATACTTGTTCTACTTGAAAGTTTCAATAAGAAAAGTCTAATGCGATACAGCGAGCAAAAATACAAATATCTAGAAACTTACCTTGACAAAGACGTCTACCAATTGCTGTTGACCTACAATACCTCTGCAACAAAAAACGGTACAGCTACGCTTTTAAGGGTGTTATGTGTAACAGGTAAACTTCTACACCAGCCTTTAAATAACGGTGATACTGATAATTTAATTGTTGCATTGACCTATATCCGCGCTTACTTATGTAAAAAAAATTCAGCAGGTAATGCAAAAAAAATATTTACCAAATTAATTATGTTTCTTAAGTTCACAATGGAGAATGGTTTATTTCCAGAACTAACTTTCGAATCATTAACGAAGTCAATCGATTATAAATCTTTTAAACAAAATTTTGAATCTTATAAGTCTGCACTCATACCTAAAGAAATTGTTTCTCAGTTCACTGATACACTCTACCTCTGTACAGAAGAATCTAAGTTACCAAAGCCTTCTATTGAAATCGATAAAAAGCTCAAATTGTAGTGGTAGAGTAATTTTGGTCACCCATTAAGAAAGAAATGTTATGCTATTTGCATACAAATTTGGGTGAAAAAAATGACAAAATTAAACCGTGCAACGTACTCCGCTGCAATCAAATT
>NZ_JADYWR010000048.1:0-7947 GCF_015864705.1 Pseudoalteromonas sp. NGC95
AATTTGATTGCTGCAGAATACGTTGCACGTTTTAATTTCGTCATTTTTTCACCCAAATTTGTATGCTTATCAGCATAACATTTCTTTCTTAATGGGTGGCCAAAATCACTGTACCACTACATTTGCACCTCAGTATGCAATGAATCGGGCTCATCAATAGGTAGTAATTCTCTAAAGTATTTATTGTAAAAGTCTTCTGGCTCAAGAATTAGCTCATGGCCAAGTGTACCTGCATCTAATGTGCGTTGAGTTTGAAGCGTGCGCTTAACCTCAATACCTGATAAATATCTACGATAGTAATGAGGAGGTGACTCCTTAAATTCTTTAAGTTGAGATGAGCTTAAAGCAGGGAGGCTATGGTACAAATCATTAGGCATATTAATGTAAATGCCTTCAATTAACTCCCCTTTAGAATCAACATAGTTAGGCTCGCCATTAGCATCGAAAGCTTCTATGGCTTTTTCTACCCAATTACTTAACTTAGGTGCAAGTTCTTCATTAGAGATAGCTTCTTGAATCTCATCAAGACCATAATTTAATTGTTTTGCTGCTGACATTGGTTTAACCCTTTAACTATTTATGCCAACCATAATGCCATAGATAGAAAATCAGGCTACTAACCTAGAACGGCATAATAAACATGTAGTTAAGACTAATAACCATTGTGCTTAATCAGTATGATTTTATTTTTGATATGAAATATTGGTTACACAATTATGGTGTCACACCATAATTGTGTATGTTTGCTATGGCACTTCCTCCCCCCAGGGTACTCACGTATATGGGTGGCCTCAAGCAATCACTATGGGAAACAGGTCAAGTTACTGCCCTTATTTTAGCGTTTCAACCCCGAACTATGGGAAACAGGTCAAGTTACTACCCTTATTTGAGCGTTTCAGCCCCGAACTATGGGAAATAGGTCAAGTTAACGCCCGTATTTGGGCTAGTTAAGCTACCACTATGGGAAATAGGTCAAGTTAACGCCCGTATTTGGGCTTGTTAAGCTAACACCATGGGAAACAGGTCAAGTTAACGCCCGTATTTGGGCTTGTTAAGCTAACACTATGGGAATTAGGTCAAGTTAACGCCCGTATTTGGGCTTGTTAAGCTAACACGATGGGAATTAGGTCAAGTTAACGCCCGTATTTGGGCTTGTTAAGCTAACACTATGGGAATTAGGTCAAGTTAACGCCCGTATTTGGGCTAGTTAAGCTACCACTATGGGAAACAGGTCAAGTTAACGCCCGTATTTGGGCTAGTTAAGCTACCACTATGGGAAACAGGTCAAGTTAAGCTGAAAGGCTCTCTAGTTATTCTAAGAGGATAGTCCTATCTACAATATTAAATATTAAAGTTTCAACTTTTTTTGACTTGATAGAGCTTGTTTTACATGCTGTCTTATAAGAAACTTCCAATGGCGTCTCCTTGTTTATACGCTTGATAGCAGGATCTAAAAAGCTTCGCTTCATTTCTGCAAAATTCTCCTGCTGTGATATTGGTAGCAAGTAGCGTTCTGTTAGCCATTCGGGGGATATAACCCAAATTCCCGTGTTTTTCCACTGGCATAGATTTTCGTAGAGTCGCATTGCTCGACTGTTATTTATCTTGCCGCATTCGTGCAAGTAAAACATGGTGAACTTCTCTGAAAGGCCTACAATATAATTTATTAAACGCGGGTTAAAATCTACTCGATACGACCCCCTACCACGCCTTGCGGCTTTCTCTATTAGCCAAGGCCGCTCAATCTCTTCGTATTCACCATCTTTTAAGAAAAATTTAACTGTACTTTTACTTATATATTCTAAGCCGCTTTTTACATCTCTTGAAGCTGCTTCTAAACTGACTGAAAAGAGCATTTGGTAGTCGGCAACATAGATATTGAATTCACAACTTGTAAATTCAATATCTTTATTTTCATTGCTTTTTAATTGTGAAAAACACATCTATAGAACTCGTTTAGCCTTCAGTGGAAGGTAGTACGCAGCCTCTGACATTTCATTAGACTGTGTAATTAAGTTTTTCTTATTGCCACTTGTTAACGCTTTCATATAGTCACTATGGATATTTAAAATTCATCCCCATATTACAATGAGAATAATTGAAATATTATCAATTAAACTTGACCTATTTCCCATAGTAAGTTGACCTAATTCCCATAGTAAGTTGACTTGATTCCCATAGTAAGTTGACCTAATTCCCATAGTAAGCTGACCCGTTTCCCATAGTGCTTAGCTACAGCTCATGATTGGCAAGGTCTTCAGCCTGATTAAAAAGCTTATAAAGCTCTTAAAACTCATAAAGATCATAAAGATCATAAATAACCTGTGGAAAACTATCAGTTATAACCCCATAAAGAATACTATTTTTGTTTTTAACAAATAAAAACAATGAATTATATTTAGTACACATACTAAATACATCGGTAATCCCAACCAGTAGCCAGATTTTTCAAATATGTTTAACTACTGAAAAAACTGGAGGCAAACAATGTCACATAACAACTACATCGATTTATTTTTAGATAAAGAGTTTAGAGCAAAACTTATAGCTACGTATGAAACTAATAAAATTGACCGTTCATTTGATGTGAATGAAATTAATAGCCAATTACGTGAACTCTTTGCTTGGATAACATCTCAAGTCAACAAACAGAAGATGTATAGCAACCGTAAGCCTAGCTTTGACAGCATTAAAACTAAAGAATTAGCCCGGTGCATTCTTGAAATTGTCAACATGGGCCTATCTATTAACCCATATGACAAAGAAGCCTATTTGTTTATTCATTGGGAATCTCACTGTGAACAAGTATTCCCGACGGTTCAAATTGGTATCCAGGGCATGAATCAATTTTACGGCGCTTGTTCTAAAATCAAATCTATAAAACTCACATGGCAGATGATGCTGGAATAAGTGCCTTGATTAACTTTACCAATCGCTGTGTACGCAACGTTATCTTACACAGAACATTTAATAGTCTCGCTAATTTATTAGGTTTACTGCCGAACAACAGAAATATTAATGATTCAGGCGTTATTGTTAAGGTTGAACAACAAAAACCTAACGTTGAGAAAACTGCGGTTTTAGCTGAGGAAACAGTGAGCGATGAGGATTTTGCAGCTCTCTTGGCCAATCAATTAGATTAGTAGTCAGATTATTCAAATGGCCTATAGTGGCCATCTCAACATGACTGATTAGAAGGTAACTATCGTGCGTAGAATTATTATAGCTATAGCTGAGCACTACAAAAGCAATAAGACAGCGAAAATCACCCAGCTTGTTCAAGGTCAATATAACAGTGTAATTATTCACGAAAACACGCCAATTTCTTTACACGAAGTCAATGAATCGAACATATTGCTTGCCCTGAATGAAACCTTGCAAAAGTTAGCGCTAGATTTAAATGAACTCCTTAGTTTTGTAAATATTGTGCTTGAAATCGACCGTAACACCAAGTGTAGTGGTTAATAAAATTGACCACTACAAATAAATCTCATGTTGGTCAGGGTTATCTTCAATTAAATGTTATGAGCACTCTAATGAAATCTATAAAGCAGAAAGCGACTGTTTTGAAGCTTCGAAACTATTTTTTCACCTACCTTTAAGTTAAGAAAAGGCTCGCACCTTGATTTTATACGTTTATCAAACCAAGCTTCTTCTTCTTCCGAAGGGTTTTTATTTTCCGAGAGAGTACAATCGCAAATGAGACGACCATATAAGTTTGTATGATGACGTCGTAATGTTTCAAGAAAGATAATAGGGTTTTCATTTATATCCACTAAAATGCCAGTCTGATCAACTTTATAAATAAGGTGTTCGCCCAAAAGGGAATTCCTAAGATAAGTTTCTATAGAAATATGATAATCGTTATTAATTTTACGTTCTTCATGGAATTGTATTTTACATAAAGTTAAATTTTTCACAGAAAATCCTTTTAAAAGTGTTTGTAGCTATTTTACCCGTTGGATATCCCAAATATAATATTATAAATTCCTTGGATATCATTGTACTTTTTAGCAAAAATAGCGAAATATTTTTCCTAACTAACCAGTCTGGATGAGTTAGTTAGGGTAGTAATGAGTAGCTCTAGGCCGTAAAACAGACTTTCAAACAATATAGTTCCTTTGGCTAAATAGTAGGGCTTATTATACACGAACTTTAAAAACGTGCTCATTTAGCAAGAATAACTTATGTTTTTATTTCAGGTTTTTAGATAGTAATAGTATAGTTTTAATCAGTCATATAGTGTTTTTTAGTAGTGCTGTTACTACTAAACCTAAAGTAGTTTTGATTTCCAAGCTATTTTAACTATTTCAGTTTGTAGCTTTCCTTGATCTATTGCGGATTCTTTTTTACAGGTTGTTTCATTGTTTTTTATAAGATAAAGGTAATTCTTGTTTTGCTAATACGTCATTTTCAGAGCACCCTATTATTTCAAGGACACTTGGTGCGCTTTTTAAGGATTGCATCCTATTAAAACTCAGAGCGGATATGTTTAAAATTGATTCGTTCTTATTTAATAGATACCATTCTTTGAACTCTTCTAGGAATTCATTATATTTAGCTTCAAATTCTGGTTTGTTCTCAATACTTTTCTTTATCACTATATTGAGAGAGCTATATAAAATATCAATGTTAGAAGCAAAGTCTTTATAGAGTAAAGAGCTCTCTTTATCTCCTTTTTTTACGGTAATCTTAGCGGATATATGTATATAGTTTTCATATCCATCTTGTACGTTAACTTTATCTGCAATACTCAATATAGCAATAGAGTCAAAGTAATTTGCTAACGGTAAATTCAACGTTTTTTCCATGTTGTATTTCTTTGGCTTATTCTCTTTTTCTGCGCTGCCATTGAGCCTGTATATCAATGAGTTCAGTTTTTCAATTAAATGCAAGTAGTACCTCTTCCATGAATGATTGTTCAATATTTCTTCAACTATTTATAAAGTTATAATAGAGTGCTATTTAAGCGATATATAGACTAGGCGGTGTCTAATTTAAGAATTAACTTTAATGAATTTCCTTATTCGATTATTAAAATCAGGTTCCCCATATATGTGTTAGTTACATAGTGACCTGTTTCGTTGTAACTCACTACCCAAATTTTAATATAAATTTTGTTTGTACGGCTACTTGTTTTCAGAATTTATATGCATTCTGAATATTGTATTTACATAAACTTCAGATAGCAATTAGCAATTAGCAATTTTTATTGAAATAAAGTTATCCACTTATTAACAGACCCTATAAATTATATAATTACTATAAAGAACTATGAAAAACTATAAAGACTATAGGTTTTTTAACTTGTTGATTCTAAATTACTTTATAGACTTTTTGGATCTGTTAACTGGTATTAATGATCACATACTTGGTGTAAGTGATCATATTTATGGTAAGTTCGATCAATTAACTGGTGTTATTGATCATATAACTGGTATTAAGAATACATATTTATGGTGTAATGCTGATCATTTAAGAAATAGTTAATAGCACTTGAACGATCTTCTAGGTGTGTAAGAATCCGAATTCTCTTATGCAACTTTCTAATGTTCTCAATTATCAATAACATGGCAAACGACGAGGAGTTAACGCCATTTAATACCACTGAAAAAGAGTATACAATATGAAGTTATTCTGACATTAAGGCGTAATGATAAATTAGTCCAGCTTAGCAGTAACCCAAGAGCAAGAAAAATGTGACTAACGCTGCCTGACCAGATTAGTCGCAAAGTTAGCGACTCGAAAAATAAAGGGTAAGTCATACGGTGTGGTGACATCTATGATAGATCCGATATCCGTCAGCAGATATAGGGGATTCATACAGTCATCGCTTGGAGATAGAGCCTGGTCATCGTGAACAAAAGCAATATATGCTTGTTGAAGTCGTTTACCAGCGCCTGTGAAACAAGAACTGTGGAGAGTATTGCTTACTTATAATATGGTACGATATCAGTGATTAAAATGTGTCACACATTAGAAGGTGATTATTTACCTTATTAACTAAGTTCCCCTCGTTCAGTCAAGGCAAGACCGCAGCGGTACGCTAGAAAAAAAAACCGTTCACCTTAAGTGAATGGCATTAACATTTATAGTGTCATAACTTAATAATCTATGTCTTTTGTTAGCTCTATTAACGCATCAACTTCATCCCTCAACTTCTTTTCTTTCTCTATTTCTATGCTTTTACTTTTAGTAGTATTTGTAGTTAGTGCTCTTTCAACCTTCTTTGCCTCTTCATCTTGGCCAAGGTACTGATAAGAAAACATAAGTTTTGTTAATTCTTCTGTGGATAATTTTTCCTTTTGAATTAACTGCTTTGAAATAAGCTCTTTAATAGTTTTAAGTGCTTCATGATTATTAAGTTCTTCTGTAGTCCCTTTGTTCAGCCATCGAATAAGAAATTTTATTTGTGAAATTCGTTTTCCTTGTGTTTTAAGTTCGTAGCCCATTTCATTGCTATCGCTTTCTAAAAACAAAAACTCTTTTTGAGCAATAGGATGGTAACGAAGAATTTCGATGCTATCTCTAATGCATCGCTTCATGAATACGCCATTATTTTTGAATGAACTTTTGTTTTTCTTTAAGCGTCCGCTTTCATCTAGTAACCCAAAGAGGCCTTTGAGTTCATCTATGTATATGTAATGCATTTCGTAACCGCCTTTTTTAAAGCGGCTTAAAATCTCATACAATCGTTTTGCATACTCCTGCTTAATATCCAGGTAGGTCTTTGTAGTTATTAGTGCAAATCCTTGTTTGTATTCAATATATTCACTTTCTAGCATGTCATTAGGGACCATTGTCAAAACCCCTTTTTTATACTTTATATTTTTAAACAGTGGTTTATAGTCAAACTCAAGATCACCTGCACTTCCCTCTACTTTTATACCTATTTTGTAACTTGAAAGCCTTTCCGCTGCAGGGGATAAAATAGAACCAACATGTTTGGAGTTAATATTTAGCCATTCAGACAACTGACTTGCAGTAAAATTATATTGGGGGGTGCTTTTTTCCCAATCTGAGTCTTTCATCTGCGCCATCATAAGTGCAAACAAGTCAGCTTCACGTTGTGATAAATCCTTTCTACTAAACACAAGCTTATGACCCTGCTTTATATGCTTAGGTAAATTGGATCGTGAAATTGGGTTTGGGTTCAATTTTTTTTCCATAATAACACCAGCTTTATGTACTCTATATATGTAAATTACACAATTATGGTGTACATGACCAGTCTAATGTACTCCATATTTTTAAATTATATATTTTTACATCCGTATCCTACATTTTGAAATAACATAATTCTGGTGTTTATGTGTATATTACATTTTGAAATAACATGATTCTGGTGTTTATGTGTATATTACACTTTGAAATAACATAATTCTGGTGTTTATGTGTATATTACACTTTGAAATAACATAATTCTGGTGTTTATGTGTATATTACACTTTGAAATAACATAATTCTGGTGTTTATGTGTATCTTACGCTTTGAAATAACATAATTCTGGTGTGTGACACAACTTTGTGTCCTTTATTACCTTAAATAACATAATTCTGGTATTGATAAGCAATATTATGTCTCTTAACTCTCTAGTTATTTACTTTTACACATGGAAGCCTATTTATTAGTAATTAATCGATACTATGTTGTTCCAAAATCTGCAACTATGAATACATAATTCTGGTATTTTAAGTGCTCATAGAATCTTATTTTATAAAAATCGAATAGGTGAATTGTAGAGCTATGTTTGGATGGGATTAATATCTAAAGTTATGAGCAAGTCATTACTATAAATTACACAATCATGGTGTGTTTCCTAAAATTGTAGTGGTACAGTGATTTTGGCCACCCATTAAGAAAGAAATGTTATGCTGATAAGCATACAAATTTGGGTGAAAAAATGACGAAATTAAAACGTGCAACGTATTCTGCAGCAATCAAATT
>NZ_JADYWR010000049.1:0-3850 GCF_015864705.1 Pseudoalteromonas sp. NGC95
TTTCATTACTGGTGCCCTGAAGCTCTGGTGTTAAGTCGCTGACATCGCCTACGTTTTGAATGGTGAGTAGTGGCGCTTGCGTGTCGATAGTGGTGGTGTCACTCACTGTAGTTTCGTTGCCGACACTGTCGCGTACACTTACTTCAATGGTGCTTTGACCTTCACTTAATGGTGTCGCTGCTGTGGCGCTCCAATCACCGTTTGCATCCACAAGGGCGGTGATAGTTTGCGGGTTGCCTGCGCTATCAGTAACCACGATAGTCACTTGTGCCCCCTCGCCCGCATCACTTGTGCCGCTTATGATTGGCATGTTGCTGTCGCTTTGTGCTGCAACATCAACAGTGAGTGTCGGTGGCGTATTATCAAAGTCATCTGAACTAATTGTACGGGTATTACCTGCGGCATCGGTCGCTGTTGCGGTCACGGAGCCTAAGTTCAGTAATGAGATATCAATACCAGTCAGTGACCAGTTACCATTGGCGTCAGTGGTTGTGGTGTAACTTACGCCCACACCGCCGCCAACAAGTTGCTCAGTAATGGTAATTTCACTGCCAGCCGGTAAATCAGAGGTGCCGTTTAATAACACCAATGAGCCTAATAAGAAGGTAGGTGTAAATGCTAAGTCTGGCGGTGTTATATCGACTTCGCCACTGTCTGTACCCGTGTCTGTATTGCCTGCGGCATCGGTGATGCTGGCGCTGACGCTGTAATTACCTTCCGCTAAATCGCCGCTTGGCGTTACACTCCAGTTACCACTTGCATCGGTTTGTACATCAATGCTTTGAGTGGCATTCGCTGCATCTGTAAACGTAACTGTGATAGTGCTATTAGGTGCATCACTGGTGCCAGTCACTGTGGGTGTGGTGTCATTGGTGAGTACTGGCGCATCCACGGTAATGCTTGGCGCGGTCGTGTCTATTGTGCCGTTACCTGTAATATCGGTGCTGTTACCTGCTGCATCGCTGATGCTGGCGGTGATCGTGTACGGCCCTTCTGCCAAGGCAGTCGGTACTTCTATAGAGAAGTTGCCATCGGCATCCACAGTGGTCGTAAAGGTTTGTGTATTGCCTTGATCGTCCACCACGGTGAAGTTAATAACGGTGCCTTCAACGGCATCGCTTGTGCCGCTAAGTGTCGGGGTGATGTCGCTACTTGAGCCTGGACTGGTAAGTACAAGTGTCGGTGCAATGGTATCTATTTCACCAGTGCCTGTGGCAGTGGCTTCGTTGCCTGCGGCATCGCTCACACTGGCGCTCACTGTAAAGGTGCCTTCAGCCAGTACTTGCGTGGCTGCTACGCTCCATGTGCCATTAACCCCTAATGTGGTCGTTACGGTATGAGTAATATTATTACTGTCGGTGATTTCAACGCTCACGGTGCTGCCTTGTGGCGCATTCGCTGTGCCAGTGATCGTAGGTGTTGTGTCATCAGTCACGGTTACATCATTTACGGCAATATTAGGAATAGTCGTATCCACTACACCATTTTCTGTTGCTGTACTTGTATTGCCGCTTCCATCTGTAACACTCGCTTCAACTTCATAACTGCCTTCAGCTAAGTCAACAGGAGCTTCAACACTCCAGATACCGTCTGTAACAGTTGTTTGTACCGTGTTTGTTATGTCATTACTGTCCGTGAAACTGACGGTGATAATAGTGCCATTTGCTGCACTGCTGGTACCGCTCACATTCGGTGTTGTATCATTTGTGTCCATTAATGCATCGATATTAATACTCGGTGCGTTGGTATCTAATGTTGCGCCTTCACTTAACGTGGTGGTGTTACCTGCACTGTCGCTGACGCTTGCTTCGATAGTGAGTGGACCATCAGTTAGCGCGTTCGGTACATCCGCTGACCAGCTGCCATCGGCTTGCACTGTTGCAGTGAACGTTTCTGTATTATTTGCATCCGTGACGTTAATCGTTATAACCGTGCCTACTGGCGCGTTTGATGTCCCGCTAATTGTTGGTGTGCTGTTATTCGTGGCACCGACTGTATCTAACGTCAGTGTCGGCGCTAAGGTATCTAAGTTGCCTGTTTGTGTAGCGCCGCCGGTGTTGCCTGCATCATCGGTGATACTGGCTTGCACGGTGTAGTTGCCATCTGGTAATTCAGGGCTGGTTGCTTGCCATTCACCGTTTGCATCAACGGTGGCGGTGATGGGGATTTCATCACCATTGCTGTCGGTAATAACAATGTTTACAACGGTGCCTTCTGCCTCTGTTGAGGTACCACTAATGACTGGCGTGCTGTCATTGCCAAGGCCCAGTGCATCCACGCTCACAACCGGGGTGATGGTATCTACATTACCACTACTGTTGGCCGTGGTGTCGTTGCCTGCAGCATCAGTGATGCTGGCAACAACGCTAAAGTCACCTTGTGCAAGGGCACCTGGAATTTCAATATTCCAGTGGCCATCACTTTCAACTATCGTATCAATGGTTTGCACAGCACCTGCGCTATCCGTGATAGTGAGTGTGACAGTGCCACCAATTTCATTACTGGTGCCCTGCAGCTCAGGTGTTAAATCGCTAACATCGCCTACGTTTTGAATGGTGAGCGTTGGCGCTTGCGTGTCGATAGTCGTGGTGTCACTCACGGTGGTTTCATTGCCAACACTGTCGCGTACACTTACTTCAATGGTGCTTTGACCTTCACTTAATGGTGTCGCTGGTGTGGCACTCCAATCACCGTTTGCATCCACAAGTGCGGTGATGGTTTGTGGGTTGCCTGCGCTATCAGTAACCACTATGGTCACTTGCGCACCCTCACCTGCGTCACTTGTGCCGCTTATGGTTGGCGTGTTGCTGTCGCTTTGTGCTGCAACATCAACAGTAAGTGTCGGCGGTGTATTATCAAAGTCGTCTGAGCTAATTGTACGCGTGTTACCTGCGGCATCGGTCGCTGTTGCGATCACTGAGCCAACATCAAGTAACGATATATCCAACCCAACTAATGACCAGTTGCCATCCGCATCCGTTGTAGTGGTATATGTTGCACCAATACCACCGCCTACCAGCTGCTCGGTAATTGTAATTTCACTACCTGCTGGCAAGTCAGACGTACCACTTAAGGTAACCAATAAACCAAGTTCAAACGTTGGCGTAAAGGCAAGAGTTGGCGGAGTTACATCCACTTCGCCGCTGTCAGTGCCTGTACCTGTGTTGCCTGCTGCATCGGTGATGCTAGCGCTGACATTGTAATTACCTTCAGCTAATGTACCTGTTGGTGTCGCACTCCAGTTACCATCAGCATCGGTTTGTACATCAATGCTTTGAGTGGCATTTGCTGCATCTGTAAACGTAACTATGATAGTGCTATTAGGTGCATCACTGGTGCCTGTCACTGTGGGCGTGCTGTCGTTTGTTAATATTGGCGCATCCACGGTAATGCTTGGCGCGGATGTGTCTATTGTGCCGTTGCCGGTAATATCGGTGCTGTTACCTGCTACATCGCTGATGTTGGCAGTAATCGTATACGGTCCTTCTGCCAGTGCAGTGATTACTTCAACTGAGAAGTTGCCATCAGCATCCACCGTGGTGGTGAACGTTTGTGTATTGCCTTGATCGTCCACTACGGTGAAGTTAATAACGGTGCCTTCAACCGCATCGCTTGTGCCGCTAAATGTCGGGTTGATGTCATTACTTGAACCTGGATTCGTTAGGATCAATGTCGGTGCGGTGGTGTCTATTTCACCAGCGCCAGTAGCGGTGGTGTCATTGCCTGCTCCATCGCTCACGCTTGCGCTGATGGTGTATCCACCTTCTGCAATGGCTGCCGGCACAGGAATTGACCACGTACCATTAGCAAGTACGGTGGCGCTCATTGTTTGCGCTGCACCGCTGCTATC
>NZ_JADYWR010000005.1:0-244975 GCF_015864705.1 Pseudoalteromonas sp. NGC95
TTTAGCAGCTTCTTTAGCAAACGCTTCGAGTTCTTCTTTATTCATGTTCATCGCCTAATCCTTAAACTCTTGATAGAGTAAATTATGATAGGCAGTTACACAAAATTAGTTACACCCTCTCAGAATCAGCCAAGCCCTGAAAGCAATGGTATGCCAGAAACAAAAATGCCGCTCACCTTAAGTGAACGGCATTACTAAATAAATTCTGCATTTGGTTACTGCTATCAGAATTTTATAGTATAGCTAACTCTATAATCACGACCGTAGTTGTTGTATAACTCAGGGTTGGTATATTCACCTTTAGAATTTAGAACTGGATCTTCATCTGTTAAGTTATTAACAGCAAGACTGATCGAGCCTAAATCACCTGCATCATAAGTATAGTTAAGGTTATGAACCAACCAGCTATCTAAGCGACCAGTCTGAATTAATACACCATCTTCATTTGGAATTTCATTTTCAGATGTTGATGCTGTGTAAGACATATTCCATGCAACACTGTGCTCATCTAATGACCAACTTATCGTTGTATTCGATTTATAATCCGGCTGGCCACTCCAATCCGCTGTATTATAGACCCTACCTCCAACTTCTTCCTCATAAGAAAAGGTAAAGCTGTTGACAGAGTTAAAGCGGAACATACCTACATTAGTATCAACATTACCATACAGAGTTAAATCTAGACCTTCAATTTCGAAACCATTACCATTGAAATATCCCGTACCAGCTTCTAGTAAGCGACCATTTTCAGCACGGATTAGATAAAAGGTCTCATTGGATGTATCTGACCCAGGTAAGAACGAAGAAATTAAACCTGCCGACTCATCTGATAATAAACTTTGAACGGTTTTAGTTTGTATTACGTCATCGATTGATAAATTAAAGTAATCTACTTTAACGCCAAAGTTTTCAACAATATCCCAAGCAACTCCAAAGTTTAAATATTCTGAAGTTTCTGCGCCTAAATCAGGATTAGATTTATAATATGTATCAACTTGCTGATCTGATGTACTTCCTTGAGCAAAATCGGTTGCGTCCTCAGCACTAAATGTTGTTGCAGCATTTAATTCATCTAAACCTGGAGCACGGAATGCCTCAGAATATGAAGCGCGAACAACAACAGTATCCGTTGCCTGCCAGCGAATTGAAGCTTTTGGTGCTAAATTATCGCCAAAATCTGAATAGTCATCATATCTAACAGCTAAATTCACTTCAACTGTATCTGAAACCGGTAGAGCCGCTTCGTAGAAAAAGGCTGTTATATCACGCTCTCCTCTAGCACTATTACCGGCTGAACCACCGATTAGTCCTGCCTCAGATTGACCATCATAAATATCGGCATAAGTTTGCTCTAAATACTCAGCTCCAAAATAATGTGCTACATCGCCACCTGGTAATTCAAATAAATCAAAGCCAAAACCTGCGTTAATTTGATTAAATGTTGATGATGAGTTTTGTAAAGTGGTAGCTTTCATATTAGCTACACCAACGTCTGATGTAAGAGGAATACCATTCGCTTCGTTATGTGCAAGCCCACCATAACTCAGGTAATAGGTGCCAACCGATTTGTTATCAGCTTTATTTGTATGAAAATAAATATCCCAAGTAGCATTGTTCCAATCTAAATCTCCGCGTAAACCAGTTAAATAATCTTGGCTATAATCATCTACATTACCATCACGCGTACCTAAATCAGCCCAGCGCCATAAACCTAATGCTCCATCTTCGCCATAAGGATTTACTGGGTTATCAGCACTCAATGATGCCCATTGTGCAGCAGCCGGCGCGTAACGGCCGAATGAACTATTTTGTACAAACATTGCACGTCCGTACCACTCAACTGAATCACTTAATTCATAATTTGAGTCTATGTAAACTGTATTACGATCAATAGAAGCTTTATTATAAGATACATTAGCGTGCGCATACATGCAGTAATTAGAGCCTGGTGCATAATCAGTATCTGCTGCTATTTCTTTAAACGCATCATCACCATATTTTGCAGCTTGATCTGCACAAATTGGAGATGCTTGTGCCTCAGAATAATCAGGTGATAAAACTGTTGCGCCATACCAAGACCAGCCTACAGTTTCATCATATGCTTGAATAGTACCATCACCATCACGGTCGATTAGTTGTGGTGCTGTATAAGATCTGTCGCGATCAGCAATCCCCTCTCTTTTTTGATGATCGAATGCAATTGTTACATTACCTTTATCGGTAGAGTACCCTGCCGTTACAGAAAAGCCTGTATTGGTAGTACCTTCATCTTGCTCACGATGACCGGCTTCAGCTTGAAATTGTAAACCCTCATAATTCTTTTTCATTATGATGTTTACTACACCAGCCATTGCATCTGAACCATAAGTAGATGATGCACCATCGGTTAATATTTCGATACGCTCAACAGCAGCCATTGGAATAGAATTCAAATTTGCAGATTGACCACCTAATGTAGGTGAACCAGGCATGCGTTTGCCGTCTAGCAGAACAAGAGTTCGGCTCGAGCCAGCTCCACGTAAATTGATAGTAGCTTGAGATTGAGCTGAACTACCCGAGCGCTCAGAGAATGAGCCAAAAGAGTTAAAACTACTTCCTCGTAATGCATCAGCAACAGTAAAATTACCCTCAACCTTCATATCCGCTGAAGTAATTATATTTACAGGTGATGCACCTTCAAGATCAGTTCGCTTAATACGAGAGCCTGTTACTTCAATACGCTCTACTTTGTCCACTCCCGTCTCCGCAGCAAATGAACTTGCAGAAAAAGCTGCTGTTGAAGCAGCACCAAAAGCGATCGCCAAGCGAACAGCATTTGAAACTTTATTATTTAACATTTAATTTTCCCTAGAATACTATTTTAATTGTTTTATTTTCAAAACGGTCTGTAATTAATCACAATACCTATTTCGATTTGAATAGTAGTCCCAACTTATGCAAAAGGTCAACACTTAGCTAACCAAATAAACCCTTTTATTTACAACGCTCTAACGCAACAAAAAACAAACATGATGTTATTTTTGCATTATTGCAAAACATTAACTTTTGTTTTTTTTGCAAAATTAAATCTTAATAATCATCTTAAGTAAGTTACTAATTTTCTTTTAGGGATGAGAAATATAGATATAAAAGTAGCAAAAAATGGTGAGATAGAAGCGAACCGGAAAGCACGCACAGATATCCCGCTAAAAAATGCTTAGGCACAGTTTTAGGTAACAGTAGTATAAATATGCAACATACATTGTCCCTTATTCAAAGCAACAGAGGAGATATGCTATCGTTATGACTGGAGCAATATGACGCAACTAATGACTTTTATAACTCAACGATATTAAAACACTGCCCTAATTCGTCGGACTATAGAGTAAATTTGAAGCTGGCTTTCAACAACACAATTTAATAAAGCTTTGTTTAAAGAATACGAAGACGGCTGCGACTCTATCAGTTGAAGTGACAGCCTCATTAGGTATGCCCCAAGAGACATAATTATAGATGGAGAGATTTTATTGCTTTTTAACAGGTAGGGATATTAATATTAGAATAGGCTAATAAAACTTAATTTTAACGTTTATAGCCCCTGTAAAGCGTGCCTATATACTCTTTATTTGAATCAACAAGAACTTCTTTATATACATCCCCTCTTGAAGCTAACAGTTGTTTAAGTTGCTGGGCATTCAAAGCGGCTTGCTTTAAATCAGTTAACCTATAAATCAGCCCTTCTAACTCTTGAGAAAATAGGTAATAAGCTTTCTCGAGATCTATCTTTCTATTCTTTAAAATAAAATGATAAAAATCAGTGTACCTGGTACCTTTTATTGCAAGTGGGTGTATCTTTTTTTCTAGCTCCACATATTCATTAATAATAGAAATATTGCTATTAATCAGATCTTTATTCTCTTTTTTTAGTGCGCTTATTAGTTGTTTTAAAGGAACTAATAATTCACTCTGCACCCGAATTGCAGACTCTAATATTAGTACATTTGGCTTCACTATGTCCGAATCCATTTCGTGACACACAATTTGATATAGGCCTCCTTTCTTTAATACTCTAAAAAGCTCTGGGATACTTCTCGCTAACTCGCTATATTCGATAGCAAACTGTGTTACTATCGCATCAAATTCTGCTGTTTCAAAAGGCAAGACTTCAGCGCTTACATTAGATAAAATATTTGATGACTCTATACCGGCTACTTTTTCGTTAACAATAGCTTTATCTACACCTATGACATTAAATTGAACGCTACTATTCTCTTGAATTAATCGAATAAGAGCACCATTCCCAGTACCAATATCAAGTACTTTGTCATTACAATTTAACTTTTCAGCAAACTCCAACCAACAAGACTTTAATTTACCCGTGTAATTACTCTTTATATCTTGTCCAAATGAGGTTAGATAGCCTTGAGCCCAATAATCACTCCAATAGTTTTTCATCATTATTTTGTCCTGTTCTGAGATAAGTTGAAGATTTTAATAGAGAGCCAGAGGCTCAAGTACCGAGCTTTTTATGCACTTAATTTGATATTTTATTTCTAATAATTAAGTACAGTCTCATTTTATTGTATATAAATATTGGCTGCTAAACGAGTATTATTATACTTTTTAATGAGTTACATTTATTCAATAAAATTTTAGCTTAAACCTCCTAACCATTCTCTATGCTATGCCAATACAACTGATATAAATTGTAACTAATGAGTAGCAAAGCAAACAGATTCTGAGTTGTTATTTCCAGAGTCGTGCATTACTAGGGAAATCTGTTGCATATTTCTCCTTATATTTGCACCACACTCTTTATCAATTACAGAAAGCATTTTATTGAGCATGAGATTTTTCATTCACTTTTCGAGTTGGCGTTAGAGGTGTAAAATCTTCGTGCGAGGATTTGGACATATTAGCTTCAAGCAACCCAATCTATTTCAGATAAAAAATACAGTATTAATCATGGGCACTCTTATACTTAGGGCTTGTTATAGTAACGATGCCTTCACTTTATCTACTTCTGCTAATTTAAAGTTCTGGATATAGTCTTATTTTAGGTATGTAGTACGCGAAGTTTTTAGGTTTTTCATTTAAAAATCCTGATGCATAAACTGACATTAATACGAAGCATTTTTATAAAAAAAGGGCTGAATAAATTCAGCCCTTTTTTATTAACAAATTAACAAGTTAAAAGTTAAAAGTTAATTGTATAGTTGATACGGTAATCACGACCATAGTTGTTATATAAATCAGCGTTATCGTAAGCGCCTGTAGATGTAAGTACAGGATCTTCGTCTGTTAAGTTGCTTACTGATAAGCGAACTGTACCATAAACACCTGCGTTATAGCTGTACGTAAGGTTATGAATCAACCAATCTTCAAGTTCACCATCTTGCTCTAAAATACCATCTTCATTTGGTGCTTCATTCTCAGAAGTAGATGACGTGTAGTTCATGTTCCAAGCTACACTATGGTCGTCAAGCGCCCAAGTTAATGTAGTATTAGATTTGAAGTCAGGTTGACCACTCCAACCAGCAGTATTATAAACTCTACCGCCACGCTCTTCATCGTAAGATAATACAAAACTATTTACAGTGTTCATGCGGAACTCACCAACACTAGTATCGATATGACCGTAAAGAGTTAAATCTAAACCTTCAATCTCAAAACCATTGCCGTTGAAGTAACCAGTACCAGCTTCTAATAAACGACCAGTTTCTGAACGTATTAAGTAAAAAGTTTCATTACTTACATCAGAACCAGGTGCGAAAGCAGTTATTCTGCCAGCCGCTTCATCCGATAGAAGACCTTGAACAGTTTTAGTTTGAATAACGTCATCAATTGATAAATTGAAGTAATCAGCTTTAACACCGAAGTTCTCAATCACATCCCAAGCTATACCTAAGTTAGTGTATTCTGATGTTTCAGGACCTAACTCTGTATTTGATTTGTAGTATGTATCAATTTGCTTAGACGATGTATCACCTTGAGAGTAATCAATCGCTGATTCAGCACTAAAAGTAGTAGCGGCATTTAATTGGTCAAGACCTGGTGCACGGAAAGCTTCAGAGTAAGAAGCACGTACTACAACAGTATCTGTTGCCTGCCAACGAGCAGATATCTTAGGAGCAACATTATCACCAAAGTCAGAGTAGTCATCGTAACGTACGGCAATGTTAACTTCTAGTGAATCTACTACTGGCATTGCAACTTCATAAAAGAAAGCCGTAATGTCACGATCACCAAGCGCAGAGTTACCTGCAGAGCCGCCTATTAAACCAGCTTCTGACTGACCATCGTAAATATCAGCATACGTTTGCTCTAAAAATTCAGCACCGAAATAATGCGCTACCGTACCGCCTGGTAATTCAAACAAATCGAATCCGATGCCGGCATTGTATTGATTGAAAGTAGAAGATGAGCTTTGTAGGGTTGTTGCTTTCATATTTGCAACACCTTCATCAGAACCTAAATCAATTCCATTTGCTTGGTTGTAAGCTAAGCCACCGTAGCTAAGGTAATAAGTACCTACAGATTTATTATCAGCTTTATTAGTATGATAATAAACATCCCAAGATGCATTATTCCACTCTAAATCACCGCGTAAACCCATTAGGTAGTCTTGGCTGTAATCATCAACGTTACCATCGCGATTACCAATACCTGCCCAACGCCAGTAACCTGTTGTTTCTTCATCATAAGGGTTTGCTTCATTGTCTGCAGCTAAATTATTCCATGCTGCGGCAGGTGGAGCATAACGACCAAATGAGCTATTTTGAACAAACATAGCACGGCCATACCATTCGATATCATCATTCAATTCATAATTTGCATCTAAATAAACAGTATTACGGTCGATAGAAGCTTTATTATAAGATACATTTGCGAAAGCAAACATACAGTAAGTAGAGCCTTCACTACCCCAGTCATTGTCAGCTGCAAACTTACGGAATGTATCCTCACCGTACTCTGCTGTTAAGTCGTCACATATTGGTGATGCTTGAGCCTCTGAAAAATCAGGTGAAGCTACAGTCGCACCGTAGATAGACCAACCTTTAGTCTCTTCGTATGCCTGAATTACGCCATCACCATCAAGATCTGTTGCTGAAGCTTTAGTATAATCACGATCACCATCAGATATACCTTCGCGTCTCTGGTGGTCAAAAGCAAATGTTACATTACCTTTATCTGTAGAGTAACCAGCGGTTACCGAGAAACTAGCTGAAGTTGTACCTTCATCTTGATCACGGTGTCCTGCTTCGCCTTGGAACTGAAGACCTTCATAGTTTTTCTTCATGATGATGTTAACAACACCAGCCATTGCGTCAGAACCATAAGTTGAAGATGCACCATCAGTTAAAATTTCGATACGTTCAACTGCAGCCATTGGGATTGAGTTTAAATTTGCTGATTGGCCACCAAGAGTTGGTGAACCAGGCATGCGCTTACCATCTAATAAAACTAACGTTCTGCTAGAACCAGCACCACGTAAGTTAATAGTAGCTTGAGATTGTGCAGAGCTACCTGAACGCTCTGAAAATGAACCGAATGAGTTAAAACTGCTGCCTCGAAGTGCATCAGCCACAGTGAAGTTACCTTCAATCTGCATATCTTCTGCTGTAATAATGTTTACTGGCGAAGCACCTTCTAAATCTGTACGTTTAATACGTGAACCAGTAACTTCAATTCGTTCTACTTTTTCTACGCTATCTTCTTCTGCAGCAAACGAACTTGCCGAAAATGCAGCAGTAGATACTGCACCAAATGCAATCGCTAAGCGAACTGCCTTTGAAACTTGATTATTTAACATTTGATTCTCCCTGGTGTTACAACTTTATAGAAGCAACTATTATTTAATTATTTTTTATTATCACATGCTATTAACAGTGACTGAAACAAATAGTAAACAAAAAAAACTAAAAAGCCAACCTCTGTTAACTAAATATTAATCATAAAGAGGTTTTTTAATGATATTTTTCGTAAAACCGGGGTTATCGTACGATTTAGAAGCAGGAAAGTGGATTATTTAATCAAAAACATCCAATTGAGATACTAAATTAGAATAATAAAAACTGATTCTTCTCCGAATCATTTACATTTTGATTGATTAGCGGCTCTACCATATCTAAAAGCGGTACAATCTGTTTTTCTACATAAATTGCATAGTCATAGCTATGTAGGCCTTGATACAGCTCAACTCCAGCGGTTGTGTAAACGAATGTAACAAATTCACCTCTATTAACCGTAAATTCGCTATTTTTTTTCTGGTGTTTTTTAACTGCTTGAACATGAGGGGGAATATTTTTCTTATAATCGATTAAGTTTTGACCTAATCTCTTTTTAAAAATGAGTAAATGATCAAAATCACCTTGGTATAACTTTGTTGTATAGTCTTTAACAAGGTCATTTATATTTAAATTTCCATCAAAAAGACTAGTAAATAGGTCGAACTGGAATTGTTGAGCAAGTTTAGTCCAATCACTTCTTACTGTTTCTAATCCTTTAAATACTAGTTTTGATTCGTTTGGTTTAATTAATTTACCGACATAGCGCTTTTTAGAGCCAACTAGCTTTCCCCTTATGGTTGGCAAAAAGAAAGGGCTATAAAGAGATTCAAATTCTATTTCTAAATGACTTGTTAAGTTGTGCGTTTGTTTAATCTCGCTAATCCAATCTGTAGTTATCTTTTTAGCTAAAAACACGCCAATTTCATTACACTCGTCGTGGGTTAAATTATCATCCAACTTAATAAATGTAGAATCGGTATCGCCATAAATAACGCTATAACCAAGCTCTTCTATCCATTTTTTAGTTTGTAGCATTATTTCGTGTCCTCTTAACGTAATAGAGCTAGATAACCTGGGATCGTAAAACCTGCACCCTTTTGAGCCTAAAACACCATATAAGCTATTCATTATTATTTTAATTGCTTGAGAAAGCATTTGATCTTGATTGTCTTTGGCGAGCTGCCTTTGGGACGCTAAGCTTTTAACAAGTAAAGGTAAGTGATGCTTGTCTCGCGAGAATAGGGCTTCATTAAAACCCTGCACACTTTGGTTTGGATTTTTTAAACCTTCTATCAGTCCGAGTGGATCAATGTAGAAAGTTTGCATAATACTGGGGTACAAGCTTTTAAAATCTAAAACAATGACATTTTTATAAAGCCCAGGAATAGACTCCATTACATAACCGCCTGGGCTTTCAAATGTAAGTCCATGATCGCCCATATTAGGGGCAACATAACCGCTGCGATGCAGTAGTGGTAAATACATATTAATAAAAGCAGCGACAGAGCCGCCCTTTTTTTCAAGCTCTAATCCTGTAAGCTTTGTTCTTATAATAGAAAAATCGAGTAGCTTTAATTTATCAAAAATTTTATTTACCAAAATACAATCTTGTCGATTATATTTTGCTAAAGAAAGCTTATCTTCATTAAATTGCCTAATAATTTCCTGCAGACTATTAGCCGTGTCGATTAATTTGGACTCACCCAACACTTGATTTGAAACATTAGCTAAAGAAAAACTCTCAAAGCTATATGTACCATTTTTTAAAGTGTCTATTCCATCAACCACACATCGCCCAGGGATCGATACTCGAGTAAAGTGTCCTTTGCGAACATATAAAGGTTGATCTCCCCTACCCAGTAATAACTTAATTCCTAGTGCTTCAGCTCTTTCATGAATAACCGAAAAATCGAACTCAATTACATTCCAACCAATTATGACATCAGGATCGCTAAGCTTAATAAAATGCTCCAATCCCTTTAAGAGCTCAGCCTCATCTACACACCAAATAGTATCAAACTCTAGGTTTTCAGCTTCTCTATCTGGCTCGCCAATCATTAAAACACAGTCTAAATTACAGCCCACAAGTCCAACAGAAAACAAAACGCCACTTTCGTTACATTCAATGTCTAACGACAGCTTATTAAGAGTTGGGGAGTACTCATCATTTGCTTTTAATTTTGCCTCTGTTACTAATGTATAACCATTTTGATAAAAAACATTACCCGTTATCCAAGCACCTCCTTTTATAAAGCGCTCCATTAGGTAGCGCTCTATTGGTCGAATATCTTCTTCAAATAATACAACTCCACGTTGCTTTAAAGCTTTAGCAGCAGAATAAAAATGCTTTAGTGATTTGAAGTAACAGGCCGACATATCTTCTTGCTGAAAGTTTTTTAACTCAAGACTTTTAATATTAAAGATAAGTGACTCAGCTGCTAATATTTCATGCACTATTTCAGCATCTTTACTTTTGATAAAAAACAGCGCATTTTCGTTAACTGATATAGTTTTTATAGGCCCTTTATCACTGCAAAACCACGCTTCGTAGCAGATGCCGCTAGCAGTATCATAAGCATGTGAAGAAACAATAAAACCGGCTGTTAAGTACATTATTACTAAACCTTATTCATATATATGTAAGTTTTTACTTAATTCAAAATGCTTTAAAGCCATACATTCAACCTAAATAAACACTCAGATACTTTATTTGCTAAATTAATCTCATCACTTCTTGTAGTTACACTCTTATAACTCTAAAATCCATAGCACTGTAATTATATACATACTTTAGGTAAATCATCCCATGCTTTCTGACTCACTAAAAAAAACAATTAGGCAAGTACACCAGCATGTGGCTAGCAACCTAAACGATTATCGCCCTCGTAGCAGTCAAAACTACCTTGTAGCCGAAATAGCAAAAACGCTTGCTGGCGAATACCATAAAAAGCAGCGCATTTGCGTAATTGAAGCAGGCACCGGTACCGGTAAGTCTCTTGCCTATTGTTTAGGCGCATTACCGCTTGCCTTAGCGCAAAAAAAGAAGCTAGTTATTTCTACCGCAACGGTTGCACTGCAAGAACAATTAATAGCAAAAGAACTCCCATTTTTTAAAAAGCATTCAGGCCTCGACTTTAAATTTGATTTAGTAAAAGGTCGCCATCGTTATATTTGTGCCCACAAATTACATAATGCTGTAAACGGCGATAGCCAAACACAAATGGACTTTATGCCAACGCTTACTTCACCATTGAGCGCAATGGAAGCCAAGTGTTTGAATGAGCTATATAACGCCTATGTGAATAAAAAATGGCAAGGCGATAGAGACAGCTGGGCCGATACTGTACCCGATAGAGTGTGGAACTTAATAGCGTGCGATAAACATTCATGCCAACGCCAAATGAAGGCCCATCAAACGTGTCCGTTTCAGCTTGCTCGTAATCAATTAATGCAAATGGATGTACTGGTAATTAATCACTCTTTATTACTTGCCGATTTAGACCTAGGCGGTGGTAAAATTTTACCAGAGCCCGACAACACCATTTATGTAATTGATGAAGCGCACCATTTAGCACATATAACACGCGATTTTTCATCAGCTGCTGCCACAATTAAAGGCACGATAGAATGGCTTGATAAGCTCACCAAGTTTAGCGGGAAAATGGCGAAGGTTTTAGTGGGGCAAAGAGCTATTGGGCAAAACTTTAAACTTTGCGACAGCATTAATGACGCGAATAAAGATTTAAAAGTAGTTCGCGATATTCTTGATAATGCCGACTTTGAATACTCAAAAGACGATACTTATCGCTTTGAGCACGGTGAAATTCCACAATCGCTGCACAGTAAAGCAAAAGATATAAGCGAAGCCACGCAAGATGCGCTGCGCTGTTTAAACAAAATGCACGACACCCTTACCCAAGATGTAAGTGATGGCGACATAAAACCTTACGTTGCCGACCCAATACTAGGCGAAAGCGGTCAATACATAAACCGGTTAGAACAACTAAACAAACTATGGTTTAGTTACGCAAAAAAAGGCGAAGGAGCTCCTCATGCACGGTGGATAAAACGCCTTGAATACAAAAGCCATCACGACCACTTATTAAGCGACTGCCCTATCGAGGTCGGTTATTACTTAAAAGATAAATTGTGGCGAGAATGCGCGGGCGCTGTTTTGTGCTCTGCTACATTAAGTGCACTGGGCTCGTTCGATCACTTTGCTTACGAAACAGGACTTGCTAAAGAAGAAGGCGTTAAATTTATTAAAGTACCTTCTCCTTTTGATTACCCAAAACAAGCCACTTTACGTATTCCGGTATCTAAGGTAGAGCCAACCGACAAAGACTTTAGTGATCACCTAGCTAAAACTTTACCGGAGTACCTAAATGATAAAAAAGCGAACCTTGTACTATTCGCTTCTTACTGGCAAATGGACCATGTAACAAAGTTTCTTAGAACAAAAGGTTTTAACTTATTAGTACAAGGTGAGATGTCGCGAGAAGCGTTGCTTAAATTACACACCAAAAATGTAGATGAAGGCAAAGGCAGTATTTTATTTGGAACACAAAGCCTTTCAGAAGGCCTTGATTTACCTGGTAAATATTTAGAGAACTTAATAATTACTAAAATTCCGTTTGCTGTACCTACTTCGCCGATAGAAGAAGCGCAAGCAGAATTTGTACAAAGCAAAGGCGGTAACCCGTTTTTAACGATTACCGTACCAGACGCCGCAAAGAAATTGGTACAAAGCTGTGGTAGACTGCTGCGAAAAGAGAGTGATGAAGGCTGTATTACTATTCTCGATAGGCGCTTAGTTACTAAGCGATACGGTAAAGCCATGCTCGACACCCTACCACCTTTTAAAAGACAAATAGATTATTAATGTTTGAACTCGCACTCGATCCAACAACTTGGGCTGTTTTATGTGCTGTTGCACTTGCCGCAGGTTTTATAGACGCTATCGCCGGTGGCGGTGGCATGTTAACTGTGCCCGCTTTATTAACTGCAGGCTTACCTCCACATTTAACATTAGGCACCAACAAACTAGCTGCTAGTTTTGGCTCGTTAACGGCAAGCTATACATACTATAAAAAGAACTTATTTAGTCCAAAGTTTTGGGCTGCCTCCATAATTGCTACTGCAATAGGTGCATTGATAGGTACTGTTATTGTTGATCATTTAAGTATCGATTTTTTAAACAAACTACTCCCCATTATTATTATTTTAGTTGCCGCTTATAGCTTATTTGGTAATTTAAGTACCACAGAAGGCGATGAGCTCCCTAAACTAAACAAAGCGATGAAAATAAAACAATGGCTACAGGGTTTAGCATTAGGCTTTTTTGATGGTTTAGCAGGCCCAGGTACGGGGACATTTTGGACTGCTTCTAATGGCATGCTTTATAAAATGAACTTGCTACTCAATTGCGGTTTAGCGCGTTCAATGAACTTTGTTTCTAATTTTATATCGCTCATCACCTTTGTGGCACTCGGACATGTAAACTTTTTACTTGGCATAACAATGGGCTTTTTTATTATGCTAGGCGCATGGTTTGGAGCACATTCAGCAATACGTTTTGGTAGTAAATTTATTCGCCCCGTATTTAATACTATGGTTATACTTTTAGCATTAAAACTAATTTACGAGGCTTACTTTTAATATGCACCCTACAGCTTTAGATAAACTACGCCAACAAGTTGCAACGCTAAAACAACAAGCTGATCAATTTGATAAAGCTAAACTTTTTTCTAAAAATCGTTACATGCAAGCGCAACCTAGCTTGTTTGACCGCGCAGTTTTTAGTACAAAAAGCATGAACCTCGTCGATTACGTAATAGAGATAGAAGATGAAGTGTCAAGATTACCGCCAAGTGAGCATCGCCATGCTTATACCTACGCGCTTGAACGTATAGGAGCTCAGGTACAAGCTGTATTCAACGTTATTAAATCAACGCCTATTTGGGTTAAAGAAAACAAAAGCCATTATAAACCACGCCCTAAGCAAACCGTTTATAAGCAAGCGGTACAAAAAATAATGCAATCATCGCACGAGCTTTACGACGAATTAAAACAAAACCATGAGTTTGAACGCCGTTTAGTGCTCATGATTGAAGAGCGTAAAATGCAAATGGATAAAGCCTCGCCAGCTAAAGCACAAAAGCTTAACCTTGAAATATTAAGCACACACGCTCGATTAGGCCGCTGCAGAAAAGCAATTTCTGCCACTGAGGATAAAATACAACAAGTAGAAAAACAGCAGCTGCGTTAAGCCGCACTTTACTATGCAGCTTTATTATCATCCATTGTATTCAGACCTTATCCTTGCAGAACGTCATCGATTCCCTATTCAAAAGTATAAGTTACTTAAAACCGAAATAGAAAATCTAGGTGTTTCGGCTATTCACTTTCAAGAGCCTAAAAAAGTAACCGTATCTCAACTTGCGCTATGTCATAGCCAACGTTATATAGATGACTTTTTAAATGGAACGCTAAGTGATAAAGCAATTAAAAAGATGGGATTTCCCTATTCGCAACAACTAGTAGAGCGTACTCTCCTATCTGTTGGTGGGAGTACTCAAGCTGCTGAGGCAGCTTTTAGTCACGATCTAACCTTCAATTTAAGCGGTGGTTATCATCATTCTCATAGCGATTTTGGCAGTGGCTTTTGCATTTTTAATGATTTAGCTATTGCAGCAGCACATTTAATAAATACAGAGCAAGCCGACACTGTTTTAATTTTTGATTGCGACGTACACCAAGGCGATGGCACAGCACAAATCACTCAAAACCATAACCATAACCATAACCATAACCATAACCAAATTATTACCTGCTCAATTCATTGTGAGCAAAATTTTCCTCGTAATAAACAAGAGTCCACTTACGATTTTGCATTGCCCGCTAAAACAGCCGACGATGAGTACCTTGCTACATTAAAGCAAGCACTCGATTTTTGCGTGCGCATACATAACCCTGATATTATTTTGTATAATGCAGGCGTTGATATTTACACTAAAGACGAGTTAGGCTTGTTTAATATATCGCTCAATGGCGTATATGAGCGCGACTTGTTTGTTCTCAACTTCTGTAAGCAACATCAAATCCCACTAATGTGCGCTTTAGGCGGCGGTTATCAGCGTAATTTGAGTTCACTAATTAATGTTCATAAACAACTATTTAAAGCCGCTATCGATTTATAGTAAGCCTTAGTATAGACTCAGTTAAACGGATTATTTTAAAGCGGTGGGAATATGCGATTACACGAAGACATACACAACTATTACGAAAAGATTGTAGTTGAAGAAATCATCAAACTTAAACTTGATGAAAAATATGATGAAGATGTAATGGCTGACTTTTGTTGTACGGTACTAAATCAGCTCCCGCCACGATATATTCGCTACGATGTAGATATGGCGTTTTATTTACCGCAATCAGAACGCATACATATGGAACAACGTGTGCAAACAGCAATAAATGTTGCCATTAGCCAAATATCAAAAAAGAAAGAATTAAATGACAAGCCCACTTGATCAAGCCCCTACACATATTAAACTTGCAGTAGATTTAATTATGATACTAGAGCAACACGATGTTGCTCCAGAAGAGGTCTTAAAAGCACTCGATATTGTAAAAAGCGACTTTGAAAAAAAGCTAGAAAAGCCATAACTCTATTCTATTATTTGTATCTCGTGCTCGGTAACGCTACCTTCGTGCTTAGTGCAATCAATTTTAACTTCACCAAATGTACGCCTAGGCGAAGTTGAACGACGACAGGTCATATTTTGTGCTTTAACGCCAAATTGCGTTATATACAACGCAACTGTTTCGTCTATTTGTTGTTTTTGCTGCGTAGTCGCTGCACTGTAAAATACATCGTATTGCGCAGACCAATTTTCAACCCCCGCTTCTTTTGCAACGCCTAGCCAGCCCATCCCTAGTTTAGTAGATTGCTCCAAGTATTGGCCTTTCAAAAACATAAACGCCAACGTGTATTGTGCGCTTTTATAGCCTAGCCCAGCAGGCTCTTTTAAATAATTGAAAGCGGCCTCAAACTGTCCTTTTCGATACGCTTTAATACCATTGTATTCATTCTTTTTCATGGTGGTATCACTGTAAAGGTTGATTGAGCTTGAATTACATCCACCCAAAAAAGTGATAAATACCATAGAAACTACTGAGAACGTTTTCATTCTTATCCTTAATTTATTATTTTTATATGCCAGTTCCGAATATGGCTTACACTTTTTATAAACCCTGTTATTCTAAAAACCAATCAGCTTAATTAAAATACTATCATGAGCTTAGCAAGTTTACTGCGATTATTTTTTCTGGCCGCTATATGGGGCGCTTCTTTTTTATTTATGCGAATGGCAGCTAACAGCTTGGGGCCTGCGGTATTAATTGAGTTTAGAGTAGGCTTTGCTGCAGTTACTTTATTTATTGTTGCTTTGTATTTAAAACGCCGCTTAGCGTTTGTCCAACATAAAAAACACTTTTTTATTATAGGCGCGTTTAATTCTGCCCTTCCGTTTTTATTTTTTGCTTACGCAGCCCAAACTATTAGCGCATCCACACTCTCAATTTTAAATTCGACAACACCAATATGGGGTGTTGTCGTTGGAATTTTATGGACGAAAACAAAGCCCAATAAAAGTATGGTGCTTGGTTTACTACTTGGCTTAATAGGCGTTGCAATACTCGTTGGGCAAAATCATTTTGTATTAAATAGCCAATCAATAATGGCTATAATAGCAGCATTGAGTGCTTCACTTTGCTATGCCATTGCATCGCATTACACTAAAAACGCGCCTAAACTGGCCCCATTCGATAATGCCCATGGCTCAATGTGGGCTTCGAGCTTTATGGTATTACCGCTTATCTTATTTATGCCAATACGAGAAATACCAAGCACCAACATTATGCTAGGTGTATTAGTACTGGGCGTAGTATGTACCGCCCTTGCTTATATTTTATTTTTTAAATTAATCGACGATATTGGCCCAACCTCAGCGTTAACAGTCACGTTTTTAATTCCATTATTTGGCATATTTTGGGGGCATTTATTTTTAGATGAGCAAATAGGGCCAAATACATTACTAGGCGCACTATTTGTAATTGTAGGCACTATGCTGGTTACTGGTTTCTTACCACGAAAAAAGCACTTAGCTAAAACAAGCTAAGTACTTATATCAAGCGCTTTTACCAAACGCTTACTTTTGCGCCTTTTTGCTTAAGTTTTCAATTAAGTCTTGGGCGCTAAAGCTGTTCTCGCTTGGCTTTATACCTTTGCCCATTTTAATATCAATCAGGGTGTGCACTTCTTTGCGTTTATCATTGTTGCTTAACTGTACGCCTACGCTGCTTGTTGGGCTAGCGCGTGTTTCGCAAGTTAATAAACCACAGCTTCGATCATATTGCTGGCTTTGTGATGCACTAATAGATGACGCAGGAGCTTGCGATTTAGACTCAACAAAGGTTTCTTTATTAGTTACAACAAACCAGTCGTAGCCTTGCGCTTGTGTAAGCTCAGCCGCGCGCAATAATGCATAGTCACCGGCATCGGCTACGTTGTTTGACACACTTTTAAATTCTACTCGGTATTGATCGTCGCTAATTTTTTGCTCGCTGTAACCTTGTGAGCCATTATTCGCGGCGCGGTAATCAGGTTTAGATGCACAGCCCGCCATAAGTAAAATACTGATAATTAAAATAGATGTTTTCATAGTTCACCTCGTTTTATACACATTATTATTTGTTTAACTGCCACTTTGCGCTAATTGCTTGCTGCTCTTGCGCTCTATCTAGTGGTGCGCCGCTGATCATGCTATCTATAACAGCATCTAACTCACTGTTGTTAGACGCCGTTTGATATTGCGCGCTATTATCACTTTGCTGCGCGGGTGTTTGCGCTTTAATTTGCCAACCGCTTTGCGTTTTACAAGCAATGCTTGTTTGCGTTGTATTATTTGAGCTTAGTGCATACTGCCTACAAAGCTCACCTTGCTGATTTTTAAAACTAAGCTGCGCACTAAATACTGAGCCATCACTTTGCTCAAACACACCACTACTTAGTTGTGTGTTAAGGGCTGAGGCGGTATTACTGGCTACTAAGTTTTGCGCCTCACTGGGTTGTAAATAGCTCGTCATTGCAATACCAAATACCACAGCAACGCTTGCTGCTATTGCTAAACTTTTATTAGCCGATTGCTTAACCTTTTGCCAAGGCGTTAACGTTACTACATTGCTATTTAACGTGTTTTTTTTCGTTGCTATATCAAGCTTTGCAACCGTTTTAGCTAATGAGTCACTAAGGGGGGCGTCGTCAATACTTGTTGCGTGCTCTTTTACTAACATGTCTACTTCGCTTAGCTCTGCAAGTCGCATTACTAGCGCATCATCGGTTTCAAGGGCTTTACGCACTTGCTCCATTTCGTGCTCACTTAGCTCTGAGTCTAAAAAGGCGCTAAGTGTTTCGTCGTTAATGTTCATACTTGCTCCTTTTTAAAGTCGGGTTTTATTAAGTTATAAAGCGTGCTGCGTGCGCGCGATAATTTACTCATTACACTGCCTATAGGTATATCTAGCGTATGTGCTACTTCTTTATAGGCCATGCCCTGCACTGCCACCAGCGATACTATGGCGCGTTGCTCTTCGGGTAATTGCCCAAGAGCTGTATTTACATTTTTAAGCATTTGTTTGTTTTCGAGTGTGTCGTGTTCATTGCTTGTTATTGGCTCTGGTAAAATATCGGCCTGAGCCGTATTTTGCCTTACCTTGCGTGAGCGGTATTCGTCTATCCACACATTACGGCAAATTTTAAATGCCCACTTAGCAGGCTCAACGTCATCCGGAATGCCTTTTACTAATAGTTTTTCAATTGTTATTTGCACTACATCGTCTGCATCTGCTTTACTACCCGTTAGCGAATAGGCAAAACGCCTAAGCATGGGCAATAAGGTTTTTAGAGTTTCGTTCATTGATTTTTACCCCTTTTATAAAGAAGACGATTCAAAAAAACATTTATTCCCAAATAATCAAAATAATTTAAATAATGAAATATTTCTATGTGTTAAACGTTAACTAACCAGCATGATAAATTTAATAGAAGTAACCCACTATGAATATTAAAAACACACGCGTTAAACACATAATAGCCGCTTCGCTTTGCATATTTAGCGCAACGAGTTCAGCCAACATAGTAAGAGTCGATCAGGTGCTTGGGCAGCTAAACCCAATAGAGCAGCGTATTGAGCAAACTATAGAGCAAGCACAACGCCTGCCGCTTCCGGTGCCTGTTCCACAAATATCGATTGATGAACTAAAAGCGCAAATAAGTGAGCCAATTAGCAGCTTACCCAATGTGCTTAACATTAATATAAATAGCCAAAACACCGCATTTGTAGAAGTGGAGCTTGAAAACGGCTTTAGAGCAATAGAGCGCCAATGGTTATTAATGGCAAATAGCCAACAACTTCATACCCTAAAACAGCAAAATGTAACCATTGTGTCGGTAAAAAATTACAACGCACTTAACATGAGCTTAGTGCGCTTTAACGTACCCCAAGGTGTTAACTCTAAAAGTGAGTTATTAAAAGCGCTTAACTTAGGTGAGTCTGCAATACTTGACCGAAACCACATTTACCAAGCGCAAACAGGCGAGCCTACCGCAAAAGTAACACCAAATAAGTCTATTGCCCCCTACTGCACACAAAGTGTAAAAATTGGCATGATCGACAGCGCCATTAATACCAAACACAGTGCTTTTAAAGGCGCCAATATCACCACGCAAAGCTTTTTACCTAAAGGGTTAAGCTCGCCAAATTTACACGGCACCGCCATTGCAGGGCTAATTACAGGTAAAGGCGCAAAACTTAACCCGCTTTTAAGCAGTGCCGAGCTTTACAGTGCAGAGGTGTTTTATAGACAATCTGAATATGCACAAGGGGCTACATTATTTGCCATAGTAGAAGCACTTAACTGGCTAGTTAGTAATAAAATACCCGTAATAAATATGAGCCTAACGGGGCCAAATAACGCAATTTTAGAAGCAAGTATTACTGCAGCAATAAAACAAAATGGTTTAATTGTAGCTGCTGCGGGTAATCAAGGTCCGGCGTCGCAGCCGTTATACCCTGGTGCATATAAAAGCGTGATAGCGGTAAGTGCTATTGATTCAAAAAACCACATTTATAGATGGTCAAATAAAGGCGATTACATAGACTTTACAGCCCTTGGTGTAAATGTTGTTACAAGCCAAAGTAATGGAAAATTTGGTAGGGAGTCGGGTACGTCAATGGCGGCGCCGCATGTAAGCGCGGCATTAAGTTGTTTATTGTTAAAGCATGGTAATAATAAAACTAAAGCACTTAACGAGCTTACATCGCTGGCCGTCGATTTAGGCGAGCAAGGCAAAGACACCACCTTTGGTTATGGCGCCATTTACCCACCTAAAAGTGCACTTTAACTGACGCCGATAAAACCGATTGCGTATAGGTATTACTACTAAGCTTTGATTGATAATCGCCATATTCAGCCTCGGCTATTAGTGTTACGTGCTCAAACACAGCTAGGTTATAAAACGCATTGACTACATTTCGGTGCTCATCTCGCGACGGTATTTGCTCAAAAAAATCATCCGTTGTTTGCTCATCGTAATCTTTATTTTGATAACGCCAGCCAGCCCCTACTTTGTTAGCCACATTAAAGGCCGTAAATTTGTGCGTAACTTTAGTCGTAAAACCGTAGCCGTTAAAGTCGTATTGGTTGTCGTCGGCGTTTTCTTTATCGGCACTTAGCGCTGCCATTAGCATGGTTTGGCCATTATTTATAAAATGATAAAGCGCTACATCGGCACCTACGCCATCGGCATTACGTGCTTTTGCAGTAGCAAAACGTTTAGCTTTGGTTTTTATGCTCATACGTAAATACGTATGCGGGTTTAAAAAATGACCATAGTAAGCACTAGCTTGATTAAAATGTAAAAATGGTTCGCCATCTACATTTGCTTTTGCGCCATCGTAACGAACTCCTACCTCATGGCTATTAAAGCTGTAGCTGCCATCTAAACCATATTGATGAAGGTCTAAATCGTATTGATCAAATTCATCGTAGTCTTGCTGTTCAAACCGGTAGCTTGAAGTTAATTTAGCGCCTTTGGTTAATTGCCATTTTGCATTAACACCTGCTGCGGTTTTTATGCCGCTGTCGCTTTGCGACGAAATATCGTCAAGCTCCTGAATTGAGAGCGCCGAATTACTTAATACCCCAACTTCTGCATCTGCATTTAGCTCAAAGCTACTTTTAAAGGGTTTATTTTGCTCAGCTGTTTTAACGTGGTTAGTTTGTGCAAGCACCGCTTGGGCACTAAAAACACACAATGTGGCGGTTATAACTGCTTTCATATTTATTCTCCAACAGGCCGAATAGGTTTCCCTATTCGGCATTTGTGCAAACACGCGGCGTATTAAAGGCCTAGGTCTAAGTCGTTAGTAATGTTGGTTACTACTTCACTTGCAGTGCTAAGTGCTACATCGTTACTAATTTGATCAGTGACCGCTGCACTCACCTGCCCGCTAACACTTTGTTGTACCGTGCTTTGTAAGCTGCTAACCGTACTATCTTGCACGCTGGCAATTAAAGATTGCTGAACACTGCTTACAACTTCATTACTGGTATTAATTGCATCACCTACTTGCAGTACAGAGCTCACTGAGTTTGCAGCCGTATTAGTAATTGCTAATTGGTTTGTAAGCTCACCCGCATTAAGCGCATTTGTTGCATCTGCTTGTGTTACTGAATCGGTTGCGCTACTCACATTTGAAAGTAAAGAGGCACCTGTTGGTGTATCAGTAGTATCAGGCTGAGCGGCTTGCTCAGAGCTAACAGAAAGTAATGACGATTGACTCACAGTGGTTGTTAAATAACCCGCCGATGAGGTTAACTGCGCGGTTGCATCAAGTGCTGTATTGACTGTGGTATTGCCTGTGGCATTTAAAGACGATGCCGATGCATTCAATGAGTTATTTAAAGATGAGCTGGCAGATGCAACTAATGAATTTGCAGGCTCTGCGGCCTCGCTGCTTTCTTGCGCTGGAGTTCGCGTGTTATTTGCCGTTGAATCTGTATCTTGCGAGTCATCAGCCGTTACTTGTGTATTGTTAGATGCGTTTGTGTCATTGCTACCACTGGCTGTTAAACCGTTTTGTGAAAGCGCAATAGATGTAGATGTTTGTTGCTGAGCCGACGTTGACTGAGATATTTCAATATCAGCGGCGTGCACTGCACCTGTAAAAGTACACACACCGCTTAACATCATTACGCTTACAATTTTATTTAATTTAGTCATTGTTTTGTCCTCTAGTTTGTCGGATTGACATAAAGAAGACGATTTACAAAAACACTTTATTCCAAAATAAATTAAAAAATTACAATAAAACCACTTATTACCTAAATTTCAAATACTTAAAGGTAAGCTAATACCCTACGGCGTTAGCGTTTCACTATTTTGTATCAGCAATAACAGCTCGGCAGTGGCGGTTGCATCAGCCAATGCGCGGTGATGGCTGGTTAAATTTAAATTAAAATGCGATGAGAGATTACCAAGCGAATACGACTTTAAGCCTTTAAACGCTTTGCGCGATTCAACCACGGTGCACATTTTTGGCATTTTAAAAAAGTGCCCTGCCATCTCGCATTCTTTTTTAATAAAGCCGTAGTCAAAATTAACGTTATGGGCTACAAAAATACTGCCTGCGAGTTTATCAATTAGTGGTTTTACAACCTCTGCAAATACGGGCGCGTTATAAACCATGCTGTCGCTAATACCAGTTAGTGACGTTATAAATCCGGGTATATGGCGCTCGGGGTTAACTAAGCTTGTCCAAGTATCAATTACTTTACCGTGCTGCACTTTTACAAGGCCTATTTCGGTAATACGGTTACCGCCTTTTAAGCCGCCTGTGGTTTCTATATCGACCACACTGTAAATACGGTGTGGATCTACAAACCATTTAACCGCAGCAATGTGTACTGTAAAGCCCACATTTTTTAAATTATCAATAGTGGTAAGTTGGTTGCGCCTAAGCTTATCGCCTGGGGCTTTTACCTCTTCAAAATGTACTTGGCCATTATTGATAACCATTAAGTCGGGGTAGCCGTCTTTTAGTTGTAAATAATGTTTGCTCATAGCCGTTAAATGCGCAATTAGCGCCTTAATAGGGCTGTTTAAAATAAGCGCTTCTAGTGGCTCTAATAAATTGCTGCGCCATCTAAACAAACCGTTAGGTTGATCAAAGTATTGCGCTGCATTTTTGCATACCAAATTAAGTAATGCTTGCGGCGTTTGGCACTGAGCTAAACGCTCATTTATCTGTATTTGCTGCGCTTCATAAAAATTACCAAGCCTTAATACTTGCGGATAAATATCAAACTCATTGCATGGCGGATAAGGCGACTCCACAAATAACTCATGCCAAAATACTAAACCAAACAAACTTTGCCAAAGCGTGTTTTCGGTATTAAATACAGCCATACCTTGGCGAGTATAATAATCGTTTACGCCCTGCTCTACTTCACCTCGGTACAGTTCATCTATTTCTAGCACGCACTGAGTGTTGGCAAGCATGGCACTTAAACGCGAACGTGTTTTTTTATTAAACTTACGCATTAAAAAATCGTCAGCAAAATACAGTAAATCATCAGTGAGCGGGTTTTCGATAATGGCTTCTAATCGAGCTTTTACCCACTCTTTATTGCCAAGCCTGTATTGCTCTCTTATTTGAATTTCTTGTGCTTCGCTATCATCCACGCACCCTTCAAGTAAGCTAAAAGCAAGTTCGCTATCAACTGTTTTTAGCTGCCTATAAAGCCTAACTAATAATTTATTTTTTAATACGACGGCAATTGCACCATGTGCAGCTTGCACTAAAACCTGCGACGCTAAAGCAACGTAATCACTCTCATCTATAATGTTTTTAAATGCTAACCGGTAACGGTTTAGTAAATAGTTTGATTGCGCTTCGTCAAGTGTTTCAAAGCGTGACAAGCTCTCACTGTGTCCTTCGCGTGTAGCGGTTAAGCCTAAGTCTCGCATTACAAAACGATTTTGATGATTCACATCACCACCGCTTAGTTTGCCTGCAAATAAAAACTCAAAATATTCGTAGTAGTCATTGCGATTATTAATTACATACTGGCTATAAAGTGGTGCAAGCTCTTGTGGGCATGCTTTAAAAAAATCACGCGCAATATCCACCAGCGCGCCTTTAGCGGCGCTCTTTTTAAAGCTTATTTGCTCTGGGTAGTTACTTAGTAACTCAACCAAAGAAGGCTTAGTTAGGTGCGCTAAAAGCTGCGAATAATGCTGCTCGTTTGGCTCAAATAAAATGCCCGCTTTTTTTAGCGTATAAATAGCCTGATGCGGCGATGTTATTTCTTCATAATTAAGCGATTGCGCCTGCACCAAATAAGGCTTGCGCGAATACACCCGCGCCAACATGCACTGGCTTTGCTCATCTAGCTGGTTAATTTTACTAATAAATTCACTATGTTTAGGCTCAAGTAAATGCATACATTTACTTGTTACAAACTCAATAAGCTCTCTAAAATGCGCTAAATAGTATTTTGCTGGTAATTCTTTTTTCATAATATCGCCACAACTGTATATAAAAACAGTATCTAGTGTTTGCGCTTATTATTCAATCTTAAACTTGTAACTAAAACACGCTATAGTGAGTGTATAAAAGCAAATTCATTAAAAATAAAGGACTTACCATGAGCGCGCATCCGTACGATGTTTTATCACTCAATAACGGCGCAAATATTATTTTTACGCCCTGCCCTGGTACAAAAACGCAAAACCTAGCGGATTCAATCGCTACATTAAAAGCTGCTGGCACTAACATGCTGCTTTCGCTTATGCCGCAAAAAGAACTTGAAAAAAACAACGTACAAACAATTAATAGTGAGTGCAATAAGCACGATATAACCTGGTTTCATTTACCAATAAATGACGACGAAGCACCCAAACAGCCTTTTACATCAAGCTGGAACACCCACAAAACCGACATATTACAGGCCATACAACACAAACAAACCATTGCCATACATTGTAAAGGCGGCACAGGCCGCACAGGTTTGGTCGCTGCGCTTATTTTAAATTCGGCAGGTTACACAAAAGAAGAAGTATACAGCCTAGTACAAGGCATTCGCCCTAAAGCGCTTACTATAGAATTGCAAAAAGAGTACTTTGAGAACTTTGAGGTGTAAGACAGAGGTTGGGGAAGATTTAGCACTATAAATAGTGCCAATAATTCTATTTATAGCCTGTAATGAATTAGCACTGATAAGATTGATCACTTGTTATGTAACTCATTTAAACTTTGCCAAGAAATCATTTTTAATACATGCCTTAATACAGAAACTACTATAATTGTTAAAACGCATTAATTGCCAGATGACACCTTGTCCAAAGTCCAAATAAACTGGTTTTGTTGCTTTAAACCAAACATATCTAGGCCTTTTCCACTCAAAGAGGAAGTGTCCTACATGCGTGGATTTAATTATTCCATCTATTTTATCTGAGCTATGTATTTCTACTAACTCATTCGGACCTCGATACTCAGAAATAAAAGAATAAACGAAATGAGTTTTATGATTACTTGAATGAATAGATATATCTTCCATTGATTCATGCAGAGGATCAGGAAGCATCGCACGTAATTTTATGTTTTTCGCTAGATTACGACCATTAATTACCCAAATCATATCCCCGTAGAAATCCTCTCTTGATTTCAACTCAGCTTCAGACATTGGGGAGTTTTGAAATTCAATTACAATATTCTGCTCATTAACAACATCTGCAATATGCTTTTCACCACTTTTATCAAAGTATACTATTTCTTGATTATGATCTTCCCAATGATTTTTCCAATCTCGATGCCATTGGGATTCATTATCCCACCAAGGATCACAACTACATTTTACCTTGTGCGCCCAATGCCATCTAATTTTTGAACCACACTTTGCTACGGTTGGACTACCACAATATATACATACCCCTTTCATCTTGGGCAGAGGAGCTTGCTTAAATCCGTCAACTAATGAAAATTTCATAAGTACATAACACTCGGTTGTATAATGCCTCTATCAGCCGCTGCTGGATTGGCTTGTTATATTTATTTACCCAATTCAGGAGCGGGTAAAGTTTTTGTAATACTTTTATTTAGCGAATGATTGTCAAATGCTATAGAAACCATTGAAAGTTTCGCCACCAATTTTTTTCCCTTGAATAAAGCTAAATCCGTTCCTAATTCTGCACCGTCAAGATCGGAGAGTGGAAAAGTTTTGTCAATCTTTTTCCAGCCAGATAATCCTTTAAGTAGGATTACTTCACTGTCTATTTTGATTTCGTATTGGCGAAAGCTAAGTACCATCCACCAAGCAAAAATAGATGTTGTAACCAAAGCGAGAATTAACGCCAAAAGTTGTTCATTTGGCGATAACGAAGTATTGCTCTCGCTAAGGAATAAAAGAGCGACAGCATATATTGCAAAGAATCCGATACAGTTAAATAATAGTAAAAACATTGATTTAAAAATGATTTGAAAAACTGAGCTACGAATTACAGACATGCTATCTCTATAAATATGACAGTTTAATTTACGACATTTGACGCATTATAAACCGACAAATGTCCCTATTTTATAATCTATTAACCTTAACCACCAAATAACCACATGTAAACAATTACTAAACCTCATATCAGTTTATGTAATTGCAAAAACATACCAAAAGGGTGAGAGCAGTAATATTGGCTAAACAGGCACTTACTATACAAAGCACATTGTTTATTGAGATTCAGTCTGCGCTATTCAAAAAACGGTACTTAAGTTAAAAGTACTTAATCCAACGCCTTTAGACTAATACCTTTAATTTAAAGGTATTAGAACGGCTTAATTTATCCCCGCTAAATCGTTATACCTGCACAAATGTATTCAACCATAACGCTTTACGATATTATGTTCCTTTAAATTTAATTTAACTTTCAGGGCATATAATGACCACGCACACACCGCCTTCCCACTCAGCCAACACAGCTGAAAACACCTCTCTTTTTTACGTAATATTTATATCGGCAGTTGCTGCTATTGGTGGCTTTTTATTTGGTTTTGACTCGGGCGTTATTAACGGCACGGTGTCGGCGCTCGGTAATGCCTTCAATTCAAGCAGTGTGGCTACGGGCTTTAATGTTGCCTCTGTTTTACTTGGCTGTGCCTTAGGTGCACTTGCTGCGGGGCCGCTGGCTGATAAATTTGGTCGCCGTGCAATTATGATCATCACCGCGATTATTTTTGCTATTAGTGCCTTTGGTTCGGGCATTAGCGAAAGCTCTGCGGAGTTTATTTTTTACCGCTTGTTTGGTGGTTTAGGTATTGGTGCTGCATCGGTATTAGCGCCTGCTTACATTGCTGAAGTTGCTCCACCAGCACTTCGTGGTCGTTTAGCTACACTACAACAACTCGCTATTGTACTGGGTTTATTTGCTGCTTTTTTAAGTAATTACTTAATTGCTGATGCAGCAGGCAGTGCACAAAATATTTTAATGCTTGATATAGCCGCTTGGCGCTGGATGTTTTGGGCTGAGCTTGTGCCTGCAGTGTTGTTTTTAGTCGGTGTTTTGTTTATTCCTGAGTCGCCTCGTTATTTAGTAGCGCAAGGTAAAGTAGACGATGCTAAAGCGGTATTTAGTAAAATATCGAACGACAACGTTGATGCGCAAATAAGCGATGTTAAACGCTCCTTGCATAGCGATACAAAGCCAAGTATTAGTGATTTATTTATTGATGGCAGTAAAAAAGTACACCCAATTGTTTGGGTGGGTGTTGCGCTGAGTGTATTTCAGCAATTTGTGGGTATTAATGTGGTGTTTTATTACGGCTCTGAGCTTTGGCAAGCCGCTGGGTTTGATGAGTCGCAATCGCTATTTATAAATGTGCTCGCAGGTACTACTAATATTGTATCGACCTTTATTGCCATTGCCCTAGTTGACAAAGTTGGCCGTAAACCACTGCTATTAGTAGGCAGTATTGGTATGTTTATTAGCTTAAGCGCGCTTACTTATATATTTGGCAGTGCAGGCCTTGATGACGCAGGCAAACTTGCACTTAGCGATAACATGGGTACGTTTGCACTTATTATGGCTAACTTATTTGTGGTATTTTTTGGCTTAAGTTGGGGCCCAATTGTATGGGTATTATTAGGCGAAATGTTTAATAACCGTATTCGTGGTGCTGCCCTTGCCGTTGCTGCCAGTGCGCAGTGGATTGCTAACTTTGCAATTACCATGACCTTCCCTATTATGCTGGCTAACATTGGACTTGCAGGCGCTTATGGCTTTTATGCGTTATCGGCACTTATAAGCATATTTTTTGTTGTTAAATATATTAAAGAAACACGCGGTAAAACGCTTGAATCTATGTGATTTTTAAAAGCGGTGATATTAATCGCCGCTTTGCTTTTACATACAATAGCGCCATTTAATAATGGCGATTTAAATAACCTAAACGTTAAATAATAAATCTACTTTATGCAGCTACTAATGCGTAAACGATCCTTTTACCAGCATACTTTTAATATCAAAATGTATAGCTACCGATTGCATGCTTAAATATCATTATAGTTCAATACGTTAGTGAAACTTTTAATTTAAGTTAAGGCTGAATAGCAATCTACGCTCATTTATTTTAACTTTATAACTATTGCCGTATTACCTTTTATTATAACTAATCTATTTAAATTCCTTTTTAGAATATCAAAAATTAGCTATTGTCCGCCCATTCCAACTTTATGTATTTACTAAAATGAAAAAACAGTTAATTTCAGGCTTAGCCTTAACGTGTGCGTTAGGTTCGTTCAGTGCATTTGCTACTAATGGTTATTTTACTCACGGCTATGGCATGACCCACAAAGGCATGGCTGGCGCAGGTGTAGCGTTGTCAGAAGAGTTAATGTCTGGCGCTAATAATCCAGCAACCTTTTTACCTAACGGAACAGAGCTATCACTGGGCTTAGAGCTTTTTTCACCTGAACGAAAATATACTGCATCAAAAGTAGATACTTTTTACCCTGGCGCATTTTATCTTGAAGCAAAAACACAAAAAAGCGACAACACCGTATTTGCAATTCCAGAGTTTGCTATTGGCCATCAATTAAATGAAAAAGTAAATATTGGTTTATTAGTGTATGGCAACGGCGGTATGAATACCGAGTACGGCGCAGAATCCTCTCCTGAGGGGACTTTTTACGCTGGTACGACGGGCGTTGATTTAAAACAACTCTTTATTAGCCCAACAGTAAGCTATAAGTTGAATGAACAAACACGCCTTGGTGTATCCCCTATTTACGTGGTGCAACAGTTTGAAGCACAAGGGCTTGGAAACTTTGCTCCTTTTTCGCGATCACCAGAAGCGCTTACAAATAATGGCACCGATACAAGCACAGGCCTAGGCATTCAACTGGGTATTAGCCAAGATATAAATTCGTCATTAAGCTGGGGGGCAAGTTACCGCTCGTCAGTGTCTATGCAAGAGTTTGATAGCTATAAAGGTTTGTTTGCAGAGCAAGGCGGGTTTGATCTACCAAGTTCGTTTCAACTTGGCGCAGCCTACAAGCTTACCCCAAGTAATCAGGTTGTATTTGATTGGCAAAAAATAAATTACAGCGAAGTAAAAAGTATTGCAAATCCAGTCAATAACTTGATGTCAGCGCCTTTAGGAGCTAACGCCGGCGCTGGGTTTGGCTGGAACGATATGACTATTTATAAGCTTGGTTATCAATGGCAGCGTACATCGCAACAAAAGATTCGTTTTGGGGCATCTTATACCGAGCAACCTATTCCTTCATCAAACGTTTTGCTTAATATTTTAGCGCCGGGCGTTCAAGAGTGGCATTTTACTACTGGCTTTAGCCATTCTTTTACCAACAAGGTACAATTAAACGCTATGGCTTTTTATTCGCCAGCAAAAAAAGTAACGGGTGCTAACTACTTAGCGCCTAATCAACAATTATCAATCGAAATGAAACAAACCGGTTTAGGCGTTTCTATTGTTTGGGAAATTTAAAAATGATAACAGAATTCACCCCAGTGTCGGCTGCAATAGGCGGTGCATTAATAGGAATAGCGTGTACGTTATTACTGGTTTTATACGGAAAAATTGCGGGCATATCAGGCATTGTTAAATCTGTATTTGCTAAAGCAAATTCAGACTCTCGTTGGCAGTTATACTTTATTTTAGGGTTATTGTTAGCAGGAGTCGCTGTAAGGGTATTTGCGCCTTCTTTATTAGAAGGCGAATTGCAATTACCGCCTTGGCTTATTGTTGTTGCAGGGCTTTTAGTTGGCGCTGGTACAACGTTAGCTAATGGGTGCACAAGTGGCCATGGTGTGTGCGGCATGTCGCGCTTTTCTACTCGCTCTTGGGTTGCAACATGCACATTTATGCTTGTCGCCTTCATTACAGCAAACCTTGTAGGATAAATAATGAAAGCAATTATGATGGTTGTTATAGGCTTTATATTTGGCTTAGGACTTATTATTAGCGGGATGACAAACCCTGCTAAAGTGATTAACTTTCTTACCTATGGAAACCAATGGGACGCAAGCTTAATTATAGTGATGGCTGTTGCCATGCTAATAATGATGCTTACATGGTTATGGGTTGCAAAAAAAGAGAAACCACTTATTTCAGGAACGTTTAATTTAAGTGATTTAAAAAAAATTGATGCGCGCTTGATTATCGGCTCGGTACTTTTTGGTTTAGGCTGGGGTTTAAGTGGTATATGCCCAGGCCCGGGTTTGGTTCAATTAGTATCTCTTAAAATGGAGTTTTTATTATTTTTTGCAGCCGTGCTAGGCGGTATGAGGTTAGCCAAAAAAGTATAATATTTGCTGCCGACTAAACTCGGCAGCTACTTTACCCAAACAAAGGTACATAACTTGCTGCAATATATATAAAACTATATTGAACAGGTTTAAGTTATGCTAAATAAAGCGCTGGAATTTTCTAACAGCACACCTTGGTTAAGCGCAGCGTCCTCTCTTTTACTTATAGCTATACTACTGTTTTTAATTCGTTTTTTTGTAATGTACTGGCTAAAAAAATGGACTTCAAAGACCACGTTTATATTCGATACTTTACTAATAGAGTCAATATCTAAGCCGCTAACACTGTGCACAATTATTGTGCTGCTCACCATTTTAGAGCACGACACCTTCATTGTTAGTACTTCTATTTCTCAGCAGATCCCTTTTAATAGCATTAATATTGTATTAGCGCTGCTTGCACTTATTATGTTTTTAGACCGCTTTATTATTGGCACTATTAATTACTATGGTAAACAATCAGCCGTGGTTTTTAATTCAAAAAGCATAATTAAAGGCGTGATACGCGTTACATTATCGTCAGTGGGATTACTGGTATTAATGGGCACGCTAGGTATTTCTATTACGCCTATTATTGCCTCGTTAGGTATTACATCACTAGCTGTTGCCCTTGCTTTGCAACCTACCCTTGAAAACTTTTTTTCTGGCGTGCAGCTAGTAATAGATAAACCTATAAGGGTGGGTGATTTTATTGAGCTTGAATCTAAGGAGCAAGGCTTTGTTGATCATATAGGCTGGCGATCTACATGGGTTAAAATGCTACCCAACAATATGATTATTATACCTAATAGCCAATTATCTAAGTCGCGTATTATTAATTACTTTTACCCTGAAAAAGAGCTAAGCGTGCCTGTTGATATAAGCGTGCATTACGATTCGGATTTAGAATTTGTTGAGCAAGTAACACTTGAAGTGGCTCGTGAAATACTTATTTCACACGAATGGGGCGTTGATGATTACAATACCTTTGTGGTTTTTCATACCTTTGACAGATCAAGTATTAACTTTACGGTTATGCTGCGCGCAAAAGAATACTTTAATCGCTTTTGGGTTAAGTCCGCTTTTATAAAAGCCCTGCATAAACGCTATAAAAAAGAAGGTATTGTAATCCCCTTCCCTATTACGGCTATTAACACTACTCAAGAAGCCGCTAAATTTAATAGTGATAAAAAGGTGCAAGGCGATACTTAAAAAAAAGCGCGAGAGACTCTCGCGCTAATAAGTATTAAAACTTGTAGGTTATTTGCCCAATAATTTCGCGAGGGCTACCGGGAAAGTGGCCATTACGCTCAGTAAAGCCACTAACCGCGTATTCTTTATCAAACAGGTTATTAATATTTACACTCAATAACACGTCATCAAAGCGACTCGTCCAGCTCATATCAAATACGGTAAATGGTTTTACTTTTTGACCACTGGTACTAAGTTGCTCACTTACGTAATTTGCACCAAAGGCAATTGATGAGTCAATCGAATCCAGTGCGTAGCGAGTCCATAAACCTGCCTGGTGGCGTGGTGCATTAGCAAAGCGCGAACCATCTCCAAATGTATTTGAAAGCGTATCACCCGTTACGCCGTCTACCACTTGCGTATCGTTGTAAGCGTAGTTAGCCGTTACGGTCCAGTGCGCTGATAAATCGCCGACTAAAGTTGTTTCAAACCCTCGGCTTTCTACTTCACCTATATTTAAAAGTGCAGCAATGCCATCTCCAGCTCCCGTATCGTCAGGGTTGCTCATTACCACGTTTTCTTTATTAATTTGGTAAATTGCAAAGGTGCTCATTATTTTGCCGTCGAGCCATTGGTTTTTCATACCCAGTTCGGTTTGCTTGCCGGTTTCTGGCTCTAAATTACCTTCGCCTTCTACATCTTCTTGATCGGCTGACGATGTAGGATTAAAGCTCTCTGAGTAGTTAATATATACCGATGTATTTTCGACAGGTTGATAAGTAACAGCAACGCGCGGCGTTATGTCGTTATCTGAGTAACTAAAACCAGTTTCTTGATTAAACTCTTTAAAATGGTCATAGCGTAGGCCTGCAATTATTGTCCACTGCTCGCCTATGCTAATTACGTCTTGCGCATACACACCAAATCGGTCGGTATCTACGCCATCGCGGTTCATGTCAGTGAGGTTATAAGTACTTGGATCGGTTTCACCGTAGTTTAAATTAAAAATATTTAAATTAGCGACGCCATCGGCCTCATATCGAGCACGAAAGTAGTCATATTCGGTATCAACGGTGTGGTAATCACCACCAAATAAAAACTGATGGGTTAATTGTCCTTGTCCAAAGTTATAAACAAAGTCGGTGGTTACACTTGCCTCTTTATTGGCACGAAATTGCTTACGGTATTCACGCTTAATCGTTTCATCGTCAATATTGGCAACGCCATCACCGTTTACATCTACCCAGCTTTGCGACTCATGGTAGGCTTGGTCTCGCTCGTTATCCATGTAACGAAACGTAGTACTTAACGAAAAATCATCATTAAAATAATGGCTAAGTTCTGCTTGAAGCACCAAAGCTTCCATATTTTGATAATCAAACGACTCATTGGCGTTATAACTTGGGTCAACTAAAAAGTTGCCGTTGTCATCTACCGGTACGCCACGTAGGCGGTTTCCGCCTAGGTCTTGTTTAATGTAGTCAACACTTGTGGTTAGGGTTGTTGAATCACTTAAATCAAATAACAATCCACCTGTTAGCTCGGTATTAGCTGAGTCTGCATTGTTACGAAAGCTATCTTGCTCTTCATAATAACCACCCAATCTATAAGCCATTGTATCGCTTAAACCACCGGTCATATCGAGTGATGCACCTCGGGTATTGTAGTTACCCAAAGTAAGCTTTAATTCGCGTTTTTGTGTGTAGCTTGGCTTTTTAGTTACGTAATTAATCATCCCACCAGGTTCGCCACCGCCATACAAAGCAGAGGCTGGCCCTTTTAATACTTCAACACGTTCTACATTAAATAACTGCGGTACACCAAAGCCCGAATATGGGTCGCCACGCACACCATCGTAAAATACATTTGCGTCATCTCTAAAACCACGAAAAGTTACGCCTGAGTAGCTATATTCGCTCACTCCCGCAATAGATCGGTACAAATCGGTAATGTCACGCGCTGCTTGGTCAATTATAAGTTGCTCTGTTAAAACCTGAGCCGATTGCGGAAGCTTAATAAGATCTAAATTAGTTTTAGTCCCAATTTTACTTTCGGTTTCTAGGTAAAATTGCTGGGCACGGCCAGTTACTTCTATTTTTTCAATATCGTCGTTTTGTTGTGAAAAAGCTATATTAGAAAAAACAGATAAAGACGCAGCAATACTTAATGCCAAATAATTAGGGTTAAACATGATAATTCCTGGGAGAAGTGTAGATAGCCAACAACCTAAATGATAACTTTTATCATTTTCATAATCAACACAAGGGCGGGTTTAATACATCTAAATATTAGAACTAATATTACTTAAAACAGAGCGCTAGCCCTTTTATTGCAGTTAAAATAAAACCCCTACTGCACTAAATGCGGTAGGGGTTATTAAGTAATTCTTAAATTAGTTTTAGCGTGTAATTTACCCAGCAATATTGCTAATTTGAATTACTGGAGACACGTTAGTAAAGTTAACTAAATCAGCCGCTATTACTTCTTGATGAGGTGCAAAGGCTTGCTGAAAAGATTCTACCGATTCAAACACTAAATGCCCCATAGCAATATAAGTTGGCGCTTCGCCCGGTGCGCCACCTGCTAAACCTGCATCTGCACTACTTGATATAAGCGCTTTACCAACTAACTCTGCAACTAGTGGTAAATGTGTTTTACAGTAGTAGTCCATATCGAAAGTAGCACTTTCATTATTTGGGTATAATACGCTTACTTTAATCATTACATTCTCTCTTTTATTTACTAAAAAATTTAAAGCGTCTTTTGAAACAGTATGAATCGTACATAAGTAAAAAACGCATAAGTGAGCAGTCGCTCAATTATGCGTTATTCATACTCATAGCGCCAGTAATTTGATTGCAGTGCTTATTTTAATTAAGGTGATACTTCGCTAATTTACTTAAGTGCGGGTCGTTTTTTAAAAGGTTTGGGCGGCAAAGACTCTACAAAGTTAACGCACGTATTTACCCAATATGCTAAATCAGAATCAGACTCAAAACCTTCAGGCAAAATATAAACCAAGCCCTTAACTGGCTTTCCGGTAAAGTCCATTTCAGTTACATGAGGTTTAGCTAAACAATCGCTGTAGTTTTCAGGCCCGACTCGCACCATCAACTTGTTGCCTATTATTACGCAGCACATATAATCCGAAATTATAAAACATAAACCACCAAACATTTTCTTAACGACTAAATCGTGGCGCGCATTAAACAACTCATAAAGTCGCTCTTCTAACCCTCTGTCAAACGCCATTTAAGCATCTCTATTTTTTAATAAACACATTACACACTTAATAACGGTAATAGCACTTAAACCTAAGTAAATAAAATAATAAAAGGTGGCTGGGAAAGGTATGCAAAGAGTAGGTATAAAATTATTTTGGACTTACAGTTTTTATCAAACCGCACTAATCAAAGCTGATTGAGCTGACACTAGTGCGGTTTAAAAGTAAGTATAAAACTTACTAATTCAATTTTAATAAACCAAAATGCTTATGCAGACAGTTGCGCTGGAGCATTTGTTACAGATGCTTTTTTCATACTGCCTTCTTGCTCTAAGCGAATATGCCAGCTAAACGCTTCTTCAAGTAAATGAGGGGTATGCCCACCACGCTCACAAGCGCGCTCATAATAGTCTAACATCGCTTCGCGATATTCTGGGTGCACACAATGCTTAATAACTTGTACAGCACGCTCACGCGGTGCTAAACCGCGTAAATCAGCTAAACCTTGCTCAGTTACTAAAATATCAACATCGTGTTCGTTATGATCAACGTGGCTCGCCATAGGCACTACGCTTGAAATAGCGCCATTTTTAGCAATCGATTTAGTCACAAATATTGCTAAATGAGCATTACGAGCAAAATCACCAGAGCCACCAATACCATTCATCATTCGTGTGCCACACACATGTGTTGAATTTACGTTGCCATACATATCAAACTCAAGCGCGGTGTTTATTGCAATAATCCCTAAACGGCGCACTATTTCAGGATGGTTAGAAATTTCTTGAGGGCGTAACACTAGCTTGTCTTTGTATTTTTCTAAATTATTAAATACTTGCGCGTTACAACGCTCAGACAACACAATTGAACTGCCTGATGCAAAGCTCATCTTACCTGCATCAATTAGGTCAAACGTCGAATCTTGTAGTACTTCAGAGTACATTGTTAGGTCTTTAAAGTCAGAGTCGAGTAGTCCCATCATTACAGCATTAGCAATGTTACCAATGCCTGCTTGTAGCGGACCTAAATTAGCTGGCAATTTATTTTGAGCCACTTCGTCTTTAAAAAAGTTAACTAAATGGCGCGCAATAGCGGCGGTGTCTTCATCAGGGTCGGTAACGGTAGAAAACGAGTCGCTTTGGTTAGTAAAAACAATACCAACAATTTTTGCAGGATCGATAGGAATTGCAGTACTACCAATTCGGTCATCCACTTTAACTAACGGCATTGGTTGGCGAGTAGGACGATAAGATGGAATGTATATGTCATGCAAACCTTCAAGATTCGGGTTATGCAGCATATTAATTTCAACAATTACTTCTTTGGCAAAAATAGCAAAACTCGCTGAATTACCAACCGATGTAGTCGGCACAATATGCCCTTCTTCGGTAATAGCGACTGCTTCAATAACAGCTACATCAGGCATGGTTAATTGATGATTTCGTAGATGCTCAACTGTTTCAGATAAATGCTGATCAATAAACATTACTTCACCGTTATTAATCGCTTTACGTAAAGTGCTATCTACTTGAAAAGGCATACGACGCGCTAAAATGCCCGCTTCTGTTAATAGCTTGTCGAGATCATTACCTAATGACGCACCCGTCATTAAGTTTATTTTGATTGGATTTTTTTTGACTTGCTCAATTAATGCTCTGGGTACTGCTTTAGCTTCTCCGGCGCGAGTGAAACCACTCATCCCTACAGTCATTCCATCTTTAATAAATTGGCTTGCTTGTTCTGCCGGCATCACCTTGTCATGCAGGTTACTATTGCGAATACGTTCCAAGTGCATACTGAGCTCCTCTCTAAATTTGACATTATTCTAATCCTAACTTCGTACTACACAATCTAGACTTAAGTCGTATTTACGAATCGAGGATGAGCAACATGTTTAAAAGAGAGGTTAATTTACTTTTAATTAATACTATCATGTAGTTATTAGTAATATTTTTAACAAAAATGACATAACAATCTATAAAGTAATTTATAAAGTAATCTATAAATAAATAGTATTATTTAATTAGAGGAATTATTTTTGAGGAATTAACTTTATTAGTTCAAACACCCAAATGAGGAATTTGGGTGGCAGTCTTACCAGCCACATCTCGGCACACACGTCACAAACTGTGGCTGCTCCCTTCCGGGCCTGACCAGGTTCGCCTGCTAGTGTTGCGAGAGGACCAATAAGACTACCATTGAGGGCCTTGGTTGGCGCGGGAGGGATTATCTCTACTTTTGCTCTGTTATTCAAGGGATAATCTAAAAAGAAAGTGCGATTGCATACTTCATATACAATCGCGACGTATTTAGCTGTTTTAGTGCGTATTAATTGTTCTCTAACTGCGCTTTTATATTACGTAATGCTGCTTTTACTTTTTTCATGTTTTCTGGACCCATACGTAAAAGCTGTTTTTGTGCATCTGGTAATTGCTCCCACTCCGAAAACGCATACTGGTACGTTACTGAATCACGAAGTAACGGCAAGTCACCTTCAGGCTCTGGCGTATCAAGTAATAAATCGATTGCATCGGTTAGCGTTTGATTAAATTCGTCATCGCCGTAACCAATTTCACTGTATGCATTATTAATAAGTGGCTTGTACTCTTCGTACATGCGAACGGCTTGCGCTGCACTCATACTGGTAAATATTTTCACATACGGTGTATAACGCTCGTAGCTGTTAGGGTTAATAGTTAAGATATCACCTTCATTCACGCTAAATTTTTCTTCTGGCTGTACAACAGGCATGTGTTTTTTAGCTATTTTTCCTTTTGCTAAGTTATCTACATATACCACACCACGACGAATAACATCGTCGGTCACCATTAAGCTCATTACTGAGTCGCTTAGGTACTCGTCCATTTTAGCAACAACAACTGCATCACTTTCGTTAAGCGTTGGTAGTGGCTCTACTTCTGGCACAGGCTCACTTGGACTTTGTGCTGGTACTTCAAGCTCTGCTGGCTTTTCTGGTTTTACAGACGGCGCATCTACCACGGGGTCGTTCTCGGGTTTAAGCTCCATCATAGGTTGTTCTTTAACTGTGGGCTCTACCTCAGTGCGTGTTGCTTGCTCGTCACTGGGTGTTAGCAATACGAAGGCGGCCGCACATGCTACGACTATTAAAATAATAACGGCGAAAAGAATATTGTTATTAGGTGGACGTTTTTGAACATCTGATGCTTCTGGTTTATCTGACATACGAACTCCATAAAAATTAAAATGCGATATCACTTAGAGTACGCTAAGTGGATTAAATTCATTCTTACACAAATACTATTACATTTTATAATACGGCAATTATAGCAAAGTAAGTTACGTACTAAATTGGGTGATTAAACAATGTAATAAGTATTAGGGCAGTTATCCTTTGATTCTTCTAGCTTAAAGACTTACAGTTAATAAATAAAGTAAAGACGTAGAACAGTTTAACCACCAATATGAAAATCAAGCAAGTTGATCCACAAAAACCTAAAATTGCCTTATTACTCACAGGTGGTGGCGCACGTGCTGCTTATCAAGTGGGTGTTCTTAAAGCGCTAGCTCATAGTATGCCTCGTACCGCTCCATTGCCATTTAGAGTAATAAATGGCACCTCTGCTGGGGCTATTAACTCAGCTGCGTTAGCATGTTACGCCTCCTGTGCGCATTTGGCTGTACGAAAGCTTGAATCAGTTTGGAAAAACTTTTCAACCTCTATGGTCTATAAAAGTGATTTTTTAAGCGTATTTGGTCATATTGCGCGTAATATTTTAACGAGCTTTCAGTCAGAACATATTAACCATCCACCAGCGAGCTTGCTAAACAACCGCCCTCTGCGTGGTTTATTAAACGAAATTTTAGATTTACACCGCATTGAGCGCAATTTACATCGTAATTATTTAGATGCGCTGTCTATTACGGCCTCAAGTTATACAACGGGCGACTCTGTTGCATTTTTTCAATCTAATACGCAAACATCTTGGCAGCGTGCTAAACGCGAAGGCCGTGCAACTCGTATTAATGTTGAGCACTTAATGGCATCGAGTGCCATCCCTATGGTGTTTCCCAGTGTAAATATTTATAACCATTACTTTGGGGATGGCTCTATACATCAACTTTCTCCGCTGAGTCCGTCGATTCATTTAGGCGCTGAAAAAATATTTATTATTGGGGTCGACCAACCCAAAGAATTACACCCACCGGGTTACTCGCCACATTATCCGGGTCTATCCGCTGTTGCAGGGCATTTACTCGACAGTGTATTTACCGACACTATGCAATCGGATTTAGAGCGTTTGGCTCGTGTTAACCGAACATTAGGGCTATTACCCGCTCGCGACAAACATCAAGAACTTAAACAAATAGATACCTTTGTCATTAACCCTTCGCAAAACTTTAACGCAATTGCAGCGCAGTATTACGACGATATGCCATGGGCCATTAAAGTATTGCTACGTACCATAGGTGTAAAAAAGCATTCGCAATCGAGCTTAACCAGTTACCTATTGTTTGAAAAACGCTACACCCAGCATTTAATGCAAATTGGCTATGAAGACGGTATGGCGCAGCTGCCTAAGATGCGTGAATTCTTAGAGTTAGATTAATCTTTCAGAGTTAGATTAATCTAAGTCACTATTCGATTCCGTCGAGCAGATAGTGCTCTACCCGCTCAACACGCCTTGGTTTACCTTGTAATACTAAAACATCATTAGCCAATAATGTTGTTTGCGCTGATGGCGTATCTATTTCGGCTCCTTCTCTGCGCAGTGCTTTTACGAGCACTCGCCGCTTTTCTAAATTAAGATATTCAATTGTTTTACCCACGGCATAAGCTTGCTGAGGTAGCGCTACAACATGTAAGTATTCTAATCGTTCACTTGAGGCATCTTCGCTATCTTTAAAATACCCTGCGTAAAAGCTTTGCATTAATGGATAACGATTACGACGTTCTTTACTTACTCTACGCACAATACGCGTCATCGGTACGCCCGACATAGACAACACATGCGACACGAGCATTAAGCTCGCCTCTAACGACTCTGGCACTACTTCGGTTACGCCTAGCCCTTTTAAATAATCTAACTGGCTATCGTCACGAGTACGAATAAGTATTTTAACGTTGGGCGCTATTTGTTTTATGGCATCAATAACAACTTGTGCGTGATCAAGCTCTGTAAAAGTAATAATAACCAAGCGAGCTCGCTCTACTCCTGCGCATTTTAAAATATCTTTTTGTTTAACATAGCCAAATATAACAGGCTCACCCGCCGCTTTGCCTTCTTGTACTAAAATTGGGTTACTTTCGATGGCAACGTAGTCTATTGCTTCGGGCTTTAAAAAACGCGCTATAGTTTGCCCAACTCGCGAAAAACCACAAATAACAACATGGTCGCTATAAAGTGTACTACTTTGTGGCTCACTCTCCAGCGCTAAACTAGGGCGGTCGAGTATACCCAAACGCTTTAAAATAAATGGCGTTTTATCAATCAAAAATGGTGTAAATGCCATTGATAACACACCAAGGGCAATTAAAAATGAAGCTTGCTCTGAGTTTAGTAGCTGATGCTGGCCAGCAAGTGCGATAAGTACAAAACCAAACTCCCCCATTTGCCACAGCATAATGCCACAGGCGAGCGAGTCTTGGTTTCGCTCATGCATTAGCCGCGCACTAAGTGCTACTACTGTAATTTTTAATACGAGTAACCCAAGCAATGCGCCAATAATTATTACTATATGCGCCAGTACAAATAAAATATCTAACTGCATACCCACAGTTACAAAAAACAGCCCCATTAATATATCGCGAAATGGACGTATATCGGCCTCTAGCTGGTGCCTGTAATGGCTCTCACCTAACATCATTCCCGCTAAAAAAGCGCCCAATGCCATAGATAAGCCAAACATATACGTTAAAAAGCCCGCAAATAAGGCTACTAATATAGTGGTAAGCACAAACAACTCATCGGTTCGTACTTGCGCTATTTCTTTAAACACAATAGGCAATACCCATTTACCAATTGCCCAAAGAAGCACGCATACAAATGCGCCCTTACTTAGGGCAAACGCTAAAGCCCAGCCAATACTTTGAGAGTCGCTTGATGCAAATAAAGGAAGTATTATTAATAGGGGAACAACAGCAATATCTTGAAAAAGCAGTACACCAACGGCTAATTGCCCACGGCGCTGATTAAGCTCACCCGTTTCTTTTAATAGCTTAACCACTACAGCCGTAGAAGAAAGCGCCATAATTGTACCAATGGTAAAACTGGTGAGTAGGGAAAAGTCTAAACAATATAAAATAATAATGAAGAGTAAGCTGGTTATACCTACTTGTAACGAGCCCAGCCCAAATACTAGGCTTCGCATTGCCATTAGCCGCGAAATAGAAAATTCTAACCCCAAACTAAATAACAAAAACACAATTCCAAGCTCTGCTACAAACTCTATTTCATGAGATTGCGCTAACCAACCAATACCATGACTACCGGCTAAAACCCCCGTTGCTAGGTACGCCAAAATAGGCGGCAAGCCAATGCGTTTAAAAAACCACACAAAAAGAACTGCTGCCACTAGCAAGCCAAAAATTTGAACGTTAATACTCTGCAAATTCGGCCTCACGCGTCAATTAAACCAAGGGACTTACTTTAAATATAGCAACCTTCTGTTTTTCAGCCAGTTTTAAAATATGGCACAAAAATCGCTTAGTAATTGCAAAGTAACACCCTCGGGGGAGAATTTAATGGAAAACGTCCATATTTTGACGCAGCGTGTGTCTGGTCGCGGTGATTTTTTGCCGTTTTCGGCTGAACATTCGCCAACAAATGAAATAACAGAAACACATAAACTCGTTACAGAGCTACAAACTAGCTTAGTGATTGAGGATGTTTTAGCTATATACGCAAAATTTACAAAACAATTGTTAAATTTCTCTGGTTTACAGTTTCAGTCAACACTAGGAACTACACAAACATCACAGAGTGATACAAATAGTACACCCTATATTTTTGATTTGACGATTGGTAAAGAACACTTAGGGCAGCTAATTTATTTTAGTAAATTCCCGCTTGGTCAAGCCATTGAGAAAAAGCTACATACTTTACATACTGCGCTGGTTTATCCACTTCGTAATGCAATGATGTATAGCCGAGTACTAAAGCTTGCCACAAAAGATGCATTAACAGGCTTAAATAACCGTAGTCAGTTTAATGACTTTTTACTGCAAAAACTTGAAAACTGCCGTCGTTACCAGCGTCCATTTAGTTTAATGCTGCTTGATTTAGATAATTTTAAACAAGTTAACGACAACTTTGGCCATAAAATTGGTGACGATACACTTAAAGAGTTTTCAAAAGTACTGTGTGGCAGCATACGCGGCACCGATTCGGTATTTAGATTTGGTGGTGATGAGTTTGCTTTACTTATTGAAGACCCTGAGTTTACAACGAATAAAGTGATTGCTGAGCGGATAATGTGCTTAGTAAGAAAATCGCCTCTAATGTCTAAGTATAAAGTAACAACCAGTATTGGTTTTACTTTAGCTAACAGCCAAGACAGCGAAACTGAAATATTTGCTCGCGCCGATAAAGGCTTATACAAAGCAAAGGCATCTGGTAGAAACTGCGCAAAAGCATATTAGTTTTTACTTAACTGTATTAAATAAAAAGCCTAGCTTCCCCCGCTAGGCTTTGCACTTACCAATTTATAAATAAACAAAGCAGCACAAAAACCAAAAAAGAATCCGCTAATTAAATTAAGTAATGCGGTAATAGTAGCAAGCGGTGTAAATAATACTAAAAGCAGTGGCAGGCTCACGCCTAAAATAAAAAACAATCCACCTTTACCTAACCAATAAGCTAATAAAAGCACTGCAGATACAATTCCACCCGCAACTGCATAACCTAACGTTACAATATTTAACTCAAGTAAAATATTAGCAATAATAGCTATAACGGCCGTTATTAGCATACCCACTGGCGCTTTAGTAACTAACGACAAACCAACATGCGGCTGTTTACTCATTTATTTACACTCCCAAAAAATACCATTTTCATCAATATGTTTAGCACTTATAAAATAACCAACCACTTGAACTAATTCATCATTATAAAAAATAAGCGGCACACTGGCGCGAAGCCAGGGCGCTATTTTTGCATCTTTAAACCAATGCTTAACTGTATTACTACCAGGCTTTTTAAGTGGTTTTATGCGTGCGCTATTGCAATCAAAGCGTACTACTACTTGCTCATTAGCGTGTGGAGGTCTTACTCCGCAACCGGTGCTTTTAATTAATAAGCGCCCGTCTGCCAGTTTTAGCTGTGAATGATTCAGCTCAATATCTGTTAATACTTCACTTGGTGTTAAAAAATACAAATAACCTTGATGACGACGTATTTGCCCATCGAGCAAATCAATACGCATTTGTGCATCGTTTTTTGCGCACATTGCTTGATTAATAATTTGCTCGAGCTGCTTTTGCGATGGCATCACTTGTGTAAATAGTGCAAGCCACGCACGTACTATATTTGCAATGCGCGCTGCGCTGTATTCGCTTATCTGGCCAATGCAAAGTGCTTGATGCTCGTTAATACACTTATTTAAATCAAGCTGAGTATATTCATCAAGTAATGTTTGTTGCTGCTGTAGTAGCTCAATACTTCGTGCAGTGCATTGTTCAAACCCATTAAAGCGCTCAGCTAACACAGGTACTATTTTTGAGCGTAAAAAGTTACGATCAAAACTTTCATCTGTATTAGAGTCATCGGTTATGTGGCTAACACTAAACTGCGTTGCAAACGCTTCTATATCGCTGCGAGCTACATTTAGTAATGGTCTAAAACATATACGCCCACTTTGCAGCAAGCGCTCTTTATACATAGAACCTAGCCCTTTTAAACCTGAGCCACGCTTTAAGCGCAATAAAAACGTTTCTACTTGGTCGTTTAAGTGTTGGCCCAGTAAAATAATGCTGCCTTGTGGGCTTAGTTCATCAAGTGCTTTATAACGGGCGTCGCGTGCTTGGGCTTCAAGACTTGTGCGCGACTGCGGCTCAATAACAACTTTCGCAGCTTCAAAAGGCACATTAAGCTCAATGCATACGTTTTTGCAAAAGTGTTGCCAGTCATCAGCATACTGGCTCAAGCCATGGTGGACATAAATAGCCGATACATTAATTGCAGGGTTATCTACTTTTAAAGTGCGCATTAAATGCAACAACACCACAGAATCAACGCCACCAGAAAGCGCCACTGTAAAAGCGGTGTTACCTTGCTCAATATAGCTATTTAATGATTTTTTTAATTGCTGATAAATTGCTGATGTATGCATATGGGCGCACTTTTATATAAAAACTCTGAACATTTTAAAGCAAAAAAGCCGCATAAGCGGCTTTTTTTAACATTTAATGTGTTTAGCAATAACCAAACGACATTAAACGTTTATAACGTTGATCAAGCATTTCTTCAAGTGTAAGTGCTTGTAGGTCTGCTAAGTCACGTTTAAGGCGAACTTTTAAGTTACGTGCCATAGCATCGTAATTGCGGTGCGCGCCACCTAGAGGTTCATCAATTAAGTTACTGATTAAATCTAGTTCTTTAACTCGCTCTGCGGTTACACCCATTGCTTCTGCTGCAAGTGGGGCTTTGTCGGCGCTTTTCCAAAGAATAGACGCACAACCTTCAGGCGAAATTACAGAGTAAGTGCTGTACTGCAACATGTTAACTCTGTCGCCCACACCAATCGCTAATGCACCACCTGAACCGCCTTCGCCAATAACCGTACATATTGTCGGCACTTTAAGTGTCGCCATTACTTTTAAGTTACGCGCGATTGCTTCAGATTGACCACGTTCTTCAGCGCCAACACCTGGATATGCACCCGGCGTGTCGATAAAGGTCATGATTGGCATTTTAAAACGCTCAGCCATTTCCATTAAGCGTAATGCTTTACGGTAACCTTCTGGCTTTGGCATACCAAAGTTGCGTTTAATTTTTTCAGCAGTGTCACGGCCTTTTTGTTGGCCAATAACCATTACTGGTTCGCCATCTAAACGCGCAACGCCTCCTAAAATAGCCGGATCGTTAGCAAAAGTACGATCGCCAGCAAACTCGTCAAATTCCGTGAAAATGCGCTCGATATAATCTCGAGTGTAAGGACGCAACGGATGACGTGCTAACTGTGATACTTGCCAAGCGCCTAAATTAGAAAAAATCTCCTGTTTTTGTTTGGCACTTTTTTCTTTTAATTTGCTGACTTCCTCTTCTAACTCAAGGTCTAATTCGCCAGCGCGGCTTATATTTTGTAATTCTTCAATTTTTGCTTCTAATTCTGCAATTGGAAGCTCAAAATCAAGATAATTGAGGCTCATGCTCTAAACTACCTAATCAGTTAAATTCTAGTTCTACATCTTGCGCAGCCATTAGTGATAACTTATGAATTAAATCGTCACTTGGCGTAACACACCATTCGATCCCAAGAGTTAATTGTGCCAACGCATCTGGACGTTGGTAATAAACCTTGATCGGACACGTTCCCATTTTATAGGGTTCGAGTACTTTTTGTAATTTATCGAAGAAACCTGCCTCGACTTGCACCATGTTCAGCGTCATTTTAATCGCTTTAATACGCTTTTCACGCGCTTGAGCAATGGTGTTTATTTCTCTGGCGGTCATTGTAATACCACCGGAGAAGTTATCAAAGCTGACCTGTCCAGATATTACCAAGATATTGTTAACTTGGAGCATATCTTGGTACTTTTCAAACTCGTCTGAATACAAGCGTACATCAATCCGTGCACTCTTGTCATCTAAAGTTACTAAGGCCCAACGATTTCCTTTTTTGTTAATTAATACCCTAGAAGCAATCACCAAACCTGCGGCTGTTGCAAATACATCGCGGTTCGTTGGCTGTAAATCAACTATTTTCCCGCTGGTATAATGCCTAAGCTCACGGCGGTACTGATTTATCGGATGCCCAGTTAAATAAAGGCCTAGGGTTTCTTTTTCACCATCTAACCATTCGTTATCAGTTAGGCCTGTGGCTTTAATAAAGGCTTGTTCAACCTCATCAGGCTCAGTGGCTAATAAACCAAATAAATCACTTTGCCCTAATAGCTCAGCTTTGTTGTGTTGGTCGGCCGCACGCATTGCACTTTTTAAACTTGCTAGTAATGTAGCACGGCCAGCTTGGGTTTTTTCTGGCCCTAAATTATCGAGTGCACCTGAATAAATTAATTTTTCGGTCACGCGTTTATTTAAGCGTTTTAAATCAACTCGGGCACAAAAATCAAATAAATCTTTAAATGGGCCCCCTTTTGCACGCGCTTCTAATATTGCATCAACCGGTGCTTCACCTACACCTTTTATCGCGCCAATGCCGTAAACAATCTCGCCTTGCAAGTTTACTGTAAACTTAAACTCACCTGCATTCACATCTGGCGGCAATAAGGTGAGCTTCATGTTTTCACATTCATCCACCAAAATAACGATTTTGTCGGTGTTATCCATATCAGCCGACATTACCGCAGCCATAAACTCTGCAGGATGATGCGTTTTCATCCACAGCGTTTGATACGAAACAAGTGCATACGCCGCCGAGTGAGATTTATTAAAACCGTAACCTGCGAACTTTTCTACCAAGTCGAAGATTTTTATTGCGAGTTCGCCGTCAATGCCGTTATTTCTTGCGCCATCTTCAAACGTTGAACGCTGCTTTGCCATTTCTTCGGGTTTTTTCTTACCCATTGCACGACGCAGCATGTCGGCGCCACCTAGCGTGTAACCTGCTAGTACTTGCGCAATTTGCATTACTTGTTCTTGATACAAGATAATGCCGTACGTTGGATCAAGTATTGGTTTTAAGCTTTCGTGCTGATACTGCGCATCTGGGTATGAGATTTCTTCGCGGCCCAGTTTTCGGTCGATAAAGTTATCTACCATGCCTGATTGCAGCGGACCTGGTCGGAACAAGGCCACGAGTGCAATCATATCTTCAAAGCAGTCGGGCTTAAGTCGGCGTACTAAGTCTTTCATACCGCGCGACTCTAGCTGGAATACAGCAGTCGTTTCAGCGCGAAGTAGCAATTCAATACTTTTTTTATCATCCAGTGGGATGGTATTTATATCAACGAGATCTTTACCTTGGCGCTCCATGCGCACATTGGTCATATCGACCGCCCACTGCAATATAGTCAGTGTACGTAAACCCAAGAAATCGAACTTAACTAAGCCTGCAGTTTCTACGTCGTTTTTATCAAATTGCGTGACCGGAAACTTACCTTCGTCATCGCAATAAAGCGCGGCAAAGTCGGTAATAGTGGTTGGCGATATTACTACGCCACCCGCATGTTTACCGGCGTTACGTGTACACCCCTCTAAAATGCGACACATGTCGATTAAGTCTTTTACTTCGTTGTCGCCATCGTAGGCTTCTTGCAAGCGTGGTTCTATATCAAACGCTTTAGCAAGTGTCATCCCAGGATCGCCTGGAATCATTTTTGAGATACGATCAACAAACCCGTAAGGGTGCCCAAGCACTCGCCCTACATCGCGTATTACCGCTTTTGCAGCCATGGTGCCAAAGGTAATAATTTGCGATACCGCATTACGCCCATACAAAGCCGACACGTGATCAATTACTTCGTCTCGTCTATCCATACAGAAATCGACGTCGAAATCGGGCATTGATACACGTTCTGGATTCAAAAATCGCTCAAAAAGCAAGTCGAATTCAAGTGGATCCAAATCGGTAATTTTAAGTGCGTATGCAACTAACGAACCTGCACCTGAGCCTCGACCAGGCCCAACCGGAATATTGTTATCTTTACTCCACTGAATAAACTCCATTACGATTAAGAAGTAACCTGGGAATCCCATTTGGTTAATTACGCCAAGCTCTATATCAAGTCGCTCATCGTATTCAACGCGTTTTACTTTTCGCTCTTCTTCGTCGGGGAATAAAAACTGTAATCGCTCTTCAAGACCGTCTTCTGATACTTTAACTAAAAACTCATCAATCTTAAGTGAGCCAGTTGGATAATCAGGTAAAAAGTAAGTCCCTAGCTGAACCGTTACATTACAACGTTTAGCTATTTCTACGGTGTTTTGTAGCGCCTCTGGTATATCGCTAAACAGCTCAGCCATTTGCTCTGATGTTTTTAGGTATTGTTCTTCAGAGAATCGTTTAGGGCGGCGTTTATCGTCAAGCGTGTAGCCGTCAAAAATAGCAACGCGAATTTCGTGCGCTTCAAAGTTTTCAGGCTTTAAAAACACTACTTCGTTGGTCGCTACAACAGGTAACTGCTCTTTGGTAGCAAGCTCTACCGCCATGTGTAAGTAGTCTTCTTCAAGCGGTCGGTTAGTGCGAACAAGCTCAAGGTAGTAGTTGTCGCTAAAATGCTGCTTATAAAAGCTAACTACCGATTCAATAACACTTGGATTATTTTTTAGTAACGCTTTACCTAAGTCACCATCTTTAGCGCCCGAGAGAATAATTAAGCCCGTTTTATGCTCCACCAGCCATTCTCGGTCAATCACTGGGCGATGAAACACATGCCCACGTTGATACGCTTTAGATATTAATAAGGTAATATTTTTATAGCCGTCGTTGTCTTTGGCTAATATGGTTAGACGGCTTGGCTCATCAGGAAATTCTGGGCTACGAACCCAAAAGTCAGCACCCACAATAGGCTTAATACCGGCGTTATGTGTTGCGCCGTAAAAACGCACTAAGCCACAAAAGTTCATTTGATCGGTAATCGCAATAGCGGGCATTTGCAGCTCTTGCGCTTTAGCAACTATTGGCTTTGTTTTAGCAAGGCCGTCAACCATCGAAAAATCTGAATGAACTCTTAAATGAACAAAATCAGGAGCAGCCATGCTTAACCCTCACCATTGGCTTGCGCCAATACACGCTGCACAGGTTTAAAGCTTTTACGATGCTCATCAATCGCGCCGTACTGCTCAAGCGCTGCAAAATGTGCTTTTGTTGGATACCCTTTGTGCCCTGCAAAACCATATTCAGGGTGGCGTTTATCAAGCTCAATCATTTCGTCATCGCGCGCTACTTTAGCTAAAATAGACGCCGCTGAAATTTCGGCCACTAAGCTATCGCCTTTTACAATAGCTTGCGCTGGCATAGTGAGTTTTGGCAAACGATTACCATCTATAAATACAAATTCAGGTTGCGTACTTAATGCCTCTACTGCACGGGTCATGGCAAGCATAGTCGCGTGCAGAATATTTAACTCATCAATTTCTGTTGGATTGCAGCGCCCATACGCATAACACAATGCTTTTTCTTTTATTTCAATCGCAAGCGCTTGGCGTTTTTTATCTGTTAATTTTTTAGAATCCGCTAAGCCAGCTATTGGTTTAGTCGGATCTAAAATGACTGCAGCAGTAACTACATCACCAACAAGTGGGCCGCGCCCTACTTCATCTACACCGGCAATTAAGGATACATTAGGTCTATCAATTTGCATTTATTAACTCCGCCACAGCGTTCGCTGCTTGTTCGCTGGCATTTAATCTAATTTTTTCGTGAATAGCTAAAAAGCGTGCTTTTAGCTCTTTGTTATCAGTGTTGAGCATAGGAGTAAGCGCATTTGTTAAATTAGCCACATTACACTCACTTTGTAAAAACTCAGGCACTAGCTCTTCGTCTGCTAATAAGTTAGGCAACGAAAAATACTTAATATTAAACGTAAATAAAGTTTTAAATATCCAATAGCTCAAAGGCTTTATTTTATAGCCCACTACCATTGGCTTTTTATAAAGCATGCCTTCGAGTGTTGCAGTGCCCGACGCTAATAAAATAGCATCAGCAGCTTGCATCGCTAATTTTGATTGTCCATCAAGCAGGTTAACATTAAGGTTTGGCGCGGTAGCGTTTAATATATCAGTAAACTGCGCTTTGCGTTTTTCGTTAACCAGTGGCACCACAACTTTAAGATTGGGGTTTTTAGCTTGCAGCTCTGCGGCTGTTTTAATGTAAGTTTCACTTAGTAAACCAACTTCTGAGCCTCGGCTACCAGGAAGTAACGCCAGTACTTTGTCATCAAGGCTTAAGCCGAGTTCTGCACGTGCTTTAGTATCATCGTGCTCAAGCGCTATATCGTCTGCCAAGGTATGACCTACAAATGTACATGGCACTTGGTGTTTATCGTAAAATTCTTTTTCAAATGGTAATAACGCCAACACTAAATTAGTCGCTGCACTTATTGTATGAATTCGCTTTTCGCGCCACGCCCAAACAGACGGACTTACATACTGTACTGTTTTAATGCCCGCATCTTTAAGTGGCTTTTCAACGCGTAAGTTAAAATCGGGTGCATCAATACCAATAAATACATCAGGTGGGTTATCTACAAAATGCTGCACGAGTTGTTTACGTATTTTAAGCAAACGCGGCAAACGCCCTAGCACCTCAACAAGCCCCATTACCGAAAGCTCATCCATGTCGTAAAGTGTTTTACAGCCCTGCGCTTGCATTTTAGGTCCTGCTATTCCTTCAAAAATAGCGTCCGGAAAATGTTTTTTAAGGGCTTTAATTAAACCTTCACCTAAAATATCGCCCGACAGTTCACCTGCCACAATACCAATACGTAGTTGTTTTTTATCTTTATTCATTTGATTTTATTTCACAAGTAAACCAGGCGTTCATGCTTGTTAGTTTACCGTGTTTTACTGTTTGGTTAAACGCTTTAAATAACTGGTTTTTTATCACGTAAGTTAAGGCTTTATGTTGTTTGTTTTTAATACTGATGTAGCATAGGAAATATATATTAAGTTTTACTAATATGTATGTTGACAAAAATTGCACAAAAGTAAATACTATTACAAACTTTCAGTAATTACTGAAAGTTCATTAAACCTTAACTTTGCCAATTAAATGTTGCCCTGTTAATCCGTCACTCTCAAGGAGCCAATAATGATAGATGAAACCTTTGTGGATCTATCGCGATTACAGTTTGCTGTTACCGCTCTCTTTCATTTCTTATTCGTACCGTTAACGATAGGTATGACCTGGATTTTAGTTATTATGGAATCGGTTTATGTTATGACCGGTCGCGAAATTTATCGTGATATGACTAAGTTTTGGGGAAAATTGTTTGGTATTAACTTTGCAATTGGTGTGGCGACAGGCCTTACCATGGAATTTGAGTTTGGTACTAACTGGTCTTATTACTCCCATTACGTAGGTGATGTTTTTGGTGCTCCCCTTGCTATTGAAGGTTTAATGGCATTCTTTTTAGAATCGACCTTTGTAGGTATGTTCTTTTTAGGCTGGGACAGACTCTCTAAACGCCAACATTTAGGTGCAACCTTTTTAATGGCCATTGGTACCAACATGTCGGCGCTGTGGATTTTAATAGCCAACGGCTGGATGCAAAACCCAGTAGGTGCTGAATTTAACTATCAAACCATGCGCATGGAAATGACCAGCTTTGCAGAGCTTGTGTTTAACCCTGTAGCACAAGTTAAGTTTATTCATACCGTATCGGCAGGTTATGTAGCTGCATCTATGTTTGTACTGGGCATAAGTAGTTGGTACATATTAAAAGGCCGTGATTTAGCGTTTGCTAAACGTTCTTTTTCGGTCGCATCGGGCTTTGGTTTAGCATCAATTCTATGTGTAATTTTACTCGGTGACGAATCAGGTTACGAAGTAGGCGAAGTTCAAAAAGTAAAACTTGCCACGATTGAAGCTGAATGGCACACAGAAGAGGCTCCGGCTGCGTTTACCGCATTTGGTTTTCCTGATTCAGAAGAGCAAGTAACACATGCTGCGGTTAAAATACCTTACGCACTTGGGTTAATTGCTACACGTTCACTTGATGAGCAAGTAACGGGTATTAACGACCTAGAAAAACAACACGAAGTACGTATTCGCAACGGTATGATTGCTTATGAATACCTTACAAAACTCAGAAACGGTGAAGATACGCCAGATAATATTGCCAAATTTAATACCCTAAAAGATGATTTAGGTTATGGCTTGCTACTTAAGCGCTACACACCTGATGTTGTAGATGCTACCGAAGAGCACATTCAAAAAGCGGTTAAAGACTCTTTCCCTAAAGTAGGCCCTATGTTTTGGTCATTTAGGATTATGGTTGCCTGTGGTGTAGCCATGCTGGGTGTATTTATATTGGCATTTTACTACAACGCACATCGCGTTATTGAGCAAAAACGCTGGTTGTTATGGGCTGCCGTATTGAGCATTCCACTACCTTGGATAGCTATTGAATTTGGCTGGATAGTTGCTGAGTATGGCCGTCAACCTTGGGCTATATCTGAAATACTGCCGACCTTTTTAGCCACGTCGTCACTAACAGTAAACGATATTTTAATTAGCTTAACTGGATTTATTGTTTTCTATACTGGTTTAGCCATTGTTGAAGGTTGGTTGATGATCCGCTTTGTTAAGCAAGGACCAAGCTCGCTACATACTGGTAAATATCATTTTGAATTGCCAAATAAAACTGATCAAACTGAAGGAGAGCAATCATGATTTTTGATTATGAAACATTAAAAATGCTTTGGTGGTTGATCATTGGTGTGCTGCTTATTGGCTTTGCTATTACCGATGGCATGGATATGGGCGTTGCTATGTTGCTTCGCCTAGTTGGTAAAACAGATTCAGAGCGCCGTACGGTAATTAATACCATTGGTCCACACTGGGATGGTAACCAAGTATGGTTTATTACCGCAGGCGGCGCGTTATTTGCAGCGTGGCCTATGGTTTATGCAGCTGCATTTTCGGGCTTTTACTTTGCCATGATGCTAGTACTCTTTGCTCTATTTTTTAGACCACTAGGGTTTGATTACCGCAGTAAAGTAGACTCAAAACGCTGGCGTAATAACTGGGATTGGGGCTTGCTTGCAGGCAGCGCAATTCCAGCATTAGTTTTTGGTGTTGCTTTTGGTAACTTATTTTTAGGCGTACCATTTAATATTGATAACTTAATGCGTGTTAGCTACCAAGGTTCATTTTTTGGTTTACTTAACCCGTTTGGTTTGCTTGCTGGTTTAGTGAGTATCACTATGCTAATTGCTCATGCGGGGATGTGGTTACAGCTTCGTACAGCTGATGCAGTAGCAGATCGCTCAGGGCAATATGGTCGTTATTCACTGATTGTGTTTATTATACTGTTTGCAGGCGCTGGTTTTTGGGTTGCTAATTTAACGGGTTACCAAATTGTATCTATGCCTGATACACAAAGCCATGCAGATCCATTAGCTAAAGTAGTAACAACAGCCCAAGGCGCGTGGCTTAGCAATTACAGTGAACGTCCATGGACTATGACCTTTCCTATTTTAGCGTTTGCAATGGCACTAAGTGCGCTATTTTTTTCTAAATTGAACAAACCAGCACTTGGACTTATTTCAACAAGCTTAATGTTAATTGGCGTGATTATGACGGCCGGTGTTTCACTGTTCCCATTTATTATGCCATCAAGCAACAATCCAAATATTAGCTTAACAATTTGGGATGCGGTATCGAGCCATAAAACGCTCAATGTAATGTTTGTTGCAGTGTGTATTTTTGTCCCACTTATTTTAACTTACACCACCTGGTGTTATGTAAAAATGTGGCGCAGAGTAACGGTTGAAGAAATTGAAAACAACACTCACGGTAGCTACTAAGGAGACTAAACTATGTGGTATTTCGCTTGGATTTTAGGTGTACTTTTGGCCTGTACCTTAGGTGTAATAAATGTAATGTGGTACGAATTTCATCAAAATAAAAACAGCATTGCTGATGATGAACAAGCCATGCACGATTTATTAAACGATGCTAACAACACAAAAGATGACGACTAACCCCCGACCAGATCGCGCGCAGCAGCAATCACTGCGCGCTTTTTTAAAGCGTCAAAGTAAACCCGCTGCAGTGTGGTTAAAGTTAAGCATTGCACTGGGTACTTTTAACGCATTACTTATGATTGCAGGTGCTTATTTACTTGCGCAAACTATTCACAACGTTATGTTTGAAGGTAATAATTTAGCCCAAGTTACTCATTTATTATGGCCCTTAGCAGGCATTATTTTATTGCGCGCGGTGTTTTTAGCATTAAGCGAACGCTTGAGTGCATATGCTGCACTTAAAATAAAATCGGCTATGCGCCAAACACTTCTAAATAAGCTCAGCTTACTTGGCCCAAGCTATATAGAACAACACGGCCAAGGCGCTACATTAAATACCCTACATAATGGCGTAGAAGCACTCCACGACTATTATGCTAAATACCTACCCGGTGCTGCTTACAGCGCGCTTATTCCGCTGGCAATATTGGTTGTTATTTTTCCGACAGATTATAAAGCTGGGTTGATATTTTTATTAACCGCCCCGCTCATTCCTTTTTTCATGATTTTGGTAGGCTCAAAAGCCGAAGCTTTAAACCAAAAACGCTGGAAGCAACTTGCTGTACTGGGCAATTACTTTTTTGACCGCGTACAAGGTTTAACTCAACTCAAGCTATTTAATGCAACACGTACCGAGCTTAAACAAATAGCTAAAATTTCAGATGATTTTAGACACGCTACACTCGATGTTTTAAAGATCGCGTTTTTATCATCATTTGCACTTGAGTTTTTAGCCACCATTAGCGTGGCATTAGTCGCAGTAATTATTGGTTTTAGACTGTTTTTTGGCACTCTTGATTTTGCTACTGGCTTTGTGGTGCTACTTTTAGCGCCTGAATTTTATTTACCACTGCGCCAGCTAGGTAGCCATTACCATGCACGCTTACAAGGCATTAGTGCCGCTGCCGATATGGTTGCGATTTTAAATGCACCACTGCCAAGTGACGAAAATGCGTCAGCGACTACAAACACGCCTGAAAACAATTTAACTTTAAATACAATTAACTCCATAAGTATTACCGACCTTAATTTTATATACCCAGATAGTAACGAAGGGATTAAAAATATAAATTTAACACTGCCAAATAAAGGCTTAATTGCAGTTGTGGGCAGTAGTGGCTCAGGTAAAAGTACGTTGTTTGATTGCTTATTAGGGTTTCACCCTGAGGTGATAAACCACCTATCTATTAATGATCAGAGTTTAAGCACAACCGATATTACTTACCTGCAAAATAACATTGCATGGATACCACAAAAAGCGACGCTGTTTTACGACACCATTGCTGCCAACATTAAATTGGCCAAACCAACTGCCACACAGCAAGAGCTTGAACATGCAGCAAAGCAAGCTGGTGTGCTTGAATTTATAAATACCCTACCCGATGGTTTTAACACACTGATAGGTGAGCAAGGGGAAGGACTTTCTGGCGGGCAAAAGCAACGTATCGCACTGGCTCGTGCATTCATAAAACAAGCACCAGTTTTAGTGCTTGATGAGCCTACAGCGCACCTTGATAGCCAAACAGAGCAGCTTATTCAAGATGCTATTAATGAATATGCTAAAAATAACTTAGTATTAGTCATTGCTCATCGACTAAATACCGTTAAACATGCCAGCAATATCATTGTTATGCACGATGGGAAAATAGCTGAGCAAGGTCACTTTGAAACACTTGCAGCGCAAAATGGTGCATTTGCTGATTTATTAAAAACGGCCAAACAAGGGGTTGCGCATGCATAATTTTATTCGCTTATTAAAGCTTTGTGCTCCTCATTATAAAGCGATGCTATTGGGTACATTTTTAGCAACGATTACGGTATTAGCTAATGTGGGCTTGTTGGCTATTTCTGGCTGGTTTTTAGCATCAATGGCCGCTGCTGGTATTGCGGGCGTGCAAATGAACTACTTTACTCCAGCAGGAACGATTCGGTTTTTAGCAATTGTACGAACTGCATCGCGCTATGGCGAACGCCTAGTTACTCATAACGCCACGTTTTTATTACTAAGTGAAATACGTACCAATGTCTTTGCAACGTTAAGTAAGCTTAACAATGTTGATTTAGCAATGAGCCGCAGCGCTGATCTAGTTAACCGATTACAAAACGATGTAGACGCACTCGACAAGTTTTATTTAAACGTTTTACTTCCTATGCTGGTCGCTCTTTTAAGTGTGCCAATCATCATGCTGTTTATGTCGGCCTATAATGGCAACGTCGCCCTTATTTGCTTTACTGGCATTATACTTATTGGTGTGGTTATACCTGCCCTACTCAGCGCAAAGCTCACTAAAAACAGCCATAAAGAAACACAACTTAGTGCACAACTTCGCTCTGAGCTTTCAGATACACTCACAGGCCTTAGAGAGCTTAGTATTTATCAAGCCCGTTCGCAGCAACTTAATAAGTGCGACGAATTAAGCGAGCAGTACAATCAGCAATTATTTATTCGCCACAAAGCACTAGCAAACTCAGATGGGTTAAGCTTGTTGGTTGTTCAATTAGCGATGCTTGCTAGCATAGTAACCATTGTCCCACTGGTTTACGCAAGCAGTATGGTAAATGTAGAACTTGCTATGTTAAGTTTATTTGTACTGGCAAGCTTTGAAAGCGTATTGCTACTACCCAATGCGTTTATAGAGCTTCCTAGTGTATTAAAAGCAGCAGAGCGGTTGTTTACACTTGAAGATAAAGCCGCTAACTCACAAGCTAAAGATGCACATGTAGACGTTGATGAAAACTTTAGCGCGCAAAACCACACGTTAGCACTTAACAATATTAGCTACCAATATGGTGAGCAAACAGCGCTTACTAATATCAGTTTTGAGCTAATGCCCCAGCAAAAAGTAGCGATTGTAGGTAGAAGCGGAAGCGGTAAAACAACGCTTGTAAATTTACTGACTGGTTTATGGCCTTTACAACAAGGCAGCATAACGCTAAATAATCAAAATAGCGTTGTTAACTTACATTCGTTAAATAATGATATACGCGCAAGTGTGATAAATATATTAGCCCAGCAACACCATATTTTTGATGGCACACTGAGTGAAAATTTACGTTATGCCGCGCCAAATGCAACTAAAGAGCAAATGATTGAAGCCCTCTCGTTAGCGCAATTAAGCCCGTGGTTTAATGAGCTAAAAGAAGGTTTAAAAACACGATTAGGCACTGGCGGGCGTAATGTGTCGCAAGGTCAGTCTAGACGTATAGCCATTGCACAAGCATTACTTAAAAGCCCAGCTATTTTAGTTCTTGATGAACCAACAGAAGGTCTTGATAATCAGTCTAAGCAAGGGGTAATGCAAGCAATAATGCATGTTATGAATAACGCGAGCGTGCTCACAATTACGCACGATCCCGCTCTACTTGCTCAAATGGATAATGTTGTATGGTTGGAAGGCGGTAAAGTAGTCGCACAAGGCTCTCATAAAGAGCTCAGTGGGGCTTATCCTGGTTATGTTGCGCTAACTACCCGGTTTTAAAACCTTTACTGATACATCAATAACGCCGACCTTAGGGTCGGCTATCTTTTTAAACATACTTTTTGATAAATCAATAATACGACCTCGCACATACGGGCCTCTATCGTTAATTCTTACCGTGACTGATTTGTTATTGGCTAGATTAGTAACAACCACCTTAGTACCAAAATCGAATTCTAAATGGGCTGCCGTGGCGGCTTGTTGGCTAAAGCGCTCTCCGTTGGCGGTTGTTCTTCCGTGGTATTTATCAGCATAAAAAGATGCTTTCCCAACTTGAGTGATTTCTCCAGCAGATGATTTAACAATAGGCTGGCTACTACAAGCGGCTAAAACTGAAGTAATAAAAAGAGTGACAACTAACTTAGGTAAACGCATAGGACGGCTTTTATTATATAAATTACCCGCATACTAACTCAATTACCCTGAGTATTAACTGAATTAGCTTAAAGCAGAGCAATAAAAAACCACCTTCGATTTATCATCTAGGGTGGTTTTTTAATGCTTAAAGCAAACCCGCGAATTATCTTACGATGCCGCGCTCTGAGTTTTTAACAAAGTCGACCATCAATTTCACAGCAGGATACTTTGCGGCATCTTCACTAAGCGACTCAATAGCTTCTTCAGCACCTAAGCTTTTACGATAAAATGCTTTGTATGCACGGCGTACAGCCATAATTTCATCACTTTCGAAACCACGACGCTTCATGCCTTCTTTATTGATAGCTGCAGGACCTGCTGGCATACCAATGGTAGTAACAAATGGTGGTACATCTTTGTTAACACCTGAATACATACCAATAAAGGCATGTGCACCAATTTTACAAAACTGATGAACACCCGAATTACCACCAAGGATAACCCAATCGCCTACATGTACATGGCCGGCCACACTTGCGTTGTTAGCAAAAATTACGTTATCGCCAATTACCGCATCATGTGCAACGTGTGTATAAGCCATAAACAAATTATTACTACCAATTTTAGTAACACCTTGGTCTTGAATCGTACCACGGTGAATAGTGGCACATTCACGGATAACGTTGTTATCACCCATTATTAAAGTGGTTGGCTCGTTGTTGTATTTTTTGTCTTGGCAGGCTTCACCCACAGACGCAAACTGAAAAATATGATTGCCAGAGCCAATAGTTGACGGCCCTTTAACAACAACGTGAGACTCAATAATACAGTTATCACCGATAACAACATCATTGCCAATATAACTATACGGACCAACTGAGACATTGTTGCCTAGTTTAGCGCCAGGTTCGATTATTGCTGTAGAATGGATCACTATTAAAACTCTCTTCTCGCACACATAATTTCGGCACTACACACTATTTTGCCGTCGACTCTAGCTTCTGCAGCAAACTTCCAAATGTTGCGACGTTCTTTTAAAAACTCAACATGAAGATGCATTGTATCACCAGGAATTACAGGTTGTTTAAAACGTGCGTTATCAACAGCAGCAAACAAATACAATTCGTTTTCGCTACGGTTTTCTACTGTTTTAAAACCTAATAAACCCGTTGCTTGCGCCATTGATTCTAATATTAGCACACCAGGAAAAATTGGCTGATTTGGAAAGTGCCCAGTAAAAATTGGTTCATTTATAGAAACATTTTTAATAGCATGTAAAGACTTGCCAGGTGTAAAATCAATAACACGATCAATTAATAGCATCGGGTAACGGTGCGGTAATAAACTTAAAATTTCTTGAATATCAAGGCTATTTAATTCGTTTGCCAAAATAGCATCCTTATTAGTGTTCAACGTTATGACTTAGCCAATGCTTCAAGCGCTTTAAGACGAGATTTCATGTCTGAAAGGTTACGCAAGTGAGCTATTGATTTACGCCATTCTTTGTTTGTTGTATGGGGCATACCAGATGAGTAAATACCTGGTTCGGTGATTGATTTTGTCACCATACTCATGCCGGTAATTATAACACCATCACATACAGACATGTGACCATTAATTGCAACCATGCCACCAATTTGACAGTTCTTGCCAATGGTAACGCTTCCTGCAAGTACAGTGCAGCCCGCTATTGCGGTGCCTGAATTAACTTCAACGTTGTGCGCTATTTGGCACTGATTATCGATAATAACATTGCTATGAATGATGGTATTGTCCAGTGCACCACGATCAATTGTCGTACTTGCACCAATTTCAACTTTGTTGCCTATGATCACTGAACCAAGCTGAGGTATCTTAACCCACTGCCCGCGCTCATTTGCATAGCCAAACCCATCACTACCTACAACACTATTTGCTTGAAACAAACAATCTGAACCAATTTCAACATCGTGATAAATAGTCACACTAGGCCAAAGCTTAGTGCCAGAACCTATTTTAACACGTTCCCCGATAAAACTGTTCGGACCAATTTGCGCGTTGTCACCTATCACTGCATGAGCTTCAATGACTGCGTTAGCACCAATAGCGGCGCTATCACTAACAATCGCTGTTGAATGAACAGTTGCACTTGGATGAATACCCGTCGAGGCTGAGCGTGGTGTTGTATCCATAAATTGCGCTAATTTTGCGTAACTTACATACGGATTAGCAACAATAATTTTGCTGCCACTAAAGTACTCTGCATCGGCTTGGCTTACTATTACAGCACTAGCTTGAGTAGTTTCAAGTTGCGATCGATATTTTGAGTTCGCTAAAAATGCAATATGCCCAGAATGGGCATTTGCAAGTGTCGCTATTTTTTTTATTTCTAAAGCGCCATCACCCTGAAGTTCGGCGCCTAGAAGTTCCGCAATTTGCGAAAGCGTATAATTTTGCATAGAGTGATTATTTCTTACTAACAGCGGCTACAACTTTAGATGAAAGATCAGTCACTTCTTTAGGGTTAAAGTAAATAGTAGTGTCTTTTACTTTAACTTCGTCGAAGTCGCCGTCTTTAGCAATCTCTTCAATTGTTTTGATGATTACACCTTGAACTTTAGCAAGCTCTTGGTTTTGACGCGCTTTAATTTCTTGCTCTAAAGGGCGACCTTGTTCAGCAAGATTTTTTTGCATGCCCTGAATTTTTTCACGCAGAGTATCTTTTTGAGCTTGGCTCATAGTTGTACTTTCACGTTTAAATTTTTCAGCTTCAAAACGAATATCGCCTTGTAACTTTTCAAGCTCTTGACGACGTTCAGCAAACTCAGTTTGTAAAGACTGTTCAATTTTAGCCATTTGAGGAATTTGCTTGTAGATTTCCTGCATATCAACAATACCTACTTTGTGTGCAAATGCATTCACAGAAGTACCCATCATTAACGTTGCTAAAACTGCTACAGCTGTTGATTTAAATAATTTTTTCACAAAAAACTCCTTTAGAAAGTGTTACTAATGTTAAAGCTGATGGTTTTCGTATCGTCATCTTCTTCTTTTTGCAATGGATACGCAAAACTGATCAGCATTGGACCCATTGGAGAGATCCATTGTAATGAAAGACCGGTTGAAACCCTAAAACGCATTGGGTCTGAATAGTCATCTAATTTAGCACGTTCATCAACGCCTAAGTTTTGATAGCGGTCTACGTTAAACTCAGTATCCCATACGTTTGCAGCATCAACAAAGAAGCTAGTACGTACAGAGCTGGTATTTTCTTCATCTAAGAATGGTGTAGGAACAATTAGCTCCATACCTGCCACTGCTTTAGCATTACCACCAATACGACCTTGTGGCACTAGAATATCAAATTCTGATGCACCACCAATATTACCCGTTGTAGTGCCGTCTGCACCTGGCGTACCCGGAATAGACGAAGGTATACGCGACACAGCACGTGGTAATATTGTATTACGGTCAAAGCCACGTAGTTCCATTTCAGTTATACGGAAGTACTCTTGGAATGGAAGTGTTTGCTCATACCCGTTTGTAGAACCATAACCGTTACCATAACCAAGTGCTGCACGCGTCGAGAATACCCAACGGTGGTCATTTGATATAGGCCAGTAAAAACGCGAATCGTAATTCAGTTTAAAGTACTGAAGATCTGAGTTAGGCGTTGTTGCTGTTAAGTTTAGAGTTTGACGCGAACCCGCTGTTGGGAATAAACCACGGTTAACGGTGATACGCGACCAGCCAACACTCAGCTCATACTTAGTAAAGTCAAAGCCTGCATCTGGGTTATCTGGATCTAAGAATGTTTCACGAAGTACACGCGTTTGCTCGTACTCTGCAATATCCGAAAGCTCTTCTTTAATCCAACGGGCGCCAAAGTTAACACGATTTACAGCATCAATTGGAAAACCAATATTTGTGCCTAAACCATAACTTTTCGATTTATATTCAACAAGACTGAATTTACTTGCATCGTAGTTTCTGTAAAAGATGCTACTGCCTTGCGATACACCATCTGGCGTAAAGTATGGGTCTGTGTACGATAAGCTTAAGCTTTCAGAACCTGTAGACGTATTAAGGTTTAAACCAATTTGGTTACCTGTGCCTAAAAAGTTAGATTCTGTTACACCAATATTAAACTGCAGACCTAAGTAAGAACCATAAGCAAGACCAGCATTAAAGCTACCTGCAGATTGCTCTTTTACAGTAAAGTCTACATCTACTTGGTCATCCACACCGGGTACAGGCACTACGTTAAAATCAACAGTTTCCATGTAAGGTAGACGTTGAATTTGCAGTTTTGAACGCTCAAGGTTTTGATTAGATAACCATGCGCCTTCAAGTTGTGTCATTTCACGACGAAGTACTTCATCTGCCGTATTTTGGTTACCACCAACAATAATACGACGAACGTATACACGCTTACCTGGATTAACCGATAGTGTTAATTGTACTTCTTGCTTTTCGTCGTCAATTTCTGGAATTGTACGCACTTCAGCATTAGCGTAACCAAAACGTGCTAAGTAGCTTTTAATAAACTCTTCAGATGAAGTAACTACAGAACCGTTATAAAGCTCACCCGCTCTAAGCGGGATAACACTTTTAATTAAGTCTTCACGGCCAAGCAAGTCACCAATAAAGTCAAAACCTTTAACTTTATATTTTACGCCTTCAGTTAAGTTAGCTGTAACGTAAACTGATTCACGTTCAGGGCTCACTGAAACTTGCGTTGAGTCGATATTAAAACGTAGGTAACCACGGTCTAAATAATAACTACGAATTTTTTCTAAATCGCCTTCAATGGTTTGCTTTTGGTAACGGTCGCTACCCATAAACTGCCACCAAGGTAAATCTTGCTGCGATTCAGCAAGTTTAAGAAGCTCTTCATTAGAAAAAAGTTCATTACCCACTAAGTTAATTTGGCGGATAGAAGCAGCATCACCTTCATCAAACTCTAACTTAAGTTTAACGCGGTTACGTGGCAGCTTAGTAATACTGATATCTACTTTAGCGTTGTATTTACCAATGCTGTGGAAAAACTCAACTAAGCCTTTTTCGATACTATCGATAACGGTTTTATCAAGTGGTTCACCTTGGCGAATATCTTGCTGATCAAGAGACTCATTAAGCTGCTCGTCTTTAATGTCTTTATTGCCTTCAAACTCAATAAAGCTGATGGTAGGGCGTTCCGTTACTTTAAAAATAACGTTGTTGCCATCACGAAGTGCTTTTATGTTATCAAAGTGCCCAGAACGATAAAGTGACTTTATTGTTTTTGAAATCGTATAGTCATCAACATTATCGCCTACGTTAATAGGAATATGTGTTAGCGCTGCACCAAGTGCTACGCGCTGCAAACCTTCAACTTTCAGGTCTTCAACAATAAAGGAGTTTTGGCCTAGGGCTGCAAAACTTGCACCCAATAAACTTGTTATTGCCAAATGTTTTTTTATAGCCATTTTATTATCTTTATCCTTTACAACTGTATTACCGCATAACACCTTACTAGTGGTGCTTTACAATCGTGTTCTAATTAGTAATTTGCCACGCTGTAACTACAAACGCGATACATCATTGAACAAAGCGAAACATGTTAGAAAAATGAGCAACAAGGCACCCACTTTAAAACCAAACTCTTGTGTCTTTTCAGAGACCGGCTTTTTACGAAAAAGTTCAATTATGTAATACATTAAGTGTCCGCCATCAAGCACTGGTAAGGGTAATAAATTAAATACACCCAAGTTAACGCTTATTAAGGCTAAAAAGCTTAAAAAGGCCACTAACCCATAGCTTACGCTAGTTCCAGCGCCTACTGCAATGCCCACAGGACCACTTAAATTTTTAACCGAAACCTGGCCTGTAATTAAATTACCAATCATGTCAAAACTGAGTGTAATTAAGCGCCACGTTTCTTTTGTGCCTCGCACAATACTATCGAGCGGGCCGTAATGCCTTGTCTCTACATAGCCATCAGGCCATTGCTGTACAACAGGAGCAACACCTAAAAAGCCTTGCTCAATACCGTTATTATCAATGCGCCCTTTAGGGGTAACTGTAATGGCTTGTATAGTATCTTGTCTTTTTACACTAAATTGTAAAGATTTGTTAGCTGATTGCGTAATAAGATTAACTAATTGCTGCCAATTGCTTATTGTTTCACCGTTTACAGACAAAATTGTGTCGTTAACTTGTAAATTAGCGTGTTCTGCGGCTGAGTCTTTAGTTACGGCGGCAATTGTTAAAGTTGCTTGAGGTCTAAATGGCACAATACCTAACGAACTTAATGGTGGTACGTCTCGCTGGTCAAGCTTCCACCCCTCTAAATTAAGCGTTTTAACGCGTGGTTGAAGGTTTTTATCACGAACAATAACTTCAACGCTTTCTTCGCCTAAGTTAGACATAAGCGCAAACGTGGCATCTTGCCATGTCGTTATGTCATCATTACCAATTTTTATAATATGTTGAGAAGGCATAATGCCCGCCTGCTCTGCGCGACTGCCTTCGGTTATGCTGCCAACAACTGGCTTAACCGATTGCACACCTACCATGTACATCACCGCAAGAGCAAAAATGGCAAACAAAAAGTTAGCCATTGGTCCCGCAGCAACAATAGCAATACGTGCTTGTACAGATTTAGAGTTAAACGACAAGTGGCGTTGATTTGCTGGTACGTCATCAACTCGCTCATCAAGCATTTTTACATAACCACCTAATGGAATAGCGGCAATCACGTATTCGGTATTATATTTGTCATGCCATTTTAACAGTGGCTTACCAAAACCAATTGAAAAGCGCAGCACTTTGACGCCCATTTTTCGTGCAACCCAAAAATGGCCATATTCATGTATGGCCACTAAAATACCAAGCGCTAAAATAAATGAGCCAAGATTCCAAAAAAAATCAAACATATTAATGCGCCACTTTTGTTATAAATTCTGAAGCGCTAATACGCGCTAATTTATCACACTCTAAAATTTCATCTAGGCTTTGCACATTGGTGTAAGTTGCAGCTTCTAGCGTCTGTGCATTTATTTTGTATATATCGGTAAAACCAATTTTACCGTTTAAGAATGCGCCCACAGCTATTTCATTTGCTGCGTTAACCGTTGTTGTCGCGCCCTGCCCTGCACTACACGCATCAATTGCTAATTGTAAATTTGGATAACGAGAAAAATCAGGTTTAGTAAACGAAAAATCACAAATGTCAGAGAAGTTTAACGGTTTAACACCCGCATTAATTCGCTCAGGATACGCAAGTGCATGGGCAATTGGCGTGCGCATATCGGGGTTACCCATTTGCGCTAAAATAGAACCATCGTGGTACTGCACCATTGAATGAATAATACTTTGCGGATGAATAACTACATCAATATCACTCGCATCACAATTGAATAACCACTTAGCTTCAATAAACTCTAAGCCTTTGTTCATCATAGTTGCGGAATCTACTGATATTTTTTGACCCATCGACCAGTTAGGGTGTGCAACGGCTTCACTTACGGTTACATCTTTTAACGTATTTATATCACGCGTTAAAAACGGGCCACCAGAGCCGGTAAGCAAAATTTTACTTACGCCATGTTGCTGTAGTTTTTGATCGCCTTTGGCATTTTGTAACGAAGAAGGTAGGCATTGAAAAATTGCATTATGCTCACTATCTATTGGCAGCAAAGTGGCTTTATGTTGTTTAACTTTATCAATAAACAACTGACCTGACATAACTAAAGATTCTTTATTAGCTAGTAGTACTTTTTTACCCGCTTCAACAGCACTTAATGTGGGTAGTAAACCAGCTGCACCTACAATTGCCGACATTACAATGTCAACATCAGGATGAGCACATAAGTCACTCATTGCTTGCTCACCGTGCATAACAAGAGTTTGGCACTGAGTATTAGCTAAATACGCAGATAACTGCTCTGCGGCCTGCTGGTTAGCCATAATCGCATAAAGCGGTTCATGTTCAATACACAACTCTGCCATTTTCTTTGCATTTTGTCCTGCAGCCAAAACAAAAACATCAAATAACTCTTTATTGCGCGACACAACATCAAGTGTACTTAAACCAATTGAGCCTGTTGCGCCTAAAATAACCAGCAATTGCTTTTGGCTCATAAACTAAGAGTCCACGCATAGCACATAACAAACATTGGAGCAGCAGCCGTTAAGCTGTCAATTCTATCTAAAATACCGCCGTGCCCTGGTAAACATCGACCGCTATCTTTTAAACCAGCTTCACGTTTAAACATGCTTTCCAGTAAATCACCTACCGCAGAAAACAACGCAATAAATGCTGTCATTATCGCGTACACAGGCCATACAACTAAATCAACATCGGTAAAGTGACAAAATGCTAATACAAAAATAATAGAAGCGACTACACCGCCTGCTAACCCTTCAATTGTTTTATTAGGGCTTACTTTAGGCATTAACTTATGTTTACCAAAACTTTTACCCGTAAAGTAAGCACCCACATCTGCGCTCCATACAATACCAAGTACCACTAAAATAAGCACCGAACCAAAATGAGTTGATTCAGCATATTGCGCGCTACGTAGTGTATTTAGTGCAAGCCATAGCGGTACAAGCGTGAGTAGCCCCGCAATGCCGCGCATAACTAGGCCTTCATTCCACGCTTTAGCCATTTCTGGGTAGCGCCAAATTAAATAGCTAGCAACAATCCACCAAGCAAACGAAAGCGTAAATACGTAATTTGCATCACCGACTAGCTTGCCATTTTCCCATAATGATTCAATAGGCCAATGTAAATTAAGCAAGGCAAGTAAAGCGCCAATAAACACAACAAAGGCAGCACGTTTAAGCTTGTCGCAAAGGCCCATAAATGCAGACCATTCCCATGCGCCTAATAATACAATTGCACCAGCAAAGTAACTAAATAACGTAAGCGGTGTATAAAAAACCAAAGCCAATGCTAATGGAGCTAGCACTAGAGAGGTTAAAATTCGTTGTTTTAACAAAATGTGACCCTTATTCTATTTAGGTTTGAGCGAGTAATTGTTTTATTTGTTCGCCCGTACAACCAAAACGTCGCTCTCTGGCAACGTAACACGCAATGGCCTCAGCAAATGCTGCTTCATTAAAATCTGGCCAAAGTGTCTCGGTAAAGTAAAGTTCTGCATAAGCAACTTGCCATAGTAAAAAATTACTAATACGAACATCGCCACCAGTGCGAATAAGTAAATCAGGTTCAGCCTGATCTGCCATGCTCATATGCTGTGCTAAGCGCTCTTCTGTAATATCTTCTGCGTTTAGTGTGCCCTGCGCAACTTGCAAAGCAAGTTGTTTTGCCGCATTGGCAACATCCCAACGACCACCGTAATTAGCTGCAACATTTAAACGCAACCCGGTGTTATTTTCAGTCAGCTTATGCGCAGCGTCTACCTTGCTACGTAATCCTTCAGAAAATCGTGATAAGTCTCCAATAATGGTCAGTTTTACATTGTTTTTATGAAGCTTTTTAACTTCCTTTGTTAAAACAAATAAGAAAAGCTCCATTAAAGTGTTTACTTCGTCTTCAGGGCGGCGCCAGTTTTCACTACTAAAAGCAAATAAGGTTAACGATTGTATCCCTAATTTAGTACAAAACTGAACAGATTGACGAACTGCGTCTACGCCTTTTTTATGCCCATACACACGAGGTCTATTTCTAGCTTGCGCCCAACGTCCGTTCCCATCCATGATGATAGCAACATGTTTGGGTAAACATTGCTGTGAAATTGTGTCAGCATCTAGAACCATAAATATCGAGTATTCCATAAAAAAACGCCGCCTAGTATACCCTAGACGGCGTTTCAAAACTAATAATTTTAGTTGCTTAGATTTCCATCAATTCTGTTTCTTTGGCAGCTAATAAAGTATCCATTTCTTTAATAAACTTATCAGTAAGCTTTTGAATCGCATCATCTGATTGACGCGCTTCATCTTCAGATATGTCTTTATCTTTTAATAAACCCTTTACATCGCCATTAGCATCACGACGAATGTTACGAATAGCAACACGACCGCCTTCAACTTCGCCACGTACAATTTTGATTAGGTCTTTACGACGCTCTTCTGTAAGTGGAGGAAGTGGTACGCGAATAACAGTACCTGCCGACATAGGGTTTAAACCTAAGTCAGACGCCATAATTGCTTTTTCAACAGCTTGCGCTAAAGACTTATCAAATACACCAATAGCAAGTGTACGAGAATCTTCAATTGTTACGTTAGCAACTTGGTTTAAAGGCGTTGGAGCACCGTAGTACGACACCATAATGCCATCTAGGATTGCAGGATGTGCACGGCCAGTACGAATTTTAGATAATTGGCTACCTAGTGCAGTTACACTTTTTTGCATGCGCGCTTGCGCGTCTTTTTGAATATCGTTAATCACGGTTTAATCCTAATTATTTGATTATTTCATCTGAGGCTTGTGAAGAAATAAGTGTACCTTCTTCTTCACCCATAATTACGCGTTTTAGCGCGCCTGATTTATTCATGTTAAATACGCTCAATGGCATATTGTGATCGCGGGCTAGAGTAAATGCCGCTAAATCCATAACTTTTAATTCTTTTTCAATGATTTCATTGTAGCTTAAGTGGGTATAAAGCGTCGCATCTGGGTTTTTAACAGGGTCATCACTGTATACGCCATCAACCTTAGTCGCTTTAATTACTGTATCCGCTTCAATTTCGATACCGCGTAAACATGCTGCAGAATCGGTAGTAAAAAATGGGTTACCAGTACCCGCTGCAAAAATGACTACGCGACCAGTTTTCAATAAACTAATTGCTTCAGCCCAGTTATAAGCGTCACATACACCATTAAGCGGAATAGCCGACATAAGACGACAATTTACAAATGCACGGTGTAGCGCATCACGCATTGCAAGGCCGTTCATAACCGTTGCAAGCATACCCATGTGATCGCCTACTACGCGATTCATACCTGCTTCTGCAAGTGATCCACCGCGTAAAAAGTTACCTCCACCAATAACTAAACCCACTTCTACGTCGAGCTCTACTAGCTCTTTAATTTCTTGTGCCATACGGTCTAAAACTTTAGGATCGATGCCGAAGCCTTCGTCTCCCATTAAAGCTTCACCACTTAATTTGAGAAGAACACGTCTAAAAATAGGTTTGCGATTGATAGTCATAGTATTGGGGCCAACTTTTATTGAATTATGGATAAAAAATAACCGCGCTTATGTTAAACATAAAAGCGCGGTTATTTTAAAGAATTTCTAGCTGCGAAGCAAAACCAAATAGTACTTTAATTGCATCTAATTTCATTATCCTTCACAAATAGTAATCTTACTTAGCTTTAGCAGCAGCAATTTGAGCAGCAACTTCAGCAGCAAAATCTTCTTCTTTCTTCTCGATACCTTCACCAACTTCTACACGTACGAAGCTAGTAACTGTTGCGTTTTTCTCTTTAAGAATATCGCCAACAGTTTTCTTAGGCTCCATGATGAAAGCTTGACCAGTAAGAGAAACCTCACCAGTGAATTTTTTCATGCGGCCAACAACCATCTTCTCAGCGATTTCAGCAGGCTTGCCTTCATTCATCGCGATTTCGATTTGTACTTGCTTTTCTTTAGCAACAACATCGGCTGGTACATCTGAAGGTGTTAAGTATTCAGGGCTAGATGCAGCAACGTGCATTGCAACGTGCTTAAGTGTTTCTTCGTCAGCAACACCCGCAACAACAACACCGATACGATCGCCATGACGGTACTCAACTAGGTTTTCACCAGTTACGTACTGTAAACGACGTACATTGATGTTTTCGCCAATTTTAGTCACTAGCTCAACACGGTCTTCTTCAAACTTAGCTTGTAAGTCTTCGATAGAGATAGTGTCAGCAATTGCAGCGTCAGCAACTTTGTTAGCAAATGCTAAGAAGCTTACGTCTTTTGCAACGAAATCTGTTTGACAGTTAACTTCTACTAGTACTGCAACACCCGCGTTTTGCTTGATGATGATAGTACCTTCAGCAGCAATGTTACCTGCTTTTTTAGCAGCTTTAGCAGCGCCACTTTTACGCATGTTTTCAATCGCTAACTCGATGTCGCCATCAGTCTCAGTTAACGCTTTTTTACAATCCATCATGCCAGCGCCTGTGCGCTCGCGTAATTCTTTAACTAGGGCAGTAGTTACAGCCATTAGTAAATCCTCAAATCTGAAATCAGGTTAGATAAGCGGGTTACCCGCTCGACAAGAATAGCAAGTCTTCACCTTAAAAAGATGAAGACTTGATGACAGCTAATTACTCAGCTTCAACGAAATCGTCTTTCTCAGCTTGAGCAACGATGTTATTCTCGCGACCTTCAGTAATAGCAGCTGCAACAGCGCTAGTGTAAAGGCTTACAGCACGGATAGCATCATCGTTACCAGGTACGATGTAATCAACACCGTCTGGGTTAGAGTTAGTATCTACGATTGCAACAACTGGAATACCTAGGTTGTTTGCTTCACGGATAGCAATGTGCTCGTGGTCAGCATCGATAACGAAAAGCGCGTCTGGAAGACCGCCCATGTTTTTGATACCACCAAGGCTCTTTTCAAGCTTTTCCATTTCGCGGTTAAGCGTTAACGTTTCTTTCTTAGTTAATTTCTCGAAAGTTCCGTCTTGGCTTTGTGCTTCAAGGTCTTTAAGACGCTTGATTGATTGACGTACAGTTTTCCAGTTAGTCAACATACCACCTAACCAACGGTGATTTACGAAGAACTGGTCGCTTTCTAAAGCAGCTGATTTAACTGCGTCGCTTGCTGCGCGCTTAGTACCAACGAAAAGAACTTTACCTTTGTTTGCTGCAGCACTTGATAAAAACTTAAGTGCGTCGTTGAACATTGGTACAGTTTGCTCAAGGTTGATGATATGTACACGGTTACGTGTGCCGAAGATGAAAGGCTTCATCTTAGGGTTCCAGTAACGTGCTTGGTGACCAAAGTGAACACCAGCTTGAAGCATATCGCGCATTGAAACGTTTGCCATTTTATAGATCCTCTATAGTTGTTTAGGGTTAGGCCTCCACATATCCCATAGCACCAACACCGAAGTAATTAAACTTCAAATGCACCCAAGTGTATGTGACGATACGTGTGTGTGTTAAAATAAAATTGTGTTTGCCTTAAATACAAAAAATCATTTAAGAATTTATTTGTAAAAAGACGGCGCGCTTTATACCATATTAAAATTAAATACTCAACATCGCGTGCAAAATTTGTTCGACGATAAATGTTAAAAACTCAACTTTGGAGCCTCAATGAGCGCTATTATCAAGACCCCTGAAGAAATAGAGAAAATGCGCGTAGCTGGGCGCTTAGCGGCCGATGTACTTGAAATGATCGGCCCTCATGTAGTGCCAGGTGTTACCACCGATGAGCTAAATACACTTTGTCATGATTATATTGTTAATGTGCAACAAGCAATCCCTGCTCCGTTAAATTATCATGGCTTTCCAAAATCAGTTTGTACGTCAGTTAATCATGTTATTTGTCACGGAATTCCAAATGACAAAGCATTAAAAGAAGGCGACAGTGTAAATATCGACGTAACTGTCATCAAAGATGGTTACCACGGCGACACATCTAAAATGTTCCACGTTGGTACACCAAACATTCAAGCTAAGCGTCTTGCAGAAGTAACACAAGAAAGCTTATACCTTGCTATTAAAATGGTAAAACCAGGTGTGCGCTTGGGTGATATTGGCTCAGCAATTCAAAAATATGCAGAGAGCTTTAACTACTCAATTGTACGTGAATATTGCGGCCACGGTATCGGCGCAGGATTTCATGAAGAACCACAAATAATGCATTACGGTAAAGCCGGTACTGGCGAAGCCTTAAAAGCAGGTATGTGTTTAACTATTGAACCTATGGTTAATGCGGGTAAACGCCAATGCAAACTTCTTAAAGATGATTGGACAGTAGTAACACGCGACCGTAGTTTGTCTGCACAGTGGGAACATACTTTATTAGTGACTGAAAATGGTGTTGAAATTTTAACGCTACGATCAGATGATACTATCGAGCGGATCATAGAACACTAATAAAACCGAAACACTTGATAAGAAAATTCTTATCCGTGTGAAAGGTTCAACAAGGAGCCAGCCCACGTGGCATTACCCAACAAAGTAAAAAAGTTGCTTAGCGATGCAGAGCAACTTAGTGATTATCGCGATTGTTCTAGCTATTTTTATAAATGGTTACATAACGAATTTTCTAAACAACCGGTTGGGAATTTAATTAATGCCCGGGCTGAGTTTATTGACCGCCTACTCATTAAGCTTTTTCATGTTTACGACTTAGCGCGCGAACCTGATTTAGCATTAATAGCGGTAGGCGGATACGGACGTGGTGAGCTACATCCCTACTCCGACATCGACTTTTTATTGCTTGTAACTAAACCGCCAAGCGAAGAAATATGCGAAAAAATAGGCCAGTTTGTCACCATGCTATGGGATCTCAACTTAGAGATTGGTCACAGCGTGCGTACGATAGAACAAGCCATTGAGCAAAAACGTGAAGACGTTACTTTTGCCACCAGCTTGCTCGAAAGCCGCCTTATTTTTGGTAACCACATTGAGTTTGAAAAACTCAAAATGCATATTCTTGAAACGCCAGTATGGCGCTCAGGTGAATTTTTTACTGCCAAAGTTCAAGAACAAAACTTACGCCACAGAAAGTGCCACGGCACCGCGTATAATCTTGAGCCAAACATTAAAGAAAACCCCGGTGGTCTGCGCGACTTACAAACCATTATTTGGGTGGCAAAAAAGCATTTTAGAACCGAAACCCTGCAAGAGTTAATAAGCCACGGATACTTAACTCACGAAGAGTTTCAAGAGCTTTCTGAGTGCCTAGAAAACCTATGGAACATTCGCTTTGCACTGCATTTAGCTGCAGGTCGAGCTGAAAACCGCTTATTGTTTGATCATCAACCGCAAGCCGCCGAAATTTTAGGTTTTGGTAGCGACGGTAAAGCCTCTGTTGAGCGTATGATGAAACGCTTATTTAGAATAATGAGCCGCGTGCGCGAACTTAACCAAATGCTACTTTCATACTTTGAACAAAGTATAATGCCCGAAAGTAGTGCTGTGGCAGCAATAGAACTCGACAGAAACTTTGAGCAAGTAGGTCATCAAATACGCGTAAAAGATCCGTCGGTATTTTTTAGACGCGACCAACTCTTTGTATTGTTTGAGCACATAGCCAATAACCCAGCAATAACGCATATTTACCCAAGTACTATTCGTACTATTCGCCAAGTGCGCCGTCGTTTATTGGGCGATTTGCAAGATTACGCAGCCTGTCGCGAAGCCTTTTTACGCTTAGTTAAACATCCTAACGGCATGGGCCGCGCATTTACGCTCATGCACAAGCACGGCATGCTTGCCGCCTACTTACCGCAGTGGCGTAATATATTTGGGCAAATGCAGTTTGATTTGTTTCACGCGTACACCGTAGATGAGCACACTCACAAATTAATCAAAAACATTTACGAATATTTTGATAAAACAGGCATTAGCGAGTTTCCTATTTGTAGTGAAATAGTCACTCGAATGGACAAACCAGAGCTACTTTATTTAGCCGGTATATTTCACGACATTGCTAAAGGCCGAGGTGGCGACCACTCAGAACTTGGCGCTGTTGACGCAATAGCATTTGCTAAATTACATGGTTTTTCATCGGTGGATGCAAAGCTCGTTGCATGGCTTGTAAGTAACCATTTACTTATGTCGGTTACCGCACAGCGTAAAGACATTAACGATCCTGCTGTAATAAAAGACTTCGCTACACGCGTTAAAACAGAGCGCCAACTCGACTACTTATATTGTTTAACCGTTGCCGACATACGTGCAACCAACGACAACTTATGGAACGATTGGAAAAACACCCTACTGCGTGAGCTATACTTACACACGCAGCGCGCTTTGCGCCTAGGGCTCGAAAACCCAATGGACCAACGCGACCAAATTCGCGACAAAAAGCACCAAGCTAAACAACGCTTAATAAATCTGGGTTATCAAGAGGAAAAAATTGATTTAATTTGGAGCCGCTTTAAAGCCAACTACTTTACCGCCTTTAGCGAACAACAAATATCATGGCAAAGTGAGCATTTATTAACTAGCACAGACTTAAGCCAGCCAAGTGTTGTTGTATCTAACAAAGCTATGCATGGTGGCACACAAGTATTTGTATACAGCCCCTACTCTGGCCCACTGTTTGCCCGATTAGTAAGTGTGATTGGCTCTAAAAAAGCGCAAATACAACATGCGCAAGTACTGACCACAAAAGACGGTTACGTCTTGTTTAGCTTTGTAATACTTGAAGTAAGTGGCGACCCTATTGCAAGTGGTCGAGCGCAATCAATTAAACGTGGGCTTGAGCAAGCACTAAGCGATCCGCGTAAAAAGATTCGCTTTAAAAAGAGCCGCTCTCAACGCTTTAAAGATTTTAATATTAAACCTAAAATTGTGTTGCGCCCACATGCACGCAAAGACCGTAGCTTAATAGAAATTCAAGCCGTCGATATACAAGGTTTACTAACCAAAATAGCCGAAGTTTTCCAAGCGCATTTACTACACATTCACGCTGCCCGTATTACAACGGTAGGTGAACGTGCCGAGGATTTCTTTGTCGTATCTAATAACGAATACCAAGCGCTGACTGATGAAGAGCAAGCAAAAATTCATCAGGCATTACGTAAAAAATTCAACGCCGAAACAGAATAGAGGACACACATGTCAGATTTAAAAACGATGATCGAAAACGCATGGGACAACCGCGATAGCATTAGCCCAAGCACAGTATCAAGCGACGTAAAGCAAGCCATTATTGACGCACTTGATTTACTTGATAGCGGCGCAGCACGCGTTGCTGAAAAAATATCTGGTGAATGGGTTGTACACCAGTGGCTTAAAAAAGCAGTATTACTGTCGTTTCGTATTCGCGACAACCAACCAATGAACGACGGTGTAAACCAGTTTTATGACAAAGTACCACTTAAATTTAGCGACTACACGCCAGAGCAATTTCAACAAGGTGGTATGCGCGTAGTGCCTAACGCTGTAGCACGTAAAGGCAGCTTTGTAGGTAAAAACGTAGTACTTATGCCATCGTACGTAAACATTGGCGCATATGTTGACGACGGCACCATGGTTGATACATGGGCAACTGTAGGCTCGTGTGCACAAATTGGTAAGAACGTACATTTATCAGGTGGCGTAGGCATAGGCGGTGTTTTAGAGCCTCTACAAGCTAACCCAACCATCATTGAAGACAACTGCTTTATTGGCGCACGTTCTGAAATTGTGGAAGGTGTAATAGTTGAAGAAGGCGCTGTTATTTCAATGGGTGTTTACATCAGCCAAAGCACCCGTATTTATGACCGAGAAACTGGTGAAATTCACTACGGCCGCGTACCAGCAGGTGCCGTAGTTGTACCAGGCGCACTACCGTCAAAAGATGGTACTCACAGCCTTTACGCTGCAATTATCGTGAAAAAAGTAGATAAGCAAACACGTGAAAAAGTAGGCATCAACGCCCTACTACGCTCAATTGATGAGTGACACGTAGGTTGGGTTGAGTGAAACGAAACCCAACGATACTTTGAAGTTAAGTGTTTTAGCTAAACTTTAATTGTATATAGAAAGCTCTAAGCCCTTTGGCTTAGGGCTTTTTTGTTTATGGTAATAAACTCTCAATCAAGTAGCATTACTTTTGTCTTAATAAATAACGTATTAACTGGATCTTCTATCTTAAAGTCATACATGTAGTCTGTTTCTTTATTAAATCTTTTTAAGTAATAATTAGCTAATGGATCATAGCGATTCTCATGCAGCCAACTGTAAAACTTCCCTAACTCATAACTTAGCTTTCGACTGAGATCTGACTTGGGTTCAAGAAGCCCATCATTATCTAAATCTATAATATTCATTAATTGAAGGTTTATTTTTATTTCATCAATTAATGGCTCTAGTGACTTTCTATAATTGGTAGCTTTAATTTCTAGATTTGTCTCTAAAGGTTCTGCTTCGTAAACCATAATTAAATTATCAATAACATCATTATAATAATCATTGTTTAACCTTATCTCAGACTCGTTTTTTAAAATATATAACTGTTCTAAATTGGATGATTTAGCCTCTATAGGTTGCCTAGTTAAATTCAGCTTAAAATCGTTAAATAATTTTGTTATTGCTTGAGATAAAACATCTAGATAGTCATACCTCCTAAGAAGAAAGCAAAACAGCTCGTTAGAGTTAAGAACCATAACTAAATCACTCTCACCCACTTTATTACTATATAAATTAACAGTAAGTTCACCATTCTCCATGTGGTTATCGTAAGGCCAACTAGCAAATCTTTTACAATCTGTATGATTTAAGTTTACTGGATGCGCGCCAAATGAGGCTCTTATCGATTTGAAATAACTGTTATCATCCTCGTCAAATAAACGATTTGTAAAACATTCTTTTTCACCAGAGAAAGGTAAAGTCTTTGGGTTTATAAACACTCGGTGTAGTTGGGTTATTGATTCTGAAACAAGATCTATCGCAGAAATTAAAGAAAACATCTGCATAACACGCATATCAATATTTTCCTCTAATCCTGGAGGATATTGTAAATACCTAATCGATACAGTGATCCAATCCATACAAGAACAAATTATATTCCATTGATTTTTATCATTTTTGTTATTATAAGACTTATAAACAAAACTTGAATTGGAATTTACTAGATCTCTAAAGTCAGAAATCTTGTCATCCTTGATCACCTTTATCATTAAATTTTCACTCTGAAGCTCGTTATTAACTCTAAAATATCACTAAAAATATAAACGTATAAATAAAAAAGGAATTTTTTAATCTAGGTCGAAAGAAAGTATTGGTGGTAAAAAAGCACCGAGGTAAATAAGTTCATTAAAGATTCGTTGGGTTTCGTTTCACTCTACCCAACCTACGCTAATAACCACTCCAAAACCAAAAAAGCACTTATAAAATAAGTGCTTTTGTTGGTTTGCTCAATTAGTGTGGTTTACAGCGCGTTAAATACGTCGTCTGTTTTAGCTGCGCAAATAAAATCGTTTTTGTGTAGGCCTTTAATTGAATGGCTCCACCATGTAACCGTTACTTTGCCCCACTCGGTTAATAAACCTGGGTGATGGCCCTCGTCTTCTGCCATGTCGCCTACTTTATTGGTAAACGCGATAGCTTGCTTAAAGTTTTTAAATTTATAAACACGCTCAAGCTGCATAATGCCGTCACGTACTTCTGGTACCCAGTCTGGGATTTTAGTAATTAATTGCGCTAACTCTTCGTCAGATACTTTTGGCGCATCTACATGACAGGCTTCGCATTTTTGTGCACTTAATGAAGACATTCTAAATCCTTACTTTTAGCTTTTTTAGCATTAATATTTAACTGGCTAATTTTTCTTTTGGTGGAAATTTTGGGTCGTGCAAACCAAGCTCTTTAGCTCGCTCAACCAAAGTCATAATATCCATTTGCGATATATCAAACAGATCATGAATCGAATTTATGGTGTAGTACTGTGGTTGCATAATATCAATACGGTACGGCGTACGCAGTACATCAAGCACATTCATTGGGCTAATTTCTGGCGTGTTTGAGTATACGTACTGAGTTTCACCTGGGCTTGATAAAATACCACCGCCGTAAATACGCAAGCCGTCTTCGGTTTGCATTAAACCAAATTCAACCGTAAACCAGTATATACGCGCAAGGTATACACGGTCCTTTTTCTGCGCTGCGTAACCTAATTGCCCGTACTTGTGCGTAAACTCAGCAAAGTCAGGGTTAGTTAGCATGGCGCAATGGCCAAATATTTCATGAAAAATATCTGGCTCTTGTAGGTAATCAAACTCTTCACGGCTACGAATAAATGTAGCTACCGGAAACTGCTTGTTTGCCAGTAATCTAAAAAACTCATCAAAGTCGATAAGCGCAGGTACTGGTGCAACTTGCCAACCGGTAGTGGCTAGTAACACATCGTTTAGTTCGCTTAACTGCGGAATACGATCGTGCGGCAGGTTAATCTTTTTTAACCCTTGCATGTACTCGTTGCAGGCTTTGCCTTCAATGCATGCAAGTTGGCGCGCTACAAGCTCAGACCAAATTTTATTTTCTTCATCACTCCAGTGTATAACACCATTTTCGTCTGGTGTTTTGGATGTGTATTTACTTGCTTTAGCCATAAGTACCTTCTTGGGTGTGAGCCCTAAATCGGTGTCAGTGTGATACTCAAACCTATTGAATATCGAATGACCCCATACTATGCAAAAGTGAAGAAAAGTTTAATAGATAGGCTAACATCAGTATTTGGCGCGATCACCCCAATCGTAAATTTAAAATTACACCTGTGGCACACTAAAAATACAGACCTTTAAATAAAGGCCTGTAGCTTGTTTTTATGTGTATACAATTAATTACACCCAGCCAATTTTAGTAAAAGCTTGGTCTAAATCACTAATAATGTCGTTAACATCTTCAAGCCCAACCGAGAGTCTGATCAGCCCATCACTTATTCCAGCGGCAGCTCGCTCCTCTGGCGTATAAGGCGAGTGAGTCATAGATGCAGGATGCTGAATCAGTGTTTCAGCGTCGCCGAGGCTTACTGCAAGTGTACAAAGTTTCATACTATCAATAAATTGTGTGCCATCTTGTAGCGTGCCTTTTATTTCAAACGCAATAACACCACCAGCGGCTTTCATTTGATTACCAATAAACTTATAACCTGGGTGCGATTTAAGCCCCGGGTAATATACGGTGCTTACTTGTGGGTGCGCTTCTAGATATTCGGCTATTGTTTGTGCACTTTGACAATGGCGCTCTATTCTAATAGCGAGTGTTTTTAGACCTCGATTAATTAGCCATGCGTCGTGCGGGCTTATGGTTGCACCAATATCTTTTAGTACGGTCATTTTAATGTGTGTTATGTGCTCAAGCGATCCACATACAATACCCGCTACTACGTCTCCGTGACCATTTAAGTACTTGGTTGCACTGTGCATTATTATATCAATGCCGTATTTTTTGGGTGATTGCAGTAGCGGCGTTAAAAAGGTGTTGTCGACCACACTAATTAAATTGTGCTCTTTAGCAACTGCGCCAATCAGTGCCAAATCAATAACCGCCATAGTGGGATTAATTGGCGTTTCTACAAATATCATTTTTGAATTAGGTTTGATGGCAGCGCGTAGTTCGTCCTCGTTGGTCATATCAACAAAAGTGACTTCGATTCCCCAGCGCGGCAACATATGCGAGAAAAACGCAAAGGTACAACCATACAAAGCACTTGAAGCAACAAGGTGATCTCCTTGCGATAAAAAGCTCAGTACTGAGGCAGATACGGCCCCCATACCTGTTGCGGTTGCAGCAGCTGCTTCACAGCTCTCTAGTTGAGCAACTTTTTGCTCAAGCTCTGTGGTTGTAGGGTTTCCTAAGCGCGTATAAATATAGCCAGGTTCGTCGCCTGCAAAACGCGCAGCACCTTGTGCGGCATTTTCAAAATGAAAGGTAGAGGTTTGATACAAAGGAGAAGTAAGTGCGCCGTGCGGGTCGTTTGCTTTTTGTGGTCCGTGAATACACTGGGTGTTTATATGATGCTTGCTCATTGTAGGCTCATTTTTTGATTATTATGTTTTTGCGATTCAACAATCAAAACGTATGCGCTTACAAACAGCAAGCATGCCGGATGCTCAGATGGCTATTTGTGTAAAAACCGTGCAGCTCATGTTTGTACACAAATATTGCCACTGCTAATCTAGTGTGTTGGTTCCGCCTTTTTACGGCTCATAATTTTACCTGCGATGCTTTGCACAGTGCCTTTTAGTAAGCTGCGTTTGTTTTCAAGCCGTGGTAATGGGCGACTAAGCTCCATTGCTTTGTAACCAATACGCGCTGTAAAAATACCGGCGCTGACACCTTGCGCTGCCCGCCCCGAAAGCTTACCTAAAAGCTCAGCACTTAGTGCAGTTGCAGCAAGGTCAGATACAAGCTCAGCACTGCCTACAAACATTACTTGTTTTATCAGCATACGGTATAACTTTATACGGCTCGCGTAGCCGAAACCAATGCCATAAATTTTACCAATTTGTTCTATTAACTTAGTACCGCGCCAAAGCACAGCCATCATATCCACCAGCGCAAGTGGGCTTAGGGCAACTAGCAGTGCAGATTCAGTCGCAAAACGATTTATAAGCTTTTTAGCTTTGGTGTCTTGGGTTATTAATAAACTATTGGCGTACAGCGTCATTATTTCTTTGTCGCTGTGATGCGTCGCTACTTGGTTTTTAAAGGTTTCAAAGTTATCAAGCTCCTGGTGTTTATTAAGCTTTTCAAGCCAAGGTAATGCACCGCCTACTTGCTCGCTGTTTAAAAGCCTGTCGGCTTCAACTCGGTGCAATTGGTTACGCTTTAAACTGCGCAGCATTCGGTACTCTCGCCACAATAAGCGCCCGATTAGCAGCACGCCACTTACAACTGCTGTTAAATAAACACTGCCTAAAATAATTGACTGCTCGAAAGCAAATAATAACGAGTATGCAAACTCTAAAAGCACCAGCACTATAAAACTAATAGCAAAAACACCTTTGAGCGTTTGCCACTTTGACTTTTTGTACACAGGTTCTAGATCTATTTCTGGCTCTAGTGCTTCATCTTCAAGTTCTTCGTAATCACTTTGTCCGTGCTGAATAATTTTTGCAGGTGCTAAAACGGGTTCGTTTTGCTCAATGCTTTGCGTATCTATGCGACGCCCTGCTTGAAATGGTTGGTTTGACTCACTCATGTTAATTTGTCTCCTAGCAGGTACTGCATGACATGATCTAATCGAATATGTTTTAGTTGTTTATCGGGGCTCGGCATTGGAGAGAACGATAAAAACTCAAATCCCTGTGCTGGCCACTCATTTTTATTAAGCATCCGCGAGGGAGGTTGCGGCGGTAAATACGTAAGCCAATCAGGCTCGTGTAATGGTTTACCGTAAATACAGTCAAGCGTTTGGCCTTTGTCGGCAATTTGGCGCGGCTGCGTTGCTGTAATTGACGACATAGCCATGGTTTCTATTTTTACACCATCAAACTTTAAATGATTGCTTTGCTCATGCACGAGCGAATCAAGTAGCAGTGCTAAATCTTTATGGTGCTTAGCACTTATATGATCTGACTTATTAGCTGCAAATAATATTTTGTCTATGTTGGGCTTAAATAAACGTTTAAAAAAGCCCGACTCGCCATAGTTAAAGTGTGCGAGTAATTGGTTTATTACACTGCTTTGCTCTTGGAGTGTTTCGTGCCCTTCGTTTAGCGCACTAAGTACATCTACAAGTACGATTTGGCGATCGAAGTGTCTAAAATGCTCATTATAAAATGGTTTTACAACTTCTTTTATATAAGCGTTAAAGCGCTTAATTAAATGCGCTAAATTAGAACCCGCAACAACATCGTCACTATTTACTTTACCCGATACCGGAAAAAAAAATAACAATGGCGCACCTTGTAAGTCGCCAGGCATTAGCATACGCCCGGGTTGTAACATGGCAAGTTTGGTGTCTTTTTTAAGCCCGACTAACATGCTTTGATAAAGCTGAGCAATATGAGCAAGTGCGTTTTCATCAACGGGAGCGTTTAAGTCAAGTTGCTCAACGGCCATTAAAAAATCACTTGATGTGTTTACGCGCGAAGGCTGAGTTAATAACGGGTATTGTTGCTCGCACCATTGAGCATAGCTTTGCTCAAGCATAGGTAAATCAAGGAGCCATTCACCCGGGTAGTCAATAATATCTAAATAAAGCGTTGATTGCGGCGAAAAGTGGCCGCGCAGCCCTGCATTACTTTGATACTTTATTGCCAAGCGCAGCGTATTAATCCGCTCGGTTGATGCAGGCCATGTAGGCATCCCATCGCTGGGTAATAATGAATTTAGCGCGCGCGTATAATTAAACGTAGGGACTTTTAACGCTTCTTGCGGCACAACTTTAGTGGCCACATGGCGGTGCTCGCGCATTACATCAAAAAAAGGTAAGTTTTTATCGTCTGCTTGGGTTGTTAAGTGTTTAACAAGCGCGGTAATAAAGGCTGTTTTACCACTACCACTTAGGCCCGTTACGGCAAGTTTTACGTGTTGGTCTAAACTGCGATGAAGCGCTTTTTGTGCTTTGCCTTTAATACTTTTAAAGGTCTTTTTTGCAAATGATTGGCTCATAAAGTGTCTTGCACCTAATTTGCCGTAATTTATCACGCTGCAAATTAGGTGCTATTAAATCCTTTAAAGTTTGTTAATTTCACGGCTCACCGTAAACTCGCTTGAAGTTACATGGCGCTCCATATCTTGAAGGCGAGTATCTACACGCGTTAAACGCTCTTTTAAATCTTGCAATGCGCGGCGCGGTGGCTCGCCCTTTTGCCATACTTTAAATTTTACTTCTAGCGGATCGTCAGTTTTAGTTGAGCTTTTAGTTTGCACTGTTGCGGGCTCTTTTTTATCTAAAATGAACCAGGCTGCAATATACGCTACCACAAATAATGGGCCACCCGTTAGCAGTACCGCACTAACAAATATAATGCGAACTAACCATAACTCCATATTAAAGTAGTCACTTAATCCCGCACATACTCCGGCTATTTTACCGCGTTGTGGGTCTCTTAATAATTCGCGTTTGGCACTCATACTTTGCGTCTCCATTGTGGTGACTCTTGATCAAGTAATGCTTCAAGTGTTTCAACCCTGTCTGCCATTTTTTCGGCTTTATGTGCAAGCTCAAGTAACTGGCGATGTTCGTGTTCACTTAAACCTTGGCTTACTTGTTTTTTGCTACGGTAATGTAAAATTAACCACAGCGGGGCAACAAAAATCATAAATATAACAAATGGTACAATTATTACGTCTGAATCAAACATAATCCTCTCCTGACAATCCGTTTTGATGTTTTTAAGCAGTGGGGCACTTTAAGTGCCCCTTTATAAATTATTTATCAGCTAACTTCTTTTTAAGTTCGGCTAGCTCATCATCTATCTTTTCATTTTTTTGTAGATTAGCAATTTCGTCCGCTAACGTCTTTTTACCTAAATCGTAAGACTCAATTTGAGATTCTAGTCCATCAATTTTAGTTTCGTAACGTTCAAAGCGATTAAGTGCGTCTTCTACTTTGGAGCTATCAAGTGTCTTTTTCACTTCAAGGCGCGACTCAGCCGAACGTTGGCGAAGTATAATTGCCTTTTGACGAGATTTCGCATCTGCTAGCTTTTCTTGTAGTGTCGTTACTTCTTGCTGTAGTTTCTCAATATGAGACTCTACATGTTCAAGTTCACTAGCGACTGAAGCAACGGCATCTGCCGACTTTTGCTTTTCAAGTAGGGCTGAACGCGCTAAATCGTCTCGGTCTTTACTTAAAGCCAGTTCGGCTTTATCTTGCCAATCGCTTACTTGTGCTTTAAGCGTATCTAAGCGGCGTACAATTTCTTTTTTCTCAGCCAATGTTTTAGCTGATGTAGAACGTACTTCAACAAGCGTGTCTTCCATTTCTTGAATAATCAGACGAACCATTTTTTCTGGGTCTTCTGCTTTATCTAAAATGGCGTTGATATTAGAATTAACAATATCTGCAAAACGTGAAAAAATTCCCATAACATTTACCTCTGTAATTAAAACTTAGTTAGTCTGCTATAACTAGTATCAATATGCTTGCCAACTTTTTAAAAGTTAAAATACACTTTATTTTCATTACGTTAAACTAAATATACAAATTTCTTTAGTTATCCCTACTTATGAAATACACTAACTGTTAGTAAAAATGACCAAGAGTTAGGAAATATGAGCCAATATCGCCAACAGGATAATTTACTCGGCCAATCAGATAGCTTTCTGTCTGTATTAGATCAGGTATCGCAACTGGCTAATTTAGATAAACCGGTACTTATTATTGGTGAACGCGGCACAGGTAAAGAGCTAATAGCAGCACGCTTACACTTTTTATCAAAGCGTTGGGATCAAAACTACGTAAAACTTAACTGTGCAGCACTTAACGAAAACTTACTCGAAAGTGAATTGTTTGGCCACGAAAGCGGTGCTTTTACGGGGGCAAGCAAACGCCACGAAGGTCGTTTTGAACGCGCTAACAGCGGCACACTGTTTTTAGATGAATTAGCTAATACCTCAGCTATGGTACAAGAAAAACTGCTGCGCGTTATAGAATACGGTGAGTTTGAACGTGTTGGCGGCAAACAAACTGTAAAAGTAGATACACGCTTAGTGTGTGCTACAAACGAAGATCTTCCTTATTTAGCTGAGCAAGGTGAATTTAGAAGTGATTTACTCGATCGCCTTGCCTTTGATGTAATTACCCTGCCACCACTGCGCGAACGCCAAGACGATATTATGCTTCTTGCTGAGCAGTTTGCGATGAATATGGCGCGCGATTTAGAGTGGGAACTGTTTAGCGGTTTTACCCGAAGCGCAACAGAAACACTGCTTAGTTATGATTGGCCTGGTAATATTCGTGAACTTAAAAATGTGGTTGAACGCAGTTTGTATCGCCACGGTAGTGAACATATCCCCGTTCACCAGATTATTTTAGACCCATTCGATAGCCCATTTAGACCAAAAGCGCGCATTAAAGCACCTATAGCGGCTCAAACTGTTAATGCCGAGCCTATTGTTGTTGCGCCGCCGATTGCTCAGGCAAGCAGTAATATAGCCGTCGATATTCAATTTCCGTGCAGCTTAAAAGAGCGCTCAAACGACTTTGAAATAAACATGATTAATAAAGCGCTCGAACATAGCCAATTTAATCAAAAGAAAACTGCAGAAGTACTTGGTTTAACGTATCATCAATTACGTGGTTATCTTAAAAAATACAACTTGTTGGATCAACAATAGTCAGAGGTTATGCGGGTGCATAAATTATTACTTGTTTTGCTTGCCACCACTTTAGTTGGTTGCCTTGATAGCAAAGAAGAAATCATAGAAGAAAAAAACCAAGGCTTAGTTTATTGCGCTGAAGCTAACCCTGTGTCGTTTAATCCGCAAGTCACGACCACCGGTTCAACTATTGATATAATTGCTAACCAATTATACGACCGTTTAATTAGCATTGACCCTGTTACGGCAGAATTTCAAAGTGAGTTAGCAACCGATTGGAAAATTAGTAAAGATGGTAAATCAGTTACCTTTACCTTGCGTAAAGATGTAAAGTTTCATACAACTTCTTATTTTACCCCATCGCGGGATTTTAACGCCGACGACGTTATATTCACCTTTAGCCGATTATTCGATGTATACAATCCATATCACTTTGTGGGCGATGCCAATTACCCGTATTTTCAAAGTGTGGGGATTGATCAACTTATTCGTAAAATTGTGCGCGTGTCTGACTACCAAGTCCGTTTTGAATTGTTTAATCCTGAAAGTAGCTTTTTAGCTAATATGGCCACCGACTTTGCCGTGGTGCTTTCAGAAGAATACGCCATGGAACTTAAGAAAAAAAACGAAGAAAACTTATTTGATCAGTACCCTATTGGCACTGGCCCGTATATTTATAAAGAATACCGCCGAGATCACCTTGTACGCTTTTACCGTAATCCACTTTATTGGAAGCACGACGTTGCACTTGAACAATTGGTTTACGACATAACCCCTAACGGCACTACGCGTATAGCAAAAATGCTGACTAAAGAGTGCGATGTAACGGCTCATCCAAGTAGTGCGCAATTAAGTATTTTAGCGCAACGTGATGATATAAACGTTGAAAAAGAAACGAACTTAAACATAGGTTATTGGGCGTTTAATACAGAACGTGCCCCGTTTGACGACTTACGCGTACGCCAAGCACTCGCACATGCAATAGATGTAGATAAAATAATGCAGGCGGTTTATTACGGTAACGGTACTCGCGCACAATCTATTTTGCCGCCAACCTCTTGGGCGTTTGAGCCACAAGAAGATATACCTACGTTTGATCCAGAACTTGCTAAAAAGTTACTAATTGAAGCAGGCTTACCTGATGGCTTTGATATGACGATATGGGCTATGCCTGTGAGTCGTATTTATAACCCTAACGCGCGGAAAATGGCTGAGCTTATGCAAAGTGATTTACGCAAAGTGGGCGTTAATGTAAGCATTGTAGAATATGAGTGGAACACGTTTATTCAACGTATTGGCGAGCATAGGCACGACAGTGTATTACTTGGTTGGGCCGCAGATACACCCGATCCTGATAACTTTTTTAGCCCACTGCTGAGTTGTACCGCTACTTTTAGTGGTAAAAACCCTGCAAACTGGTGTAATCCCCAATTTGACTTATTGCTTACTCAAGCACTAGACACCACTGATTTAAACAAACGTAAAAAATACTACGAAGACGCACAAAGCTTAATTATTCAAGAGCTGCCGTTATTACCGATTGCGCATGGCCTGCGCTTTCAAGCGAGTAGCGCCGACGTGGAAGGCATAACACTTGGCCCATTTGGCGCTATTTCGCTTGCCAATGCGAGGAAGAAATAATGATCTTAGATTATATTTTACGTCGCCTTGGTTTGTTCTTTTTTATGATACTGATGCTCAGCGTATTTACGTTTTCACTGGCGTATTTATTTCCCGGTGATCCGCTAAGTAATTTAAGCGGCATACCAAGTAGTAACTTTGCACAGCATAGTGAGCTTGAAGAAAAATATTTATATAACAGCAATTACTTTATGCAATACATTGCCTTTTTAGGGCGAATATTTCAGGGTGATTGGGGGCTTTCGTTTGCCTCTGGTAATAGTGTGTTTAGCCATATTGTTGATTTGCTACCAGCTACTTTAGAGCTAAGCGTATACGCATTAATTGTATCGGTTGTTATTGGTGTACCGACTGGCATTTTAGGCTCTGGGTATCATAAACGTTGGCCCGACAAGCTTATAAACTCTACCACTATGGTGGGTTATTCAATGCCTGTATTTTGGCTCGCATTGTTATTAATAATGGTTTTTTCATTAAAGCTTGGCTGGTTTCCTATGTCGGGCAGAATGGGGCTCCTTTACGAAATACCCGCCAGTACTGGGTTTATTTTAATTGATATTGCACTGGCTGGCTTTCCATATAAAGGAATGGCCTTTGTTGATGCGCTGCGCCATTTAACACTTCCAACTATTGTACTGGCTATGTATCCAACCACTGTATTAGTGCGCTTTACTCGCGAGTCTATGCTTAAAGTAATGGATCAAAACTTTATTAAAACAGCTAGGGCAAAAGGCCTTAACCGCCGCCAACTTATCATGCACCATGCACTGCGTAATGCATTACTGCCGGTAATTAAGCAAATTGGTTTGCAATTTAGTACGCTAATAACGCTTGCGATGATTACCGAAGTTATTTTTTCGTGGCCGGGTATTGGCCGATGGTTAATCGATAGTATTTATCAGCGTGACTTTCCTGCAATTCAAGGCGGGTTAATGGCAGTGTCTTTATTTGTTATTTTAGCTTCTATTACAGCTGAGCTTACTTACACTTTATTCGATCCACTCTCGCGGAATCAGGCCCATGGCAAAGTTTAATTTATTTTCTGAAGAGTCGAATAAATCGCCACTGGCGCGATTTTGGCGAAAGTTTAAAAATAACCACCCTGCTTTGGTTGGTTTATGGATATTTATGGCGTTTGCACTATTAGCCGCCACCGCTCCTTTTTTAGCCCCGTATGGTGTAAACCAACAACACACTGATGCACTGCTTATTCCGCCATCGTGGCGAGAAATGGGCGATGTACGCTTTCTTTTAGGTACCGATGATTTAGGCCGTGATGTACTCTCACGCTTAATGAATGGTGCTACGTATACGTTTGGCCTCTCTGTTGTAGCCGCCCTAATCACGACTATTTTTGGTGTGTTAGTGGGTACTTTTGCAGGGATTAGTAAAGGGCTGCGTTCAAGCTTTTTAAATCACTTACTTGATATAACGCTTTCTATTCCTTCTTTGTTACTGGCAATAATAATAATCGCCATACTCGGCCCGGGTTTAATGAATACCGTATGGGCAATTATTTTAGCATTACTGCCGCAGTTTATTCACTCAGTGCGTAACCTGATTGTTGATGAATTAAGTAAAGATTACATTACTGCGTTTAGACTCGATGGTGCGTCTAATTGGCATATTATATCGCGTGGTATTTTTCCTAATATTTATGAGCATATTGTGGTTATATTCACGATGGCGCTTTCTACCGCTATATTAGATATTTCAGCACTGGGATTTTTAAAATTAGGGGCTCAGCCACCGACGACCGAATGGGGCGCAATATTAGCCGAAAACCTAGGCCTCATTTATTTAGCACCGTGGACTGTAGCGCTACCTGGTATACTGTTATTTTTAGCCGTGTTATCTACTAATTTAGTAGGCGATGGCCTGCGACAAGTGCTAAAAGCACGTAAGGCTGATTAAATGCAATTACTCGATGTTCGTAACTTAACAATTGAACTACGTACCTCTGAAACTGTAATTAGAGCCGTAGACAGAGTGAGCTTTAGCTTAAAAGAGGGCGAAGTACATGCGCTTGTAGGCGAGTCTGGCTCTGGTAAAAGCCTAATAGCAAAAGCGATTATTGGTGTATTGAACGAACGCTGGGACATTACTGCCGACCGTATTCATTGGCGCGGCGTAGACTTAATGCGTTTAAGCCCAGAGAAACGCCGTAAAATAGTAAGCCAAGATATAGCGATGATCTATCAAGATCCAAGTCGCTGCCTTGACCCAACCGCTAAAATATTTGACCAAATTGCCGAAACACTCCCAGAGATCGCAACTAAAGGTTTCTTTTTAAAGCGCAACCGCGAGAGAAAAGACAGAGTAAAAGCGCTTATTCATAAAGTGGGCATTAAAAACCACGAAGCAGTACTAAGTAGTTACCCTCATGAGCTCTCAGAAGGCGTATGTCAAAAAGTAATGATTGCAATGGCCATTGCCCGCACGCCTAAGTTATTAATCGCTGATGAGCCAACTACAGCGCTTGAGAGCACAACTCGCGCACAAGTATTTAGATTACTAAAAAGCTTAAACCAACTTAAAAACATGTCTATTTTGATGATCTCTCATGAACTTGAAGAGATTGCACATTGGTCGCATGGCATTCATGTTTTATATTGCGGGCAAATGGTTGAAGCAGGCCCAACCCATGAAATATTTAAACAGCCTCGCCATCCATACACGCAAGCATTACTAAAAAGCTTGCCAGACTACGAACAAGGTTTAGCGCATAAAGAACCTTTTTATGCACTTAAAGGGACTATCCCTACCCTGCAACACTTGCCTATTGGCTGCCGCCTCGGGCCACGTTGTCCGCAAGCACAAAAAGCCTGCGTGGTAACACCTACCCTTACTAAGCATCATGGTCATAGTTATGCGTGCCATTTTCCGTTAATTAAGGATATGAAATAATGCAGCCGCTACTAAAAGTACAAGCACTATCAAAAACATTCAATGTGCGAGCTGGGCTTTTTTCACGTAAAAAGTTTGAAGTACTTAAAAATATTTCGTTTTGTGTCGGTAAAGGCGAAAGTATTGCCATAATTGGTGAAACAGGTGCAGGTAAAAGTACATTAGCAAAACTACTTTCTGGAGCTGATACTGCTGATAGCGGGCAAATTTTGCTCGAGAATAATATTATCGAAGATAATGGCGTACGCGATAATCAATGTCGCCATATTCGTATGATTTTTCAAGATTCAGCTGCATCGCTCAACCCGGGGTTAACCATTGGCGAAATGCTTGATGATTGCCTGCAATATAATACTGAACTTGATGCTAGTGAACGCACTGAAAAGATTGATGCAACGCTTTCAAAGGTGGGTTTGTTAATCGATCATAAACACTACTACCCGCATATGTTTAGTGTGGGGCAACTACAGCGTGTTGCGTTTGCTCGTGCATTAATTTTAGATCCTAAGGTGATTGTGCTTGATGAAGCCGTTTCGTCTTTAGACCCTTCTATACGCGCGCAAATAGTGAATTTATTACTTAAGCTGCAGCGCGACACAGGCCTTACGTATGTGATGATCACCCATCATTTAAGTCTAGTGCGCCACATCAGTGATTATGTGGTTGTACTCGATAAAGGCGAAGTAGTTGAATACGGCCCTACTGAAGATGTTTTTCAAAACCCCCAATCAAAAGTAACGCAGCGATTACTTAGTTGCTAAACGCAGCCTAGCGTGTAATGTAATCTCCTTTATGAAGGTCTTTGTTAAATGCGCAATTTAACAACTAAAACCATAAAGAGGATCTATGCTAAAAAAAACATTACTCACAGGCATCTCATCATTAGCGTTACTACTGCTATCAACAACCTCAATAGCTGACGAAAACTCTACCTCTGAAAGTTGGGTTGGTGGCGTTGATCATTTAGGTTTAACCGTATCAAACTTAAATGCATCCAAAGCATTTTTTACTGATGTACTTGGTTTTAAAAAGCTAGGAAGTGATCCAACCTACCCCGCTTATTTTTTATCAAACAATAAAATAACCATTACATTATGGCGCGTAAAAAATGATGAAAAACGTGTGGAGTTTAATCGAGCAGAAAATGTGGGCTTACACCATTTAGCACTCAGTGTAGAAAGTATCAAAAAGTTAAGCGAGCTACATACACACTTAAAAATGCAAAATAATATTATTATAGAGTTTGCACCAGAAAACTTAGGTAACGGCCCAACCCAACATATGATGATAAGAGAGCCTAGCGGCAATCGAATTGAGTTTATTGCCAGAGGTAATTAATACCAACCTGCAATAATACTTAATTAAGCGAATTGGTAATATACCAACTTTATTTAAGACAATAAAAAAGGCGCTTTAAAAGCGCCTTTCTTTATGAGCTAAAATTAATTATTCAACAGTTTGTGTAGCCGTTGGTAAGTTAAGTTCAGCATTGGCTTTAAGCGCTTCAATAAATACCATGTAGTTTTTATTAGCTTGCGCCATAGTAATGCTTTGTTTTGCTTGAGGGTCAATATTAGCTGCAACTTGTGCATCTGTTACCGACTTAAGCGCAACAATTGCTGCATCACCATTATTTAAATTAACAAGCTCAACTACCGCAGAATCTGCTGGGTGAGCCATTTTAAATGCTTGAGTCACAATAGCAGGTGAAACAGTGTAGCTTTGACGTGTTAATTGCGCTTCTTGACGAACCGTCAAGCTTTGCTCGTTTGCTACATCGTTTAAGCTCTTACCTGCTTGTACTTCTGCAAATAAGCTACGCGCTTTTTCTTTAGCAAGCTCAGACGATTTTTCATTAACTAAACGCGCTTTAATTTGCTCGCTTACTTCATCCAGCGCTTTAGTAGCAGCAGGTTTATGCTCGTTAATACGAACAATAATTGCATGCTCCTCACCAAGCTCAATCACTTCAGAGTTTACTTTATCTTCAAGTAAATCAACTGATGTTAGTGCTGTTACAACTGCAGGGCTGTTTAAAGGCTCTGGTAGAGCATTAAGTGCTAAAAGAGGTGTAGATTTAACTTCCACTTCAGCAACTTCTGCAGCGTCGTCTAAGCGGTCTGAAATTTCAAATGCAAGTGCGCCCATTTCTGTTTGCTTTTCGTAAAACGCATCTACTTTTTCAGCTTGTTCTAATTCAGCACGTAAGTCAGCTTTAACATCGTCATACGCTTTAACTTGTTGTGGTTGAATGTCTGTAAGTTTAATTATGTGATAACCAAACTCAGAAGCAACAACCTCAGAAATGTCACCTTTGTTTTGCAGTGCGAAAGTCGCGTCTTCAAATGCAGGGTCCATTACGTCACGTTCAATCCATTCAAGGTCACCGCCCATTTCGCCACTAACGATATCGTCAGATGATGACTCTGCTAACTCAGCAAAGTCTGCACCTTGCTCTAGTTGTGCATGAAGTGCATTGGCTTTTTCTTTTGCTGCATCATCGTCTTCACTGTTATCAATTAAGATATGTGATACGCGACGCTTTTCTGGCTCAACGTACTGCGCTTTGTTTTGCTCGTAATACGCTTTAACGTCATCCTCGGTTACCGATTCAACATTAATATCTGCTGCTTTAAGCTCAATATAACTTACTGAAATAAGCTCTGGAGATAAAAATTGTGATGCGTTTAGCTCATAGTAATCAGACACTTCTTGCTCTGATACTTCTACGTCCGCGGCAAGCGCTTCTTTATTAATGACTAAGTAGTCAATACTACGAGTTTGCTGCTGCAGAGCAATTGCGCTTTTAAGCTCGCTCTCTAAGGCAAAGTCTGTACCTGCAACAGCAGATACTACCTGACTGCGTGTCATATCTTTACGTAAGTATTCACGAAAAGCATCTGGTTGAAAGTTCATTTGACGAATTACTTGTAAGTAACGATCGTTATTAAACTTTTCACCAATTTGAAAGTACGGTAGTTCTAAAATTGTTTTACGTACACTTTCGTCGCTTACGCGAAGGCCTAAATCAGCCGCTAGCTGTGATTGCAATTCTTGTTGTACTAAGCGGTCAACTACACCTTGGCGAATTTGCGCCATGTAATTTGGATCAGCGGCAATTTGTGTAAAATATTCACCAAATTGTTGCTCTAAACGGCTACGTTCATTTTGGTAAGCACGGTTAAAATCGGTTTGACTAATTTTAATTCCATTTACTTCAGCAACGGGTTGTTCTGTGGTTTGACCTAAGTAACTACCGATCCCTGCTAAGGCAAAAGATAAAATCACCGCGCCTAAAATTATTTTGGCTACAGGTCCTTGCGAACCTTCTCTGATTTTCTCAAGCATTTGTTTATCTCTTTTTGATCAAGGTATTTTACCTTGTCACATGTAAAAAAAGCGTATCTTACCAGATACGCTTTTTCACTTGAAGTAACTGGCGGTAAAGTTACTTAATTCATCTGTTGTGGTGAATCAGTAACTTTACACTCGCCATAACTAATGTGTTTAAAACAGTGATTAGTTTACTGCGTCTTTAAGCGCTTTACCGGCTTTAAAAGCTGGAATAGTTGCAGCAGCAATTTGGATTGTTTCACCAGTTTGCGGGTTACGGCCTGAACGTGCAGCACGGTCACGTACTGAGAAAGTACCAAAACCAACAAGTGCAACTGAGTCGCCTTCTTTTAGCGCGCCAGATACAGATTCGATGAATGAATCTAGTGCACGACCTGCAGCCGCTTTAGAAATGTCAGCATCAGCTGCGATTTGATCGATTAATTGAGATTTATTCACAATATCATCCTCTTTCATTGTTATTATCAAGAGCGATGGTTTTTTAAACTAACATCACTTTTTTGAAAATTGTAGAGCAAACTTTTAATGCTCACATGATTATATTTTTCTTAAGCCTACGCCCCATAAGGGCTAGGCTTGAAAACCAGTGCTTAACTTATCATACCGTTTAGATTTGAAAAGCCCTAAAAAGCACTTTTTTTAGCTTTTTTCTTGGTTTTTAGGTGTTTCGACCGAAAAACTCTCAACAGGATGCACTAAAGCAAGCTTTAACACCTCGTCAATCCAAGTAACTGGGTGAATATCAAGACCTGCCAGCACGTTCTCTGGAATCTCTTTTAAGTCACGTTCGTTAATTTTTGGAATGATTACTGTTTTAATTCCACCACGATGCGCCGCCAATAATTTCTCTTTTAAGCCACCAATAGGAAGTACTTCACCACGTAGCGTAATTTCACCGGTCATTGCAACATCTGCTCGTACAGGGTTACCCGTTAAGCTAGATACAAGACCTGTTACCATTGCTGCGCCCGCACTAGGACCATCTTTTGGTGTTGCGCCCTCAGGTACGTGAACGTGAATATCACGTTTTTCGTAAAAATCGCTATTAATACGAAATGTATCTGCGCGATTACGTACTACCGTCATTGCCGCTTGAATCGACTCTTGCATCACATCGCCCAGTGAACCGGTATAAGTAAGTTTACCTTTACCTGGTACAGCCGCACATTCGATTGTTAGCAAATCACCGCCAACTTCTGTCCATGCTAAACCTGTAACTTGACCAATACGGTCGCCATCTTCAGCTTTACCATAATCAAAGCGTTGCACACCTAAAAAGTCTTCTAGGTTATCTTGATTGATAGTCACTGTTTTAGTGTCTTTTTCAAGTAAGATATTTTTAACTGCTTTACGGCATAGTTTTGAAATTTCGCGCTCTAGGTTACGTACACCCGCTTCACGTGTGTAGTAACGAATAATGCCAATAATTGCACTATCTTCGATAACTATTTCAGACTCTTTTAAGCCGTTACGTTTTACTTGTTTAGTAATTAAGTGCTCTTTTGCAATGTTTAGCTTTTCATCTTCGGTGTAACCCGATAAGCGAATAACTTCCATACGGTCCAGTAATGGGCCCGGAATGTTAAAGCTGTTTGATGTTGCGACAAACATGACATCAGATAAATCGTAATCTACTTCAAGGTAATGATCGGCAAAGTGGCTATTTTGCTCAGGATCAAGCACTTCTAATAGTGCTGATGCTGGGTCGCCACGCATGTCTGATGACATTTTATCGATTTCATCTAACAAAAATAATGGATTTTTAACGCCCACTTTTGTCATGTTTTGAATTAGCTTACCTGGCATTGAACCAATGTATGTACGACGATGACCACGGATCTCAGCTTCATCACGTACGCCGCCAAGCGCCATACGAACATACTTACGACCAGTTGAACGCGCAATAGATTGCCCAAGTGATGTTTTACCAACACCTGGTGGCCCAACTAAACATAAAATTGGCCCTTTAAGCTTATTAGTACGCTGTTGTACTGCGAGATACTCAATAATGCGTTCTTTTACTTTATCTAAGCCGTGGTGATCGCTATCAAGAATTTTTTGCGCGCCCGCTAAGTCTTTTTTCACTTTAGAGCGTTTTTTCCATGGCACATTAATTAATGTGTCAATGTATGAACGCACTACAGTCGCTTCTGCAGACATTGGCGACATCATCTTAAGCTTATTAAGCTCTGTCGTCGCTTTGTCTTGTGCCTCTGCTGGCATACCCGATTCTTCGATGCGTTTTTTAAGTGCTTCAAATTCGTCAGGTACATCGTCAAGCTCACCCAGCTCTTTTTGAATAGCTTTCATTTGCTCATTGAGGTAATACTCGCGCTGAGACTTTTCCATCTGCTTTTTAACGCGGGTACGAATTTTCTTCTCAACTTGCAGTAAGTCTATTTCGCCTTCCATTAATGCCATTAAATATTCAAGACGTTCTGTAACGCTTGAAATTTCTAGCACTTTTTGCTTTTCAGGTACTTTAAGCGGCATATGGGCTGCCATTGTATCGGCAAGGCGTGCTGGCTCATCAATACCTGAAACTGAAGTTAGTACTTCAGGTGGAATTTTTTTGTTTAGCTTTACATAGCCTTCAAACTGGCTAATTGCGCTACGAATAAAAATATCTTGTTCTTTCTCATCTACTGAATCAGATTCAATAAATTGAGCATTAGCAACAAAAAAGTCATCGTTATCTACAAATTCTTCAATTTGTGCGCGCTGTGTACCTTCAACTAAAACTTTAACTGTACCGTCTGGTAATTTTAATAACTGAAGTACAGTGGCAATAGTACCGATACGATAAATATCATCTTGCTCTGGTTCATCTACAGTTGCATCTTTTTGTGCAACCAAGAAAATTTGTTTGTCTTTGTCCATTGCCGCTTCTAGGCATTTTATTGATTTTTCACGGCCAACAAAAAGCGGGATCACCATGTGCGGGTATACCACAACATCGCGCAGTGCAAGGACTGGGATTTCGACTCGGTCGGTTCTCTCAAGCGTCATTATAGTTTCTCTTCGCACTTCATTTATTTTAAAGATTACTCAAGTATATGGGGATAACCTAATTAAAGTTCAACAATTTTCCCATACTCGATTAAATTAATTATAAAAAAAGGAGCCTAAGGCTCCTTTTTTCATTCAAATAGCTTAAAAACTATTCTGATGCAGCTTTATCTTGTTTATTATTTTCATAAATCAAGATTGGGTCTGACTCACCTTTAATAACGGTTTCATCAATAACCACTTTGCTTACGTCATCCATTGAAGGAAGTTCGTACATAGTATCAAGTAACACACCTTCAACGATTGAACGAAGACCACGTGCACCTGTTTTACGCTCCATTGCTTTGTGGGCAATTGCAGCTAAGGCATCATCGCGAAACTCAAGTTCAACGTCTTCCATACCAAACAATACTGAGAACTGTTTAGTAATCGCGTTTTTAGGTTCACTCAATATTTGCACAAGAGCAGCTTCGTCAAGTTCTGTTAACGTAGCAACTACTGGCAAACGACCTATAAACTCAGGAATTAAGCCGTATTTAACTAAATCTTCTGGTTCTACGTCTTTAAACGTTTCACTTAAAGAACGACTCGCCGCAGATTCTTTTACGCTAACGCCAAAACCGATACCGGTATTTTTATGGCTACGTTGCTCAATTACTTTATCTAGGCCTGAAAATGCACCACCACAAATAAACAAGATTTTAGACGTATCTACTTGTAAAAACTCTTGTTGTGGATGTTTACGACCACCTTGCGGTGGAACAGAAGCAACGGTGCCTTCAATCAGTTTAAGTAGCGCCTGTTGAACGCCCTCACCCGATACATCACGTGTAATTGACGGGTTATCTGATTTACGAGAAATTTTGTCAATTTCATCAATGTAAACAATGCCACGTTGCGCTTTTTCAACATCGTAATCGCATTTTTGTAAAAGCTTTTGAATGATGTTTTCAACATCTTCACCTACATAACCTGCTTCGGTTAATGTAGTGGCATCGGCCATAGTAAACGGCACATCAAGTAGACGCGCTAATGTTTCTGCAAGTAATGTTTTACCACTACCTGTTGGGCCGATAAGCAAAATATTACTTTTACTTAATTCAATGTCTTGCTTAGTCGATTGGTTACGTAGGCGTTTATAATGGTTATAAACGGCAACAGACAATACTTTTTTAGCATGATCTTGACCAATAACATAATCGTCTAAGTGTTTACGAATTTCTTTTGGTACAGGTAGTTTGTCAGACGTATCATGCTTAGGAGCAATGTCTTTGATCTCTTCCCTGATAATATCGTTACACAACTCTACACATTCATCACAAACGTATACTGAAGGGCCTGCAATTAATTTACGCACTTCATGTTGGCTTTTGCCACAAAAAGAGCAGTATAACAATTTATTACTTTTGTCGCCGTCTGTAGGAGTGTCAGACATTCAGCTACCTCATTTTATTACGTTGGCCACCAAAACTGTTGGCGGCTATTTCAATACGCTTTAACTATACCAAAATTTATTGGTTTTCGCATAGTAACTCAAAGTGGCAAACAGGCAATCCTGCTCGCCAAGCGCTTACTTTTTGTCGCGATTTGTAAACACAGAGTCTACCAAGCCGTAATCTACAGCTTGCGTGGCACTCATAAAGTTATCACGATCTGTGTCTTTAGAGATAATATCTAATGGTTGGCCTGTATGCTCAGCCATTAAGCGGTTAAGCTTATCTTTAATAGACAGAATTTCTTTAGCATGTATTTCAAAGTCAGATGCTTGACCTTGGAAACCACCTAATGGTTGGTGAATCATCACACGTGAGTTTGGTAGGCAAAAACGCTTACCTTTAGCGCCAGCAGTAAGTAAAAAAGCACCCATGCTTGCAGCTTGACCTACACATATTGTACTTACATCTGGTTTGATGAAGTTCATTGTGTCGTAAATAGCCATACCCGCAGTTACTGAACCACCTGGTGAGTTGATGTATAAAAAGATATCTTTATCAGGATTTTCTGATTCTAAAAATAGCATTTGCGCTAAAATCAGATTTGCCATGTTGTCTTCAACTTGACCTGTTAAAAAGATAATACGCTCTTTTAATAATCTCGAATAAATATCATACGAGCGCTCGCCTTTCGGTGTTTGTTCAACAACCATTGGGACCAATGCATTTAGGGGATCTGTAATACCAGTATTCATACTTATTTAATTCCTTATGCGCTTATACTTATCCTTATTATAAGGAAGCATAGTTATCGTTTTTCGCAAATTTAGAGCCAAAAACTAAAATGGCCCGGGCACGCTGTATAAACAGAGTAGCACGAGCCATTTAATCGTTAGCGAGAGCTTAAGTCAATGACTTATTAAGCACCTTGCTGTGGATTCATGATGTCATCAAATGCTTTTTCAACATCAGTAACAACTGCTTTAGCTAAAATAGCTTCAACAGCTTGCTCTTCCATTGCTACATTACGCATTTGCTGCATAAGTTGATCATTACCTTTGTAGTATTCTACTACTTCAGTTGGATCTTCGTATGCAGAAGCTACCGTTGCGATTAATGCTTCAACTTTAGCGTCATCAACTTTAATCTCGTTAGCTTTAATCACTTCACCTAATAAAAGGCCAGTTTTAACACGTGTTACAGCTTGCTCGTGGAACAATTCAGCTGGAAGCTCTGGCATGTTTTGAGCGTCGCCGCCAAAACGTTGAGCTGCTTGCTGACGTAGAGCATCAACTTCTTGATCAACAAGTGCTTTAGGCACTTCGATTTCGTTGTTAGCTAAAAGACCTTTGATTGCTTGGTCTTTAACGCTTGCTTTAACCGCTTGGTCTAGCTCACGTGTCATGTTCTTTTTAACTTCTTCTTTAAGCGCGTCTACGCCGCCTTCGGTAACACCGAATTTAGTTGCAAACTCTTCGCTTAATTCTGGTAATTCTTGCGCTTCAACTTTTTTCACTGTGATAGTGAATTGAGCCGCTTTACCTTTTAAGTTTTCAGCGTGGTAATCATCAGGGAAAGTTACATCAGCAACTACTTCTTCGCCTGCTTTTTTACCTACGATGTTATCTTCAAAACCTGGGATCATACGACCTTGGCCAAGTTCTAATGGGAAGTCTTCAGCTTTGCCGCCTTCAAATACTTCACCGTCGATAGTACCTACGAAATCAACTGTTACACGGTCGTTTTCGCCAGCAGCTGCATCAACATCAGCCCACGCTGCGTGTTGCTTACGAAGTGTTTCTAGCATGTTAGCTAAATCTTCGTCAGTCACTGTTACCGCTGGTTTCTCAACAGTAATTTTATCTAAACCTTGAACTTCAACTTCAGGGTAAACTTCAAACGTTGCTGAGAATTCTAAATCTTTACCTGCTTCAAGTGATTTAGGTGCGAATGTAGGCGCGCCAGCTGGATTGATTTTTTCAGAAACGATTGCTTCAATGTAATTACGTTGCATTACTTCGCCAGCAACTTCTTGACGAACTGCAGGGCCAAAACGCTTGTTAATTACAGATACTGGAACTTTACCAGCACGGAAACCATCTATACGCTGTGTTTTTGACAGTTGTTGTAGGCGTTTTTTTACTTCGGTCTCAACGTTCTCTGAAGGAACGGTGATAGTTATACGGCGCTCAAGGCCTTGGGTCGTCTCAACAGAAACTTGCATGATTTACCTCAATATTCAATTTTGGCGACTGTTCGCCTTCCTTTACAAACAAAGTGATCTGCATGAGTCTTGATAAAGTTTAAGCGGTTTTTCACACTTAAAAGCATCCGTCGCTACCATGAGACACCATTGCTGCTTTGCCCTTCGGGCACTATGTTAAACAATAGACGCGGCATTATAACCTAATATTTATGATAGTCGAGTATAGGGGGCAATTATTTGGACTAGATAAGGGACTATAGAGACTAACTGAATAAAAAACAGGCTAACTAGGCATTGAATGGATTAAAGTAGAAATTATTTAATAGAATTATAGGCTAACAGATTTAGATTTATAACTTAGAGGAATTTATTTATTATTCTTATTAGATAAGAAAATGGTCGGCGATGCAGGATTTGAACCTGCGACCCCTTGGACCCAAACCAAGTGCGCTACCAAACTGCGCTAATCGCCGACATTGAAGAGTTAACTTCTTTTTTCATACTGAACACTTAAACTGAGAGTTTAAGACCATTTTAAGAAAATGGTCGGCGATGCAGGATTTGAACCTGCGACCCCTTGGACCCAAACCAAGTGCGCTACCAAACTGCGCTAATCGCCGATATTCGTTGTAAATGGGGTGACTGATGGGGCTCGAACCCACGACAACCGGAATCACAATCCGGGGCTCTACCAACTGAGCTACAATCACCGCTANACCCACGACAACCGGAATCACAATCCGGGGCTCTACCAACTGAGCTACAATCACCGCTATATTTACATGTTTTCAAATGGTGCACCCAGAAGGATTCGAACCTTCGACCCACGCCTTAGAAGGGCGTTGCTCTATCCAGCTGAGCTATGGGCGCATCGAAAACTTCATAGTTTACCAATAAGCTATTCGATTATAATAAATTATAAAAATGGTCGGCGATGCAGGATTTGAACCTGCGACCCCTTGGACCCAAACCAAGTGCGCTACCAAACTGCGCTAATCGCCGAAACTTATTATTGTTAGCGAGTGACCTCGTTGACAACGGGGTGCATAATAGTGATTTGACGGGGTTAGGTCAAACGTTTTTTTAATAAAACCAATCAAGTGCTCATTTTTAGTGCACAATGGTTAAATATTACAATAGTAGGCTGAAATTTAAACTATTTAATAACTCAAATGTTATATACATTAAAAGCAACTTGGCGCTGCTATGCTTTTCTGCGAAAATAGTAGGCACATTATAAAACGAGTTAAATAAAGAGTATGTTTTCTTTATTAGCATTTTTACCCCTATTTTATTATGCATTCGTTTTTAGAGTATCGGTATCTAGTTAATTAACCCCAATTAAAGGTCACCCATGACGGCAAACATCATTGATGGTAAGGCAATCGCAAAACAAGTACGTAGCGCTGTAGCAGAACGCGTAAGTGAACGTGTAGCAAATGGTTTACGTGCACCAGGACTTGCAGTAGTACTTGTAGGACTTGATCCAGCAAGCCAAGTTTATGTTGGTTCAAAACGTAAAGCCTGTGAAGAAGTAGGTTTTATCTCCAAATCATTTGATTTACCAGCAGACACGCAAGAGCAAACTCTTTTAGATTTAATTGACGAGCTAAATAATGATGCCGAAGTTGATGGAATTTTAGTGCAGTTACCACTGCCAAAAGGTCTTGATGCTGAAAAGATTTTAGAACGCATTACCCCACATAAAGATGTTGATGGATTTCATCCATATAACATTGGTCGATTAGCACAGCGTATGCCTGCCCTTCGTCCATGTACCCCTAAAGGTATTATTACATTACTTGATTCAACGGGTGTACGTTATAAAGGGATGCATGCAGTTGTCGTTGGCGCGTCAAATATTGTTGGTCGTCCAATGTCGCTAGAGCTTTTATTAGCGGGTTGTACTACCACAGTATGCCATAAGTTTACTCAAGACTTAGAAACGCATGTTCGCCGCGCTGACTTATTAGTTGTGGCTGTAGGTAAACCTGAATTTATACCTGGAGATTGGATAAAAGAAGGCGCTATAGTCATCGATGTAGGCATTAACCGTTTAGACACGGGTAAATTAGTTGGTGATGTTCAATACAGTGTGGCTGAACAAAAAGCGCATTTTATTACACCTGTACCAGGTGGCGTTGGCCCGATGACGGTCGCGAGCTTAATTGAAAACACACTTGAAGCGTGTGAGAAATATCACAGCTAAGCTGTTAAAAAATCAAAAAAGGGTTGCCATTTGGCAACCCTTTTTTTGTTTAACGTGTATTACTTTAAACGCTTACGCTTTACGCCACGTTGTTTTACCGGCTGAATCTTCAAGTATTACACCTAACGCATTAAGCGCATCACGTGCTTCATCAGCAGCAGCCCAGTTTTTACTCGTACGTGCTTCATTACGTTTTACAATTAATGCTTCAATTGTCGCAACTTCGTCGTCATCTTGCCCGCCTTGTAAAAAAGCTTCTGGTGCTTGTTGAGCAACCCCTAAAACGTTACCAATACTGCGTAATATAAACGCAAGTTGCCCAGCTTGAACTGCGTCACTTTCTTTTACGCGGTTTAATTCTTTAGCAAGTTCGAACAACACAGGTAGTGCTTCTGGTGTATTAAAGTCGTCATTCATTGCTTTTCTAAATTTAGCAACAAACTCATTACCTTCTAAATCGCACTCTACCGGTTCGACATCACGAAGCGCTGTATAAATGCGCTCAAGTGATGAACGCGCTTGGTCTAAATTTTCTTGTGAATAATTAAGTTGGCTGCGGTAATGACCTGAAATTAAAAAGTAACGAACAGATTCAGGATCGTATGCTTTTAAAACTTCACGCACTGTAAAGAAGTTATCTAACGACTTAGACATTTTTTCTTTGTTTACTTGAACCATGCCAGTATGTATCCATGTATTTACATACTTGCCGTTGTTTGCACAGCACGATTGGGCAATTTCGTTTTCATGATGTGGGAACTGTAAATCAGACCCCCCACCGTGAATATCAAAATGCTCACCTAAGTGCTTTGAGCTCATTGCCGAACATTCAATATGCCAACCCGGACGCCCTTCACCCCAAGGTGATGACCATGATGGTTCACCTGCTTTTGCTTTTTTCCATAACACAAAATCAAGTGGATCGTCTTTATCTTGCGCCACTTCAACGCGAGAACCTGATTGCAGCATAGTTAAATCTTGCTGAGAAAGTGCACCGTATTGCTCAAACGTTGATACATCAAACAAAACATCGCCGTCGGCTGCAACATAGGCATGGCCTTTTTCAATCAAGCGCTTAACCATAACGATAATTTCATCCATATGGCTTGTAACTGTTGGCTCAATATCTGGGCGTAGCATATTTAGGCTATCAAAATCTTCATGCATCGCTTTAGTCATGCGCACAGTTAAGTCGTTTATTGACTCACCATTTTCGTTCGCACGTTTAATTATTTTATCGTCGATATCTGTAATGTTACGTACATATTTTAAATCGTAACCAATATGGCGTAAGTAGCGCACAATTACGTCAAAACCTACAAAAGTACGAGCGTGTCCAATATGGCAGTAATCATAAATGGTGATACCACACACATACATGTCGATTTTTCCTTCGACCATAGGTTTAAATTGCTCTTTTTGTCGCGTGAGTGTGTTGTATATATTTACCATTTACTTTGAGTCCTTGACTATTTACTTGAACAGTTATGTTACCACTTGAAAAGCCCCTGCTCTAGCGCTTTATAACAAACCAAACATCTACTTTGTTAATCTTAGCCAACTACGATAAAATAGCGCCAATATTTAAACCGGATATAGGAAAACACATGGTTGTTCTACACACTAATTTTGGTGACATCACCATTAAAATGTTTGAGCAAGAAGCTCCAAACACAGTTAAAAACTTTTTAAAGTATGCAAATGCTGATTTTTTCAACGGCACTATCTTTCATCGTGTAATCGATGGTTTTATGGTTCAAGGCGGTGGTTTTGTTCCAGGTATGGAACAAAAAGAAGTAAACGACCCAATTCAGAATGAAGCTAATAATGGCCTGTCTAATAAAGTAGGCACTTTAGCTATGGCACGTACACCTGATCCTCATTCAGCTACAGCACAGTTTTTCATTAACGTGAACAACAACGATTTTTTAAACCACAGCAGCGAAACATCGCAAGGTTGGGGTTATTGTGTTTTTGCTGAAGTAGTAGAAGGCATGGACGTAGTAAATAAGATTAAAGCAGTTGCAACAGGTAGTACTGGTTTTCACCAAGACGTACCTCTTGAAGATGTGATTATAGAAAGCGTTACTGTTAACTAGTAACGTTTACTCATATTATGTGAGTATATAAGCGGGTGTATACTATTAGTATATGCCCGTTTTTTTAAAACTAGAATAGACTGACCTATGACTCGCCAAACTTACTTTATTGCAGATTTACACCTAAGCGAAAACCGCCCCGACATTAGCGCTGCATTTTTTGACTTTTTAAATACACATATATTAAATAAAGATGTAGATGCACTTTATATTTTGGGTGATTTTTTTGAAGTATGGGTTGGAGATGACTACATTACTGCACTGAGTGCCGATGTAGCAAAACATTTAAGCGCCGTTAATGATGGTGGCACACCTGTTTATTTTATACATGGCAATCGTGATTTCATTATGCGCAAGCAATATGCCGACATGGCCGCAATGACATTACTCGATGAACAAACAGTCATTGATTTATATGGCACGCCTACCGTTATTTTACATGGCGACGAAATGTGCACTCAAGACACTGAATATCAAAACTTTCGTAAAAAGAGCCGTGGTTGGTGGTGGCCAAAGTTGATGCTTGCAATGCCGCTTTGGTATCGTAAAAAAATAGCGCGTAATGCCCGCGAAAAAAGTAAGTTAAGCCAAGCTGATAAACCTATCGAAATTTTAGACGTTGTCGATGAGGCTGTACTTGCCACCTTTGCCAAACATAACGTTACGAATATGATTCATGGTCATACTCATCGCCCTAATGTTCATACGTATAAAGTTAATGAACAAACACTTACTCGCACAGTGCTAGGTGACTGGTATACCCAAGGCTCTTATTTAGTCGTTACCCCTCAATCACAAGAATTAATTAGCACACCTTTCGCATAATTTAAAATTCTGACTATTATTTATCTATATATATGAATAATAGTGAGAGGTTGAATGATTAAGCTGTTAATTTTCATCGTAGTAATTGCCATTCCTACACAAGTATTTAGCAAGCAAACATGGCAAATTGTTACAGAAAACTACCCTCCCTATTTTAGCGAAAACCTACCTAGTAATGGCTGGCTATATGAAATAGCCGAATCAGCTCTTAAAACGCAAGGTATTAATAGCGAAGCCGAGTTTACGACCTGGGACCGCGCCCTAAAGCTATTAGAAAAAAACAGAAAAACCGCTATTTTAGGTGCTTTTTATTCATTAAAAAGAAATGAAGTTTTTTACTACTCTCGTCCACTTGCAGTTGCTCACTCAGGAGTTTTCAAACGAAAAGAGAGTGTTATTAATTTCGACGGTACAGTTCAATCATTAACACCTTATAGTATTGGTATAGAAGACAATGCCTTTGTAAGCCAAGAGTTTGCTAGAAATAGGGAGCTGGCAATAACGTCCACTAAAAGCCTTCCTACAAGCTTATATTTACTACAACAAGGGCGTATTGATTTAGTCGCGGGTACTAAAGAGGTTGGAAATTATTGGCTTGAACACACTAAAACCGAAGATTCAGATGATAATAATATTGAGTACTTATCGCCAGATCTTGCTTCTCATAAACTATATTTAGTTGTCTCTAAATCAAATTATAGAGCCAAAGAATACTTACAAAAATTTAATAGAGGAATTGATATAATAACTAAAAATGGACGCATTGCTAAAATTATGAAAAAACATAATTTCAGCAATCAGAAAATAGCAGAATATATTAATTTTTTAAAAGAAAATGAGGGTATTTAAACAGTGGGAACACCGCTGTGAAATTTAAAATCAGTATCGGTTGTCGAAATTAACTCTTTTTCTTTTTCACCAAAAAAGTTTACGCGATCGGTAATATCAAAATCAGCAATTTCTTGCGCTAGAGTTAAATAATCTTGGTAATGACGCGCTTCTGAACGTAGCAACGAAATATAAAAATCACCTAAACGTTTGTCAACATGCGGTGCAAGCTTTGCAAAACGCTCACACGAACGCGCCTCAATATAAGCGCCTACTATTAGCTTATCGACTAATGCATCGGGCTCGAACGTTTTAACATGACGAAGCATGCCTTTTGCGTAACGACATGGTGTAATACTTCGATACTCAACACCGTACTCGTCCATAATTTCGAGCACTTGATAAAAGTGATGCAGCTCTTCTTTTATCAGCAAAACCATTTTATCGATTAGACCTTGCCCGTATGGAGAACTCGATTTAGGAATTATTGATTTAGTGAGCTTATTTTTAGCAGCCAGATCGCGCCAATTCCCTTCTCGTTTGTAAATAAGCGTTTCAAATGGCTTTAGCCACTCGAGTAATGCATCACTACCCTCTTTATCTACCGCGTATTTACGTATTAAAAACATCGCACTTTGAGCTGCTTTTAATTCACAAATTAAGTGATCTATTAAAATGACTGATAAGTTTTCTTTTTTAATTGCTTGCTCCACCCATTGCTCTGGGGTGGTACACAATAAAAAGTTATTAATCGGCTCTAAAAGTTGGCTATGTGGCACGTTGACTGCTCATTACTAAATAAATTTGATAGACCGTTATTTTAACACGAAATTTTGCTTGGGATAAATCAAAGCCCTTATCTGCGTCTAAATGTTAATAACGAGTTAACTTGACTTTGCAAAATAAGTGAACCATAACTGTACATAGACTGTATAAAAATAAACCAACCAAAACAATAATACGTTCCTTTTATGGAGTAAGTACTATGATACTAAATCACCTCTGGGGCATTTATGCTCACCCACTTGAAGAATGGCAAACAATAGATAATCGCCATGAAAGTTTAACCTATAGTTTGTCGCATATTTTACTGATTGCTTTATTTCCTTCAATAATGGGCTACTACTCATCTGTTTATTTAGGATGGAGTATAGGTGCAGGCAATCCCGTATTTTTAACGCACGATAGTGCACTGCTAATTGCAGGTGCAATGTATTTTGCTTTAATAGCGGGTGTTTTTGCATTGGCGTATTTAGCCCATTGGATGGCGGTTACATTTGGCTCTAAACCTACATTTACACAAACACTTGAACTTGCAGCATATACTGCAACACCAGTGTTTATGTCGGCACTCGCCGCTTTTTGGCCTGTACTTTGGTTTGTAGTGTGTATTGGAATTATTGCACTGGCTTACTCGGTTTATTTACTCTATACCGGCGTACCAATACTTATGCATATCCCAGAAGAGCGCGGCTTTATTTACGCCAGCTCGGTAGTAACGTGTGGATTAATATTACTGGTTATTATTTTAGCTGTAACAGCTATGCTTTGGACTAATGGGATTGTTAGCCCAATGTTTACTTAATAAATTTCACCTAAAAAAAGAGTCATGTTTGATAGAAATGTTCCCTTTCTTTCCTTCGCAAAAAAGGAGCTAATTAGCTCCTTTTTTTTGTGTAACGACTTTTTATTAACTAATCATTAATCAGCTTCGTTTTCGTCTTGGTTGTGTATTTCTAAACCTGAAGACATCGCACTTTCTCGGGTGCTTTTTGCTGAATCGTTACGTAGCTTATCAATACGATTTAAATAGTTTTGATCAATATCGCCAGTAATATATTGGCCATCAAATACTGAAGTTTCAAACTTAGTAATTTCAGGATTTTCTTGGCTAACCGCAGCAATTAAATCTTTTAACGATTGAAAGATTAAACCGTCAGAACCAATACTTGCATTAATATCTTCTACTTCACGTCCGTGAGCAATAAGCTCAGCGGCTGAAGGCATATCAATACCGTACACATTAGGGAAGCGTATTTCAGGTGCCGCTGATGCAAAGTAAACGTTTTTAGCGCCAGACTCTCGGGCCATTTCAACAATTTGTGCTGATGTTGTACCACGAACAATTGAGTCATCAACTAATAATACGTTTTTACCTTTAAACTCGCGATCAATTGCGTTTAGCTTTTGACGCACTGATTTTTTACGCATCTCTTGGCCAGGCATGATAAATGTACGGCCAATATAACGGTTTTTAACAAAACCTTGGCGATACGGTAAATCAAGTACACGTGCGATTTCCAGTGCTACATCACATGAAGTTTCTGGGATTGGGATAACTACATCAATATCTTTGTCAGCCCATTCACGTGCAATTTTTTCGCCTAGTTTAGTCCCCATGTTTACGCGTGTTGCGTACACAGACATACGGTCTATTGTTGAGTCAGGTCGAGCAAAATAAACAAATTCAAAAATACACGGCGAGTAAGATGCCTTATCAGCACAACTAAGTGAATGGAATTCACCTTCTTCTGTAACATATATAGCTTCACCAGGGGCTACATCACGTACAAACTCAAAACCGTCCGGTTTCAACGCAACGCTTTCTGAGGCAAACATGTACTCAGTACCTTTTTCGGTTTCGCGTTTACCAAATACAAGTGGGCGAATACCATTAGGGTCGCGAAAAGCAACAATGCCGTGGCCGATAATCATAGCAATAGTTGCATAACCACCGCTTACTTTATTGTTTACTTCGGTTACCGCAGTAAAAATATCTTCAGGGTCTAAATGCAACTTATCAGATTTGCTTAATTCATGTGCCATGATATTAAGTAAAATTTCAGAGTCTGATGTTGTATTAACGTGACGACGTGCTTCTGAGAATAACTGCTCTTTTAAAGCTTCTGCATTAGTAAGGTTGCCATTATGGGCAAGTGCTATACCAAACGGTGAGTTAACATAAAAAGGCTGTGCTTCAGATGAGCTTGAAGATCCTGCTGTAGGATAGCGCACATGGCCAAGACCAATTGTACCTTGTAGTCGTTTCATATGACGTGTGTGAAAGGCATCTTTCACTAAGCCATTTGCTTTGCGCAAGCTAAACGTATTATTCTCAATGGTAATGATACCCGCGGCATCTTGACCACGGTGCTGCAAAACAGTTAAGCCATCATAAATCGCCTGATTAACAGGGGATGTTCCGACTATTCCAACGATACCACACATGTAATTTATCCTCGCCGATTAACGGTTTACTGAATTTAAAAAGCTCGAGTTGTTTTCTAGGTACGAAAAGAACCATTCAACAACAAAGCCAAATTCTGGAATCAAAATAGAATTGCCCCACCAGTGCGTATTGGGTGCACCAGTAAAAGCATCAAGAAAGAAGAGTAACGCGCTCACGACCAACACGCCTCGTAGAGCACCAAACACTATGCCAAAGACACGGTCGGTACCCGATAAACCAGTACGATGTACAAGCTCACCTAAAATATAGTTTAGTAAACCGCCTAACAGTAGCGTCGCAAAGAATAATATGGCTATGGCCGCAGCATTTCTTAAAAGGGGTTCAGAAATGGTTGTTAGGAAGGAAGCTAAATATTGGTAAAATAAGCTAGAGATGATAAAGGCGCCAGCCCATACCGCTAATGACATTGCTTCTTTTACAAAGCCGCGTATTAAACCGATGATGGTAGACAATGCAATGATGCCAATAATGGCGTAATCAACCCAGATCATAAGAACCAATTAGTCGCTAATTTGGGGCGCATTCTATACCCAAACATCGTTAGTATGCAAGTTTAAACGGGAGATTACTGGGTTGTAGTCAATACAAAAAATTAACATTATAGAATGGGTATTGTGAGATAAAGATAATGATAAAAACAAATATAAATAAATAAAAAAAGGCTTGTGATACAAGCCTTTTTTTAATTATTTTGTTACTTCGTATTGCGTAACTTTACCATTTAATTTAGTAAGCTCTTTCAGCTGGGGAAGCTGCTTTTGTAATTCATTTTTATCAAGCGAAGGACCAACAAATACCTTGGTTAACGTCCCATTTGGGGTTTTAATCGGTTTAGTAAACGTTTTAAACCCTTCAACTTTTAATTTAGCCTGTAATGCTTTTACATTTGCAACATGTGAAAAACTACCTAATTGAATCACGTAAGCCATACTTGTTAGGTTTTCATCACTTTTACGAGGCGCAATAGGTTTTGGTTTAGCCTGAACAGGTGCCTTAGTGATCGGTGTTGCTTTGGGTTCAATAGTCGCTTCAACAACTTTATTCTCTACAGCGTAGTCACTCTCATCCATAGCGTTTTGCTGCTCAAAAGCTTCATCGTCAGCTTGAATATCTTCAATTTCATCTTGTTTTAGTGGCTCAGCATTAGCCATGTTTTCATCAATTGACTCTTGAAGATCGATTGTTTTGAACTCAGGGCGATCAGGTATCGCTTTAAAGCCCTCTTTATAATGCACTTTTTCGCCATCGAGTATATTAGGGATAAACACAATTGCTGCGATCACTACTATACTTGTTCCGACTAAGCGATTAATAAAACTTGAGTTCACCGACATCCTCTCTATTTTTTAAAGTAATTAATAGCGCCGGCCACTGTAAAAAATGAACCAAATACAATCAACATAGTATCACTTTGTTGTTTTGGTAAAATTACACTCAGTGCCTGTGCCACACTATCATAGCTATTGATAGTATTATGATGAGATATACCCTGCAGCGCATTTTGTAAATTACTTGCAGTGTCGCCTCGCGGACCACTTAAGCTCGCTAATGACCACTCATCGACCAAGTGACTTATTTCTTTGAGTACACCCACTTTATCTTTATCAGCAAGCATAGCGGCTAATGCATGAATTTTAAAGCCTTTATCTTTATAGCTTGATAACTTATTGGCTAAGTAACGCGCCGACTCAGGGTTATGTGCTACATCGGTAAAGACTAAAGGCTCAGCGCTTAACTGCTGAAACCGCCCTTCTACAACTAAATTAGCGAGGCAATTTCGTATGACTTGCTCACTAGGTAATAAGCTTAAAACACTTAGCGCAGTTAACGCAGTTGCTGCATTTTGACACGGTATTGCTGGCTTATCTATTACAAGATTATGTTCTTTATATTGCCAATTAAAGCTCTCAGCATTCTCTTTGAAAATAAAGTCACTGCCCGACAACGTCATATTGGCATTAATTTCTTTGCCGTAATCAGTCATTGTGTGAGGAATATTTAAATCCCCTATAATAGCAGGCGTATTTTCACGAAAAATACCGGCTTTATCATAAGCCACTAACTCTCGTGTATCACCTAGGTACTCTTTATGATCTAAATCGATAGTGGTGATCACGCTTGCAAAGGGAGTTACTATATTTGTAGCATCAAAGCGCCCGCCTAGACCAACCTCTAGTAATACATAATCGACCTTACAGCGTTTAAAAATTGCCAACGCACCCAAAGTACCATATTCAAAATAAGTCAAAGGAGTGTCTTTACGGCCTTGCTCAAGCTGGTGAAAAGCATCTATATGAAGTTGGTCTGCCAGTTCTTCGCCATTAACTCGTACACGCTCGTTATAACGAATTAAATGAGGAGATGCGTAAGTACCCACGCTAAAACCTTGCGCTAGCAATAGCGACTCTAAGCAACGTGCAGTGGTGCCCTTACCGTTTGTACCGGCAATAAGAATAATTTTACTTGGAGTGTTTAAAAGGCCAATATTGTTGGCAACATTAGCAACTCGTTCTAGGCCCATTGCAATGTTAGCGGGGTGAACACTTTCTAAATAAAAAAGCCAATCATCAAGGCTTGATGATTGGCTAGGAATTGTTTTTGTCATAGCGTGTAATCAGTAAAGCTGAAATTTACGCTACTCTATGCTCTTGTTCCGTAGAAGGCAAGTTCATAAATTTAGCTAAAATGCGTGCAAGGGTATCGCGCATTTCACGGCGGTCAATAATCATGTCAATTGCACCATGTTCTAGCAAAAATTCACTACGCTGAAAACCTTCAGGTAATGTTTCGCGAACAGTCTGCTCAATAACACGAGGACCTGCAAAACCAATTAACGCTTTAGGTTCAGCAACGTTAATATCACCCAGCATAGCAAGTGATGCAGATACACCACCCATTGTCGGGTCGGTCATTACTGAAATAAATGGAAGACCTTTTTCCGTCATTTTTGCAAGTGCAGCACTTGTTTTAGCCATTTGCATAAGCGACATAAGCGCTTCTTGCATACGTGCTCCGCCTGATGCAGAAAAACAAATAAGCGGCATGTTATGCTCTAAACATTGATCAACAGCATCAACAAAGCGAGCGCCAACAACAGAAGCCATTGAACCACCCATAAATGAGAACTCAAATGCTACCGCTGCCACTGGAATACCTTTTAATCGGCCTTTCATAGCTACAAGTGCATCTTTTTCACCACTTGCTTTTTGGGCTGCACTGATACGGTCAGAGTACTTTTTAGAATCTTTAAACTTAAGAATGTCTTTAGGCTCATGTTGTGTACCAAGCTCTTGACGATCACCTTCATCTAAAAAGTGCTCTAGGCGCTTACGGCCACTAACACGCATGTGATGGTCACACTTAGGACATACGTTTAATGACTTTTCTAATTCAGCTTTATATAAAATTGAATCACACGATGTACACTTAGCCCAAACACCTTCTGGGATTTCTTTACGACCTGATGATTTTGTCGTTTTAGGTAAGATTTTTTCTAGCCAACTCATTTGCAACTCTCTTAATACTGTTCTGTGTCGCGAGCCTGCTAATAGCAATTAGCAGACAAATTTTTTCAATTAAAACATGAATTACACTAACGCGGTATAAAAAACTGGTCTTAGTAGTTAAAAGTGCTTACAAAAAGTACTTATACCACATCTATATCAGGCAAAAATAAAGGGCCTAAAGGTGTTTGAGGAATATTAAATTGCTCAGGGTAGTCAACATCCACTAAATACAAACCAGCAGCCTTAGCGGTAGCACTGGCCTTTGCGCGTTCTTTACAATCAAGTAGCTCTTTTATCCATATAGGTTGTTGTTTATGTAAACCAACATCCATTAAGCTGCCTGTGATATTACGTACCATGTGATGTAAAAATGCATTCGCTTTAATATCAATAATAACGTAAGTACCTTGGCGCTGTACCGACAGATGATGAATTGTTCTTGTCGGTGTATTCGCTTGGCAATGTATCGCTCTAAAAGAGGTGAAATCGTGTTTACCTATTAAGTACTGACACGCCTCTTGCATCTTTGTTTCATCAAGATGATGATGAAAATGCGTAACCCCCTCGTTTAATACCGCACCTCGTAGGGGGGAGTTATAAATAACATAGCGATAACGACGAGCTGTAGCACTAAAACGGGCATGAAAGTCATCAGCAACCGGTTGGGCAAAGCGAATAGCAATATCTTTAGGCATTAAAGTATTCATACCTAGTGTAAATGCGACCATATCGCGATCGGCTTGCGTTTCAAAGTGTATTACTTGGCCTGTGCCGTGCACACCAGCATCTGTACGCCCTGCACATATAACTTCAACAGGATGATTACAAATACGCGACAACGCTTTTTCTACTTCTTGCTGTACGCTATTTACATGTGATTGACGCTGCCAACCACTATAACGTGCGCCGTTGTATTCAACTCCAAGTGCTACTCGCATAATTACCGTTTTACCTACTGTGCTAATGAACGAGGCATTTTATGCTATCTAACGATGCAATAAAAGGAGACCTGTCGTAATCAAACCAATACACATAAAAAAACCCGTATTTAGCTAAGCTAGATACAGGTTCTTATAAACATTTTAATTATTTTAGTTTAGCTTTTAAGCTAAGTGCTTCCTCTTGAACTTCTTCAGGACCTTTGTTAATGACATCCTCAATAACTTTAAGCGCAGAATCAAAATCATCAATTTCAATATAAGCACGCGCTAAATCAAGTTTAGCTGAGTAGCCACCACTTTCAGCATCAACATCCGTTGGGTTATCACCTGCAAGTAATGCATCAAACTCACTCAAACCGACATCCATATTAACGTCGGTGTAAGGTTCGTGTTCAAGTTCAGCGTCGTCACTTTCTTCTAATAATGAATCAATATCTACAAATTCGTCATTATCAAGTTGCTCAACATCACTACCTTCAACAAGTGACTCTTTTGTAGTTAATGAATCATCTGTCTCTAAGTCTTCTTTTAGCAAGCTGTCAAAGTCAACATCAAATTCACTGCTGTCATCAACACTTAACTCTTCAGGCTCTGCTAACTCACTAAGTAATGAATCAAAATCAGTTTGCGTCAAATTCGACATAAACTCTTCATCAAGTTCGTCGTCAGAGCTAATATCAGTGCTACCCACTTCATCTAAGCTTGTTAACTGTGCTTCGCGCTCTGCATTTGTTTGCTCTTGCGATTCGTCTGATAACTCATCAGTTAGCGTTAGCGCTTGCTCTAAACTATCTTCGTCAAATTCAGCATCTAATTCAGAAAAATCATTTTCAATTAAAATCTCATCATCAAAATCATTTTCTAAACTATCTAAATCAGCATCTGCCATAAGTGCGTTTGCTAAATCTTGCTCAGCTTGGCTGGAAGCGACTCCCGGTGCCTCACCATCTAAATCATCCCCTTGTAATTCTTCAGGGGTAAATGGCAACTCACTTTCTAATGTTTCTTGAACTTCATCAAGGTTAAGAGGTTTGATGTCATCTTCAATACTTGGTGGTTCAACAGAATCAACCTCATTATTAATTTCTTGAAGTAAATCATCATCAAGCGACTCATCTTCAATCTCCGTTTCAGTTTCTAATTCAGAGAAGTCATTATCAATTAATAGTTCATCATCAAAATCATCTTCTAAACTATCTAAATCACCATCTGCCATAAGCGCATTTGCGAGATCTTTCTCTGTTTGACTAAGTGCTACTGCATTTTCATCACCCGATGCATCTCCTTTAAGCTCTTGCGGCTCAAACGAAGGCTCATTCTCTAATAATGATTGATCATCGTCTAATTCAAGTTCAGGATATTCATCCAACTCTTCACTTGGCGTTACAAGCTCGCTATCAAGCTGCTCTTCAATTTCAGTAAGATCTGAGTCATCGTCGCCCGCTAGCGGATCGTCACCAAGATCAACTTCTATTTCTTCAAGATCATCATCAAGCTCATCTAAAGACCAATCAGGTGTTTCTATATAGTCGTCATCAGTGGCCTGTTGTAGCTCACTTAAAAGCTCATCAACGCTCTTTAAAGTATCATCTGTATATTCTTCTAGTGCATCTTCAGGATCAAGAAGCGACTCTGATGTGTCTGAAAAATCATCAACCGTTACATCTATAAGTTCTGGCTCTTCTTCAAGCTCTGGCTCTTCTTCAAGCTCTGGCTCTTCTTCAAGCTCTGGCTCTTCTTCAAGCTCTGGCTCTTCTTCAAGCTCTGGCTCTTCTACAAGTTCTGGTTCTTCTTCAAGCTCTGGCTCTTCTTCAAGCTCAGGCTCTTCTAAAGGCTCAAGTTCTTCTAAAAGCTCTGGCTCTTCTTCAAGCTCTGGCTCTTCTTCAAGCTCAGGCTCTTCTTCAAGTTCTGGTTCTTCTTCAAGCTCTGGCTCTTCTTCAAGCTCTGGCTCTTCTTCAAGTTCTGGTTCTTCTTCAAGCTCTGGCTCTTCTTCAAGCTCAGGCTCTTCTAAAGGCTCAAGTTCTTCTAAAAGCTCAGGCTCTTCTTCAAGCTCTGGCTCTTCTTCAAGCTCAGGCTCTTCTAAAGGCTCAAGTTCTTCTAAAAGCTCTGGCTCTTCTTCAAGCTCTGGCTCTTCTGTAAGTTCAGGCTCTTCATTTAATGATGAAGCAATCGACTCAATATCATCAACATTTAATTCTTCTTGAGCATCTGCTAAATCCTCAACTGAGTCTGCTAATGCATTATCAATTTCTGAATCTCTTACATCTGAATTTTTTAGTTCATCATCAATTAGGTTATCTATGTCGTCTAAATCAAAGTCGTCACTTTTCTCAACTAATGATTTATCTGCAGTATCAACCGCTGCCTCATCAATTAAGCTATCTATGTCGTCTAAATCAAAGTCGTCACTTTCCTCAACTAATGAATCATTTGCAGTATCAACCGCTGCCTCATCAATTAAGCTATCTATGTCGTCTAAATCAAAGTCGTCACTTTCCTCAACTAATGAATCATTTGCAGTATCAACTGCTGCCTCATCAATTAGGTTATCTATGTCGTCTAAATCAAAGTCATCACTTTCCTCAACTAATGAATCATCTGCAGTGTCAACCGCTGCTTCATCAATTAAGCTATCTATGTCATCTAAATCAAAATCGTCGCTTTCCTCAACTAATGAATCATCTGCAGTGTCAACCGCTGCTTCATCAATTAAGCTATCTATGTCATCTAAATCAAAATCGTCGCTTTCTTCTAGAAGTTCATCTTCGTCGAGTAACTCTGCATCAATTGAGTCATCTACCACATCACTTTTTGGGTCATTCGCTTCATCAATTAAGCTATCTATATCGTCTAAATCAAAGTCGTCGCTTGTATCAAGTTCAGCTGAAGTGTTATTTGAGGTATCTAATTCTGTTGATGTTTGATCTAATAATTCATCTATATCAAAATTATCATCATCTGCAAGCTCCTCACTTAAAGCCGCCATTTCATCATGAGACTCTAAGCTATCATCCTCTAAAGCTTCGCTTGTTTGCGGTGCATCAAACTCAGGTAGACTATCGTCTTCATCAAACAAGCTATCTAAATCGTCATTAGTTAGAATTTCATCATTGTTTATTGAGTCATCAGATAAGTCTAAATCAATATCTTCAGCGTTTTCATCCGAAGGTTGATCAAACCCTTGTTGCATAAAAATATCGAGTTCATCATCGTCATCGGTATTTTCATCATCAAAAACAATGTCATCACTTAGTAGACTTTCAAGCTCATCCTGATCGAGTAAATTCTCACCACCTGAAAAATCATCTAGGCCGTCATCTAAATCATCATCAGGCAACATACCATTTTCAAGATTATCATCAAGTTGAACACTCAAGTCATCTAAAGGGTCGGGTACAATTGGATCGTCATTTAAACTTGGACCTAAATCATCATCGCCAGTGTAAATTGGGGTTTGTGGTAAAAAGTCATCATCGTTTTGTGGCTCTTCTTGATTACTTGCTCGTTTGCGTAAAAACATAACAATTGCAAAAATAATCAGTAGCCCAGGAATAAACATTGATAAACCCAGCACTATCGGATTTGAAAATAATGAGCTTAAATCAAACGATTCTTTTGGTACTATCTCTTGTTTTTTTTGTTGTGCAATAATCTCGTTTTGCTTAACAATTAGTTCTTTTAATTGATTTTGAATTTCACTGTCTTGTCCTAACTGTAAGCGTAAGTTTTCGAGTTCGTTTGAAATACCTGATAATTGTTTTTTAAGATTATTATTCTCAACTAAAATTTCTTCTACATTACTTACAGAATTTTTAAATTGTTGTTGTAACTCAACCAGCTTAGTACTTTGCTCTGTTTTTATTTCATTTAATTCTTTCTGTATCTCTTTTTTGGCATCGTCTACGTCGACTTTACGAGCTTGGGTTACTTTTGTTTGTGCTGAGGTAATTTCGCTTTGCGTAAGTGTGCCATTTTTTTTCTTTTCCCATAATGCATCATCTTGCTCTGAGCGTTGTTTTGCAAGCTGTGTATTTACACCTTTTATTTCGGCTAAAGTAGGGATTTTTAAATAGGCACCATTTTGAATATGATTAAGATTTTGTTCTAAAAATGAGTTGGGGTTTTTGTTATACAAGGCCTGCATAACTTGATAAATGCTGACGGAGTTATCTGGGCGCACTTTAGCCGCTATACGCCAAAGTGTGTCTGTTGGTTTAATTGGCCCAATAGATCGCCCTTGCGCACCATAGTCAACGCCTTTAGGCCCCTTTAATTGGGTACTGTCTTGAGAGTAAACTGGCGTTACTATCAATGCAGACGCTAATATAATAAGTGTAACTAAACCGCGCATGCTGATCCTTTAATATTTAAATATTAACAAAACACTTAAAGCTTAAGTGCATAAATATTGTTGATTATTGCTGTTATCAGCCAAATGACTGACTCGCATTTATTATTACAATCTATTTTTATTGCAAGCTCTATTCCAATTACAAACTATAAACCAGTTAAGGCTTAATATCCATCGCAACACCTTGAAAATAAATGCCTTAAAACATCTTTATAAATATTAATTTATTGAATGTTATCAATCAGTTTTTATACTTTTAAAAATAAACGGCAAAAAACTGACAAGCTCTATAAACAAAAAGCGGCAAACAAATAATGTTTACCGCTTCTAAAATGTGTTCAGCGCTATTAGCTATTACATGTAATTAGCAATAAGCTCTTCTGCAATTTGAATGCTGTTAGTTGCAGCACCTTTGCGAGTGTTATCACTTACAACCCACATGTTTAATCCATGAGGATGAGAAATATCAGCACGTAATCGGCCTATATAAACAGTATCGTTACCACTAGCGTCAGAAACTGCTGTTGGGTAATCACCTTCATCATCAATTAGCTCGACACCAGGCGCGTCTTTTAAAAGTTGCTTAACGTGTTCAAAGTCATAAGGCATGCGCGTTTCAATATTAATTGATTCTGAGTGACCAAAAAACACGGGAACACGTACACATGTAGGATTTACTGCAATAGTGGTATCACCCAAAATTTTATGAGTTTCATTTACCATTTTCATTTCTTCGCGTGTATAGCCATTATCCTCAAAGCTATCAATTTGAGGAATAACGTTAAATGCAATTTGCTTTGGAAATACTTTATTATCCATAGGGCGTGCATTCATCAAGTTAGCTGTTTGCTTTGCAAGTTCATCAACCGCTTCTTTACCTGCGCCCGATACAGCTTGGTAAGTAGATACGTTAATACGGTCTATTCCGTAAGCATCATAAATTGGTTTAAGTGCTAACATCATCTGAATAGTTGAACAGTTAGGGTTAGCAATAATATTACGATTCCTAAAATCAGCTAGGCTTGAAGCATTAACTTCTGGCACCACTAGTGGGATTTCAAAATCATTTCTAAAGTGCGATGTATTATCGATTACAATACAGCCGGCATCAGCAGCAATAGGAGCATATTTTTCAGATACACTACCACCAGCAGAAAACAAACCTATATGCGCTTGGCTAAAATCAAAGCCTTCAACGTCAAGTACTTCAATGGTCTCACCACGAAACTTTATGTCTTCACCTGCGCTGCGGCTGCTCGCAAGTAAAAAAAGCTGATCTACAGGAAATTTACGATCTGCTAGCGTTTCAATGATTTGACGGCCTACTAAACCAGTAGCGCCAAGTACGGCAACGTTATATTTTTGCGACATATTTCTTCCTCTATAAACGACATTAAAACAACATCGTTAGTTAAATAATTATTTAGCTATGCTAAAGCCAAGTTGACTAAGTGCTGCTAGTTGTGGGCTATCACCTTGTAGGAATAAGGTGCTAAATTCTCGCCTTACCGGATAGTTTTTACGTAAACTATCAAAGCCCTCACCTTCTAAATGACGAAGTAAAATTCCGTCATCGCGGCGTACGTCATAAATTAAATGCACCAAACGGGCAATATCTTGCTCGCTTAGGCTTTGCGTAACAGTTGTATGTGTAATAGCAGGTATTGGTAGAAAATCATCCAACGATTTACTCACCTCTACACCTTTTAGGTCACACAATTTTTGATACAACATTTGTGTACCTCGTGCTTTCCCCTCAAGTGTATGCCCTGCGATATGCACACTGGCATAACGCACATGCTCTAGTAATTCAGTTAGAATATTGGGCTCTTTTTCCCATACATCAAGTACTATATCTAAATCAGCCCCAGCTTCCATTACCTCAAGCAATGCTTGATTATCAATTACGTCGCCTCGGCTTGCATTAATTAGCGTGGTTCCTGGCTTAAGTGCTTGTAATCGCTCTTTATTCATCATGTGCAGCGTTTTGTGCTCGCCACCTTTAATAAGTGGAACATGAAAAGTAACAACATCTGCTTGCGCTAATAACTCATCAAGCGCTACATGCTCTTGTAGTAAGCCCTGTTCGTGCTTAATTGGATCGCATAACAGTACGTCGACATTTAATGCTTTTAATTTTTGCGACAAACACGTGCCAATGTTACCCATTCCTACAATACCAATTGTTTGACCACACAATGGGCGCGCATTTTCTTGGCTTAATGCAAATAAACTACTAATTACATATTCAGCTACAGCAACTGCATTACAACCAGGAGCACTGGTAAAAGCAATATTTCTATCATGTAGTAATTGCGTATCAATATGGTCAATGCCAATTGTGGCAGTGCCCACAAAGCTCAGCTTGTTAGCTTGTGCCAATAGTTCATGATTAACATTAGTCACTGAACGAGTAAGGAGTACATCTACATTTATTAATTGTTCAGGCGTTAATTTACGACCATCAAAACGCTCAACCTCACCAAAGTCTGCAAAGTACTGCTCAACTAAAGGCATATTTTGATCGGCAAGAATTTTCATCACTGAGTCCGTTTGGCAATTAAGTGGCGCCATTGTAACGAACAACCAAGCCTTTACACAAACTAAAAAGGCGCATTTTAGCTGATACAAATACTTAAAAGTGGTTATGTTGATTGTTTTAAATCAGCAATTTAAATTAGGGATTTAAATTATGTGGATAATAATTTTACTATTGAATATATAAAGGCCGAATCACAGCATGATTCGGCCTTTGTTATGAAAAATAAACTTCAATTACATTGAATTTTATTTACTTGATTTTAGTTTATAGCTCAAAATCTTTTTTGAATTTCAAACCAAATTCACTGCGGTCATTACTACGCATTACACCAACAAAACCTGATTGTTGTAGGCGACCAACATCGTAAACTTCGTTTAGGACGTTTTCACCATACAGTGTAACTTCCATATCGCCATATGGATTAGTGTACGAAATATTAAAACCAACTAGTTCACGAGAATCAATGGTCTCACTTTGGTTGTAAACTGATTGACCTTGCATTTCACTGCGATACGAATAATTAGCATTAAACGCAAGTGTTGCGCCACTCTCTAAATCCATAAAGTAAGAAGGTGCAACCATGACAGTCCAGCGTGGCGTCAGTGCTGGTGAATCGCCTTTACCTATGCCTTGTACACCCTCAGCCACTTCTGTTATTTCAGAATCTAAATAACCAACTGCACTACGAATAGTAAAGTCATCGGTAATAGCAACAGTTGTTTCAAGCTCAATACCTTGCGCTTTAGATTGACCCGCATTTTCTACAATTGTTACAAAGCCACCACCCGCTGTTGGATCTGAAAATGGTAATGCTAAATCGGTGTAATCAGTCACAAATACCGCAAGCATCATAGATACATTTTCGTGTACTTGGCCTTTTAAGCCCATTTCGTAGTTAATCGCTTTTGTTTCGTCAAACGATACAAATTGATCTGGTCCACCAAATGGACGCGGTGGAAAACCACCTGTTTGATAGCCTTTTTGAATCTGGCCATAAACATTCATATTATTGCTAAGCTGATAAGATGCATTTACATCCCACGTAACCGCATCAAAATCTGCACTTACATATTTACGAGTTGGAAATGATGGGAATATAGCATTTGCATCTTTTTCATCTTTTGAATAACGAAGGCCACCACCAACCGTTAAATCGTCAGTTAAATCGTAGCTGGCATTTATATATGCTGCATACGAATTAGTTTCTTGGTTAATTTCAAATTCGCCGTAACCGCCAAATGATTCTGTTACACCATCATTCAACAAGCCATTAGGTGTATTAAATGGGCTAAATACAAACGGGCCTGAACGTGTAAAGCCATCTTCATTAAAAAAGTAAAGACCAGATACAAAGTCCATATTATCGAATGTTGCATTTAGCTGAACTTCAAATGAGTACTGATCAGCACCGCCCTCCTCTGGAAACTCAGACAAGTTTAAAGGTGATGCATCATCATCTAGGCCACCTTCATACTCAGATGTACGGTAGCTTGAGATAAACTTAGTGGTATAAGTATCGTTAATTGCCCAATCGGCTGAAAACGATGTGCCCCAACCTGAGTAAGAGGTAGATTCAATACCCGCAACAGTTGTGCCTAAATCATCAGGGTCTGATGGAATTAAATCTTGAGTCAATAATGGGAAGTCGCCATTAAAAACATCATTTGAGTCTAGTGGGTCTGTCAATTCAATTGTATAAGGCGATTGGCCAGATTCGTTATCAACACCATCTAAAGAAAAAGTGAATGCTAAGTCGGTATTTGCTTGCCATTTAAGTGCAACACGACCACTAAATTCTTCTTCCTCACCAATTTCTTTTTCTGGGTTTGCTAAATTAACAGCTTCGCCCACACCATCACGTGTTTTGTACGATGCACTTGCAGACATACTTACATCATCTGTTAGTGAGTTATTAAAATAAACATCACCGGCAATACGTCCTCGGCTTCCCAGCTTAGCTGCAGTAGTAACAATACCTTCATCACCAGGTTGCTTTGTAATTACATTTACAGCGCCACCTAATGTATTACGGCCATATAAAGTACCTTGTGGGCCACGAAGCACTTCAACACGCTCAACATTAGGTAATGATAAGTTAGAACCCATTTGACGACCTAAGTACACACCATCAAGATACACACCCACACCCGGATCGGTAGTTATTATGTGATCTTGCAAACCTATACCGCGGATAAATACAGACGCATGCGCAGAATTGCCCACGCCATAGCGGGTAATATTTAAATTTGGAACATATTTACCAATATCTTCTAGGTTACTCATATTGGCTTTATCAATTAGGTTAGCGCCAATTGAAGTGATAGCGGTTGGAGATTCAAACAGGCTCTCTGTACGTTTACGAGCTGTGACTTCTATCTTTTCAAATGCGTCTTGTTTAGCTGTTTTTTTAGTTTCTTCGGCGTTTACAGAGGTAGTGAGTGCAGCAAAAATTGCTAGACTTAACTGTGAGAGGTTACGTAATTTCAAAATATTCTCCAAAGGATACCGTGTGATTTAGTTATGCATTTATACTTAAAAGTATAAATTTCAGGCATAAAAAAAGATGCGTAATGCATCTTTCCTCTGGATGGGTATTATATGACAGAATTGTGAAGAAATGTATAAATTATTTGAATAAATGTATAAAGAATAAAAACAATTTAGGCATTGTTAGCTTTAGGTGGATTATCATAAATAAAGAACATTAATATTAATATCAACCTCACTAAAAAGCTGTTTTAAAAAAACGCATAAATGCAATATTAAAAAGCACATAAAATGTACTTTACACATGTACTTTAGTGTATAAAAAAAGAGCTAAAACACATTATCCTATCATTGAAATTAACTAAAAATAAGAATATAGTATTAAAACGTAATCTATGGATAGAATATTATGAATATTGAAAATACAGCTAATAGAAGCCTCAAATGCTTCACAAATCCAAATTACACTTCACTTTTTTTTGTTGCAGCTGACTTCAACGTTTTACTTGTTAATTATCAAGCTTTAAACATCATTACCAATTATGAACTTATTAATCAATTCATGTTAAAAAATGGCCACCAAGGACTGGTGATTTTTGATGTCCCAAAAGACTGCGATGTACTGGCATTAAAAGAGTGGCCAAATTTAAAAGGATTATTTTACGAAGGTACTGACGAAGTACTACTCCAACAAGGATTAGAAGCAATTGAACAAGGAAAGCTATGGTTCCCTCGTGCCGTAACCGATGATTGGATGAGGCAAATGCTAGCGAGTGAACAACAGACTACGCTGCAATCAAACAACTTAACCTGCAAAGAAATGAAAGTATTAAACTTATTATTTTCTGGCTTACATTCAAGTGCAATTGCCGACACTTTATTTATAAGTGAAGCTACTGTTCGCGTCCACTTACATAAGGTTTATCAAAAAATTGCTGTAAAAAATAAGCAACAAGCATTACTTTGGTGTCAAAAAAACTTAAATAAGATCAATAGTTAAGCGGGCTTATTTGAAACCTTATTGTGTCTGAATATTCACCGGAAGCTTGCCTTTCAAAATCATTTAGTTGAATTTTTAAAGGTAATAAATAAACAGTTTGTCCTGAATATGAGAATTTATGTTGTGATACGTTATTTAGTTCAAGCCAACTTCCTGCCAGCTCTAGACTATAATTAATTGCATATTTATCTCTATAAAGACAGTGTATCAATTTACCATTATTATCTGAACTTACAGATAATTGAATATCTGAATTAGTAACAACTTGTATACTTGGTAACATAGTGTATTCCTTACCCGGAATTAGCTCTCCCAAATTAATAGTATTTGAAAATGTATTATACCCAAGTACAGAAAGACTTGTTCTAGGCGCAATATTTTCTTCAATGCTGTATTCTCGTTCATCTAACAACTTGCTCCCCTGATCGTATAATTTCATTTGGAGTCTATCTGTATAGACACCAGCTTTAATCGGCGTTCCTGATGCTATTAGTAATGACAATATCGTCGAAGAATTAGTAAAGCTCAACTTTAAAGTTGATGTACTAACTAACTGACTCTGTATACTTTGCATTTGATACGGAACACTTTGAAATTGCCCTTTTAACTGAGCTTGGTTCTCACTTGTAATCACGAGCTGTAATTGACAACTCTCATCATTAATAACGCTTATACGTAACTCTTTCTTAGAGTCTACTTGCTGTAAGGCATGGTAGCTTTCAAAATCATCATAAATATGTTCAACCTTATCGAACCTAGCAGCACATTGCGCATGAATTAAAGGCGTAAAAATAAATAGTGCTAAACCACCCAATAATAAACTTACTTTTTTATTGTACATAAATAGCTCCTTTGCGCTGTAATTGTTCACCTTCAGATACTTCAATCGTAAAATGTGACTTTTCTGCATTCTTAAGTGTAATTTCATAATTGCAGGCGGTTAAACCTGTTAATGCAAATCGTCCTTTTTTATTCGTAAAAAATGTATGCTCTTTCTTACTACTATTATCTAAACAAATAGCCGTTCCAACCTGTAACGATAGTGGCTTTTTTTGTTGGTCGTACAGCGTTGCAATGACTGATATGTTAGCGGCAGTCCCTATTGTAATTGCATGACCAGTTCGATAAGGTGAATAAAGAGTAATAATACCAGAACCTATATCATACCCTGGCGCTAAGTTATCAATATCGACTGCAACGTTGGTTGAGGCGTATGAACTTATATCGTTCAATAAAATAGTCTCGAAGTCTTCATTATCTGCCCTATATTCATCTTCATATTGCCCCAATATAACTTTTTTTCCTTTAAGGCTAGAGTGAGGTTTTACTAAAGCGAAGCTATCGTATATGGGTTTCCCAACAGCCCAACTCTTATCTGCAAATGCTATACTTGACGCCAAGCTTAATCGGCTCTGATGGTAAGCTGAGTCCTCATTAAATTGCTCGTAAAAACTCCCATGATCAAAGTTCATAACAAAACGATTCGCGTTATATTGAGTATTTAAATCAAAAATAGCTTCATTTTGATCATTTTTTTCAAGCCCAGCTCTTATGTTCAAGGCTCCAACATAGCGCTGATTACTATCTTGAGAGAATTCTAAACGTGTTTTGTCACGCCTAGATTGATGAGATAATTTAGCCCGTCGAGTATTAGAAAATTTATAAGTGACAGACAACCTTACATCCCATTGACTTTCTTCAGCGAGACCCTCCCACTGCCCACCTAAACTATATCTCCATTGGCTATTATCGATCTCACCAGAAAGACTAACCCCAATTGATTTATCAAATTGAGCTTCATCATATGACCTTGATAAGCTTGTAAAAAAAGATGTTTGCGTATTATCGCCCCAAAAAAAACTATAATTAGCCTGAATATAATGCTCTCTTAAGCGAGAACTAGATTGAGAATCAGGCCGATAACCAAGGCCTGTAAAATATCTTGATGAGTATTCATAACCCACCGTAATGTCAGTGTTATTATCACTATGATTTCTATAGTTACTATAAACAATGCGATAAGCATGGCCTGTTTTTTCATTGAAACTTATCGCATTTTCAAACGCAATTTGTCCAATTTTAGCTGCATAAATATTTTTAAAACCAACCTGCTGAGAATACTCATCACCCTGTACTGCTGCACCCGCTGTCCAGCTAGGTGTAATGCCATAATCAAGATAAAAGCTGGCTAGTGGCTCGTCGTAATCATAATCTAGCTCACTACCTAAGCGTGAAGGAACGCCTAAATGAAACTCATATTCAAGTTGCCCTTGAGCAAAAAGATCTAAACCTGTCGTTACGTCAAAATCAACAAAACGCACAACTCCTGCTATATCTGTGATCCTCAAAGTAATATTATTGCTTCCTTCATTAAGGGGAATATCATCAAGAGAATATATACCTGCGGCTAAATTAAGTTTTTGTACTATTCGCTCGCCAACTAACACCTCTACAGAGGATGGACTCTCTAAGGTAAAGCTACGAGAAGCACTGGGTCTGATAGGTCTGTCAGAAACTAGCGAAAAATCGTGTGAAAGCGACAAACCTAGTATCCGTGCTGTTGATTGAAAATAACTACCTGAACTATAATTATCACCGACTGATATACGTAACCCACTAAGCGGTAGGTCATGTATTATACGAGTACCTAAGCGCCTAATATTTGATGAAGTAGAAGATACTTCAGATAAATACTCCACTTCGTTTTCTAAAACCCACCCTTCCCAGCTCACTACCATTTCAGAGCGAATAGCTAAGAGCTCATCTGTTATGTCCTCGCTTTTATCTTGCTGATAAAAATAACTTGAATAAGCATTAACAAACCCACTTAGTTTAGCGGGTTCCGATGCTGTTAAATTCCTTGAATCAGATTTTAAACTTAGCTGCTGAGGGCGAGTCAGTGTAAGAGGTACTGATATTACTAAGCTAAAATCACTCATATCGAATGAAATTTTATATCCAAATGACTCTAATGCTTTTATATCAATAATATTTTTATTAACTTTAGACTCTAAAGAATCAAAATCCTCTGAAAATAAAAGTCGCTCGAATGAAACTTTAATTTCACTCCATTTAAGTGATAAATTATCATTTGGATCAACTGCAAGAGTTAATTTACCAATAGCATTTTTATTCAGTTCTGCTTCAACGCTGAGTTCGATGGTTCTTTTAGACGGGTTAATTTTTGAATAACATAATTGAGTAAAGCTCAATAAAAATATCCATAATAAAACTCGCATAACTAGCGAGCCAGCACTAAACGTAGATGATTTAAACTTCCTCTCTGTAAAGATTGCGGAATAGGGACTTTTATGACACTGGTGCTATTAGGAGCAAAAAAAACATCGTATCCGTTTGCTTTTAATTGATCTTTTAAAATTCGATCGCTTAGGGTTTTATTTTTAGTGATTTTTATTTCATAATCACTTAATCGTCCAGCCCCTTTTCCTTCATTTAATACTTCAGTGACGATAAAGCCATCCTCAACATGAGGTTCTTTTATAGTCAGTTTGGGAACTAATCGAGGTTGATCCAGATGAACAATTAAATTTATATTTAACAGCATCGTAAGTTGTGACTGTTTATTTATAGACTGGTTTGCAATGGGCTGCTCAATCAAACTAACTTGATAGCTTTTATCTGTACTAGGAAGTTTTTTATCTAACCATCTAAATTGCAACTGTTGGCTTTGCCCTGGTTGCAAAAATAGCGATGGAGGAAAAACCCACAATGGAGAGTCATCTAAAGAAATTAATTTAGGCGTGCCTTGAGAAAAGTCAATTTCATAAATTTGGATATCAAAAGCAATGTCTCTTGGTAACTGATTGTGAACCAAGCTAGAAGCGTTACTTGAACGACTATCAGGAGAGAAAGTAACCACCATAGGCGTTACTTCTACAGCAAAGATCGGTGCAATTACAATTGCATATATAAGAAAGTAACTGCATATCCGCAGCATTAAAAATTGACCTCTAGATCACTGCTTGCTGCATTAAATCTTGTTGGAATTTTTATTGAGACCTCACGGCTAGATTTTGGTAATAAAATTTTTCCAGTCAATGCTTTACTCAATTCAGCCCCTTCTAATAATAGCTCTTGACCATCGCCTTTAATAACCCACTGTGCCTGCGATAAGCGAATATATTTATTGCCTGTATTTTCCAGAAGCACATTCCATGTTTCTGTATCTACTTGGCGTTTATTTTTAATTAATAATTTTGCCTCAGCACCTTTAGGCACCACATTAAACAAAGTTCTAAAGCTAACTGACATACCAACGCCTGATTGCCCCGCTTTCTCTAAATCAACAGATACCTGATCAATGGCTACACGGTACGCTTTTGAGTTTTCTAATATTGTTTCCCCAATATATCGAATAATTACCGATTGACTTTTTCCTGACGGAATAATTGTAGTCATAGGAATAATTAAAAAGTCATCTTCGTTCGCTTTTAATGTTTCATCACCGTTAGGTGCAATTAATAAATCAAAAGCAGATATTTCGATAGTTAAAGGGCTGTCCGAAGGGTTTGATATGCGAATGGTTTGTTGTGACTGGCTACCTGATGATTCAAGCTCTGCGACCATTGGTTTAACTTGAAAAGCTTCTGTAGAATGTGAAATTAATAACACTATAATTAGAAATATATAACGCATATAAAGTCCCTCTTAATAAATTAAAAGGCAGTAGCTACTGCCTTTTATATACTAATTAGTTAGCTGTAATTGCTAACATAAGCGTATCTGCGTAAGTACCTGCATAAACGGGTGCTTGTGTTACAGTTAGTAAAATATTTCCAGCTACGCCACCTGCTGCAAGCGTTGGAGAACCAGTACGGCTTTGCGACTCAGATTTATCATTTTGGCCATTCTCAGCTGAAAGCGTAAAATCAAATGTCCCTGCAGTTAACTTGGCAGTGTAGCCGACACCACGATCTTCATGGTCAGCATTTTGCAAGTGCCCTTCTGATGTCGTTAATGATATTGTTGCACCATCAACATCATTACACTGCAAATCAAAGCCTACATTTTTAGTTGCACCATTTGATAATGTTTGAAAGAATTGTGTAGTGTTAATGTTGCTCACCCCACAAACCGATGACACTGCACCACCTACATTTAGATTTTCAGCAAATGCTGCGCCAGATGTTAGAGCTACGATTGCTGATAACACGATTAACTTTTTCATTTTAATATTCCTTATCCATGTGACATATTTGTTTATATTTAATAGTTAGTGTTTTACCAAACTCCACCAGATACAACCGATGGTGTCATTTCTATGCGAAGCACATCCTGGTAACTTCCGGCATAAATTAAAGGCTCATCTAGTTTTAACTGTAATTTAGCTACGCTGTTAAATAAAATCTTATCAACATCAAAATTGTACATAGATTTGAGCTCAAGTGCTGTTGCAGAAACGTCGCTTGAAACCCCCTCTATTGACCAATTAAGGTTATAAGCATTTATTTGAGTACTTTGCTGATGGCGCAGGCCACCGTTTTCAGATTGCATTGATACTCGCATAGGTGAATTACAATTAATCACTAGCTTTGTACTCGCGAGGCCATCTGAAGAAAACTGAAGGTTGTTATTTTGAGTAGTAAAGCCGCACACTGGTGAAATATGACCTACCAGAGTTAAACTTACTTCATCGTTACTGTATGCATTCATTGCAAAGCAACATAATAAAAACCAAGTTAGCTTCTTCATCAGCGCCATTTCCTTTGAACAACCTCGCTAAGACAGGAGTAATCCTATAATAAAAACGCCGTTTAGAAAGTTTCTCTTTGCTTATACCTAGCTTTACTTATTAAAAATTTCGACTAAGCAGCAATATAGAATATAAACATTTAAACTAAATAACTTACGTAAAACACATAGAATTAAATGTTAACAAATCTATATGGCAGTAAATGCAATACTTACGGCTTGTAAGTTACATTAAGACGTTATAAACAAGAATCACCAATCGTATATTTTATATCTAACCCCTGTACTAAACATTTTTAAACACAAACATTCGCACCTGATTAATTTAAAAAACAAAATAATATTGACTAAAAATTAAATAAAAACCTTAAACCATTCTGTTTATTAGATAAATACTCGTTATGCACTTATACTAATAAAGAAATCAACATTTAAATAACAAATAGGAACAACATATGAAAAAGCTATCTGTAGCAGTGGCTGTATGTGCAGTTTTAGCATCTAGCTATGCTAGTGCTGAGGTAAGAATTAATGGTTTTGCATCAATTGTCGGTGGTAAAAGTCTGGATAGTGACAGTACTTTGTACGGCTATGATGACGATATCTCTTTTAAAAATGAGAGTAAATTCGCTTTACAATTATCTGCAGACCTACATGAAAAGCTAACAGCTACGGCTCAAATTATTGCGCGTGGAGAGGATGACTTTGACGCTACATTCGAATGGGCATACGTTACTTATGAATACAGCGATGAACTGCAATTTAGCGCTGGTAAAATGCGTGTTCCTTTTTACAAGTATTCTGATTTCTTGGATGTAGGTTATGCTTATCGCTGGGTACGTCCGCCAAAATCAGTATACGGTATCCCATTTTCAACTTATGAAGGAGTTAGTGTAGTTTACAGCTCTCAATTGGGTGATTGGGATTCTACGCTTCAAGGCTTTTATGGTGCATTCGATGGTGATATTGACGTATTTGGAACAGAATTACCTGCTGAATTAAATAATTTAGGCGGTATAAACTGGAGTCTATCATACGACTGGTTCAGTGCGCGAGCTGCATACATTGTGGCCGACACTAGCATTTCATCAGAGGATAGCGGCCTAATTGGTCTCGTAAGTGTATTGTCTGATAGTGGCTTAACTAATACTGCGAATGACCTAATCACTGAAGAAGATAAAACGAGCTTCGTTGGCGTTGGTTTTTCTATTGATTATGAAAACTTTTTGTTTGATGCCGAATATACACAATTTGAGGTTGAAGACAGTATACTACCAAAACAGTCACAGTATTACGCATCAGTTGGTTACCGTATTGACAGTGTAATTGTTCATTTTACTTATGAAGACAATGATGACAAACATGACTCATCACGTTTTAATACCATTGAGTCAATACCAACCTTAAATTCAGCTGTAAATGGTGCTCTTGAAGGTCTTCGTGCACAAAGTAACGTATACACAATTGGTGCGCGTTATGATTTTCATCCTTCCGCTGCTTTCAAGATCGACTTTAGTCGTTTTGAAGATGACATAACTGATACAGAGACGGATGTTGTAGCTGTCGGTGTAGATCTTGTCTTTTAATTGGAGCTTATGATGAAAAAATTAATTTTAGTAAGTGCACTTTCATTGTGCTCAATTAATGTATTTGCAGAAGTTGCTGTGATTATTAATCCAAGCAATGCTAGCTCTATAGATGCTGACACAATAAAAAAGATTTATCTGGGAAAAAGTAAGTCATTTAGTAATGGCGATAAAGTTAATCCAGTAAATCAAGACGGTACATCTGTAGCTGATGAATTTAACGACAAAGTAGTGGGTAAGTCTAGCAGTCAGTTAAATGCATATTGGTCAAAGCTTGTATTTACAGGTAAAGGTACCCCGCCTGAAAAACTAACAACTGACCAAGCTGTTATTGATTTTGTTGCAGCTAATGGAAATGCAATTGGCTATGTTGATAGTGCTAAAGTGACCGATACAGTAAAAGTAATTGCGACCTTTTAGCAGTGAAATTGATATAAAAACCACCCAGAGGTTAGTACAGATAGGTTGAGAAATATTTAACCAATCGATAAACCGGCCTTCTGGTTCGTTTATGAAGGCTTCTGAATTTATTCAGAGGCCTTTTTTTTGCAACCCACTACAACACTTTCTCTAGCCAATAGCTACGCACCCAATTCAGAAGACTTCTGTCAACTGAGTGTTACGACGTGTGCAATTAATATTATTAACTCAATTCAGACTATGTTTATTGAGATCTCAGGGAGTATCCCTAAATGAATAGAGCAATAGTAAGCTAAAGTAGAGCATCACATATTACTAATAAAGCGAGAGTGGACATATACTAGGTATATCAAACAAAAAAGCCAGTCAGCGGTTAACTAACTGGCATCAACCCTAGGGTAGATTTTTATACTGGCTCAGTACTAAGCTCTACTCGATTCTAAACTTAGCGGTTGCATCTAATAGGTTATCAGATAGGTAATGTAGGTTTTTGGCTACGTCGCGTACAGCAAGTAGTGAGTCCATAGTATCTTCGAACGATACATGCATATTTGACACATTATCTACTACCATAGCTGCAACGGATGTTTGTTCCTCAGTCGCTGCTGCTATTTGCGAATTCATACCATTAATTTCTAACATTTGCTCTGCGATTTTCTCTATTGAAATACCTGTTTTTTCTGCGGCTGTAGCATTATCTGTTGCCATATCACGTGCTGAAGTCATAGCAGCTACAGATTCATTTGCGGCAGTCGTTAATGATCCCAATAGTTCACGTATTTCATTAGTAGAATGTGCAGTACGAGAAGCCAGTTCACGAACCTCATCTGCCACTACAGCAAAGCCTCTTCCATGTTCACCTGCTCGTGCAGCTTCAATAGCAGCATTAAGAGCAAGTAAGTTTGTCTGATCTGCAATAGACGTAATTACATTCAAAATCTGCGATACATTTTTTGTATCGTCCGCAAGCTTATTAATAGTCCCTGCAGCTCGATTAATTTCATCACTGAGCGTACGAGAAGCGGTAACTGACATCTGTACTTGTGTACGACTTTGTTCAACTTCTTTCTCGGCCGTTTCAGCAGCGTGAGAAGCGTTAGCTGCAGATTCTGATATATCACCAACACTCTGCTTCATTTCTTCCATAGATTGCTTAACAATTTCAGCATCAGTGGTTTGCTTTGTTGTAGCACGCTCAGCTTGTTCCATACCTTGAACTAGTCGTGTTGAGTTTTCCATTAAAGGCTCACATACAGCAATAACTTCAAGAACTGTTTCTCTTAGTAAGGAAATAAATGCGTTAAAATTAATAGAGACTTGGCCAATTTCGTCTTCTGAGTTAACAGATAGCTGTGTGCTTAAAGAACCATTGCCGCTTGCTAATAAACTAAGGTTGTTAGCTGCATCACTCGCAGATGAACCTATATTCTTAGCAATCCAAATAGCCATAAACAATAATAAAATTAATGAAATAATGGATACAGCTAACATTAGAGTTAATGCTTCATCAGAGCGCGCTTTAGTATTGGCAACCAGTTCAAAAAAACGATTATCCGCTTTTTGTTGAGCGCCTTTAAAACTTTCTAAAACAGATCCATATAAACTTGTTTTAAGCTGCGCTTGTTGCTGAATCTTACTAAAATCAGCAGTACCGTTAACCATACCTGTAGCAATACTTGAGGATATTTTTTCATAATCTGACAACTCATTAATAATATCGTTATTAATGTAGGAGTTATTAAGTTGCGTTATTAAGGTAATATTAGACTCTAAAGTTTGATATACCTCGTCTGCTTTAACTATAAGATCTTGCTCACCAAACGTAACCGCTTGGGTATAAAGTTCATCAAGTTTTTCTAAAAGCCCTACGTTTTGCGACGTTATTTTTACAACTTTATACGATGAGTTACTCATTTCATCGAGAGAAACCTTATTATCATTCATAGCTAAATAGTTTATCAATACGATCACTATGAAAGCCACTACGGCAATGCATGTTATTGCATGTATTTTTTTTGTTATGCTTAGGTTTTGAAAAGAGAAGCCTGAAGCCATACTGTGCTACCTTATTTTATTGTCTATATCTATTATCGGCTTGATATCTATAAGTGTGAGCTAAATTTGTAATATTTCTAGTTTTTTCTAACAAATAGAAGAATTATTTAACAATAAACACACATCGCTCATAAAACAATCACAATAAATTACAGATACAAAAAAACCAGTAACATCACTGCTACTGGTTTCTAAATTTGGTGCGGATGGGGGGACTTGAACCCCCATGCCCTAAAGCACCACCCCCTCAAGGTGGCGTGTCTACCAATTCCACCACATCCGCATTTTTTTAAGCTTTCGCTTAATTGTTAAACATGTGATTTATTTGAGGACTATAAATCGTTTAACGATAGCTTTACGCTAAATTAGTTTGGTACGTCAGAACTTTGCTCTTTAGTAGATGTTACTGGAACATCTTCTTCAACAGGAACTACTGTTTCTACTGCTGGAGCTGCTTCTAGGTTTTCCCATTCGTCAGTCTTTTTAATTTGACCAGCAGTTAGGTTTCCTAACACAATGCTTAATACAAAAAATACCGTTGCTAAGCTTGTGGTTGTTTTTGTCATAAAGTTACCTGCACCTGACGAACCAAAAACTGTGCCTGATGCACCAGCGCCAAATGAAGAACCCATATCTGCGCCTTTACCTTGTTGAATTAAAACCATTCCAACTAGAGCCAAAGCCACAACTAAATAAACTACTAATAAAATTTCGTACATCTTATACAGTCCCTTTTGCACTGTTACAGATTGCAGTAAAAGACTCTGCTTTTAGACTTGCGCCGCCAATTAAGCCGCCATCTATATCTGTTTGTGCAAATAATAATTCGCTATTTTTTTCATTAACGCTACCACCATATAAGATGGTAAGCCCTTGTGCTAAATTGCTATCAAGTGATGCAATTTTGTCACGGATAAATTTATGAACAGTTTGTGCCTGCTCTGGCGATGCAGTCTTACCTGTGCCTATGGCCCAAACGGGCTCGTATGCTATCACAGAATCTTTCAGTGCTGCTACACCTAATTTCTCTATTACTGCATCAATTTGTGCAGCAACTACTTGTTCGGTTTGGCCGTTTTCTTGCTCACTTTCGCTCTCGCCTACACATAATATTGGTGTTAACCCAACTTGCTGTGCTCTAGCAAACTTTTCAGCGACTGTTGCATTACTTTCGTTATAAATACTGCGGCGTTCAGAATGACCAACGAGTACGTAAGTTGCACCTAAATCTTTTATAAGCTGCGCATCAACTTCACCAGTAAATGCGCCAGGTGTATTTTCAGAAACAGTTTGAGCTCCTGTAGAAACACCGCTAGCTACCATTGCTGGTACAAGTGGGAATGGAGGAAATAAAACAATGTCCATCTCTTGTGATTTTACATCGTTAATAGCGTCAGACATTTGTTTAACTAACTCTAAAGAGCCATTCATTTTCCAGTTGCCTGCGACCATCGCCTTGCGTATTGCCATTATCCACTCCACATTAGAAAGCGGGCGAGATATTAACTTTTCTCGCCCAAAGTTACAAGAGATTATTGTTATTAATCAGTTTGTTTGCTCATAGATTCTACAACAGCTGCAATTTTTTGAGCGCTGTCTATTACAATCTTTTCTTGCTCGGCTTCAACCATAACACGAACCACAGGTTCAGTGCCTGACTTACGCAGTAAAACACGGCCTTTATCGCCTAAAGCAAGCTCTACTTCTGCTACAGCTGAAAGCACTTCTGGTGCTTTTGTCGGGTCAGTTCCAGCTGTATAACGCACGTTAATCATCTTCATTGGATACTTGGTAAAACCAGCGCCTAAGTCTTGCAATGTACGATTTTGTGCAACCATAGCAGCAAGTACTTGTAAGCTTGAAATAATACCATCACCCGTGCTAATTAAGTCTAGATTCAGTACATGGCCTGAGCTTTCACCGCCAATTTTCCAGCCTTTTTGCTGTAGTAATTCCATAACATAGCGATCACCCACTTTACTGCGAGCAAACTCGATACCTTTTGCTTTTAAAGCGTTTTCAAGGCCCATGTTAGACATAACAGTACCAACTACACCACCACCCAAATTATCATCTTGGGCTGCTTGGCAAGCAATAATATAAACCAGATCATCACCATCAAAAACACGGCCATTATGATCAACCATCATCACGCGGTCACCATCTCCATCGTATGCAATACCTACGTCGGCTTTAAGTTCAAGCACTTTACGTTTAAGGGTATCTACGTGAGTAGCGCCACATTCATGGTTGATATTAACGCCGTTAGGCTCACACGCATGTGTTATTACTTCTGCGCCAAGTTCACGCATAACAGAAGGTGCAATATGATAAGTTGCGCCATTAGCGCAATCGACAACAATTTTAAGACCTTCTAAAGACAGGCCTTGCGGGAACTGGCTCTTACAAAACTCTATATAGCGGCCATCCGCACTGACTAAACGCGATGCTTTGCCTAATTTATCTGAAGCAACACATGTCATTTGCTCATCAAGCATCGCTTCAATTTCAAGCTCTACTGCATCATCAAGCTTTAAGCCTTGACCATTGAAAAACTTAATACCGTTATCGTAATACGGATTATGTGAAGCACTAATTACAATACCTGCCTCAGCACGAAATGTTTGCGCTAAATAAGCAACGGCCGGTGTAGGCATAGGACCCAATAATACAACATCAATACCAGCAGCAATTAAACCAGCCTCAAGTGCGGTTTCAAGCATATAGCCCGAAATACGCGTATCTTTACCAATAATTACTTTTTTAGTACCACTTTGCGATAATACACGCCCAGCAGCCCAGCCTAGCTTCATTGCAAATTCAGGGTTTATTGGAGCAGCGCCTACAAGTCCACGCACGCCATCGGTGCCAAAATATTTTCTTTCTTTCATTGTGAAATTCCTTGTTCGCAGGCTTGATATACACCAAGTACATCTGCGGTTTCTTTTACGTCATGTACACGAATAATTTTTGCGCCATTTTGCGCTGCGATTAACGCACCCGCTAAGCTGCCCGCTAACCGTTCATTTGTATTTCTGTCTAATAAATTACCTATCATCGATTTACGAGATAATCCGGCCAATAATGGCAAACCTAATTTATTAAAATCGTCAAACTTAGCCAATATTTGATAGTTATGACTAAGCGTTTTTCCAAATCCAAAACCTGGGTCTAGAATAAGTCGTTCAAACTTAATCCCAGCTGTTTCACATGCTTTAATACGTTCACTAAAAAACATACTTATATCTGCAAACAAATTATCGTAATGAGGTGACGATTGCATGCTCCGGGGCTGCCCTTGCATATGCATTAAACAAATTGCTACATCTTCATACTGCGCAACCGTTTCTAAGGCGTCTATTTCTTGTAAAGCTCTAACATCATTGACTATATCTGCCCCTGCAAGTATTGCTTGTTCCATTACCTGTGCTTTACTGGTATCAATTGAAATAATGCAATCGCTGTGCTGACGTATCGCTTTAATAGCGGGGATTACTCGAGCAAGTTCATCTTCCAAGCTAACATCTGGCGCGCCTGGGCGAGTAGATTCTCCCCCTATATCTAAAATTGTCGCACCGTCATCTAATAATTGCATTGCGCGTTTTAGCGCTATTTTGGGATCTAAAAACTGCCCACCATCAGAAAATGAATCCGGCGTTACATTTAGTATTCCCATAATAACGGGCTTTTCAAGATTAAGCGTACGCCCTCTCGGAAGCTTTAATATGTTAGTCATTGCCAACCTTTATTCTTTTTCTAAATAGCTGATACAAAAAAGCCCCGAAGTTCGGGGCTTTCATTACTATTTTAACGATTATTCAGCTTTGTCATCAAGGTTTGTTTCATCTTTTTTTGATGAATCATCAGTCTTTTGACTTTCATCAGCAACTGGTTCTTGAACTTCTTCCGCTTTTACCGGTTTAGCTTCATGACGGTCATGTGCATCACGCGGTTCACGTACTGGTTGGCGTGCCATTAAATCATCAATTTGCTTAGCATCAATAGTTTCGTATTTCATTAACGCATCTTTCATTGAGTGAAGAATATCAATATTTTCTTTTAATATTTCTTCTGCTCTTTGATAGTTACGATCTGAAAGTAATCGAACCTCTGCATCAATTACTTTTGCCGTGTCGTCCGACATGCTAGATGAACGACTACCGCCACCACCCATATACATTTCGTTCTGATCTTCAGCGTATAGTAACGGACCTAGTTTTTCACTTAAACCCCAATGTGTAACCATTTTACGCGCTATATCTGTAGCTCGTTCAATGTCATTACTTGCACCCGTTGTTACTTTATCTGCGCCGTAAATAAGCGCTTCAGCAATACGGCCACCATAAAGGCTAGAAATCATTGATTCTAAAAGCTCTTTTGAATGGCTAACACGATCTTGTTCAGGCAAGTACATTGTTACACCCAGCGCACGGCCACGTGGAATAATAGATACTTTATAAACTGGATCATGTTCTGGCACCATACGACCAACAATTGCATGGCCAGCTTCATGGTACGCTGTCATTGCTTTTTCTTGCTCGCTCATCACCATGGTCTTGCGCTCTGCGCCCATCATGATTTTATCTTTAGCAGCGTCAAATTCAGCCATACTTACAACACGTTTATTACCACGCGCTGCATAAAGTGCAGCTTCGTTTACTAAGTTTGCTAAATCCGCGCCAGAGAAACCTGGAGTACCACGTGCTATAAGAGCAGCTTCTACGTTATCGCCTAATGGCACTTTACGCATGTGTACTTTAAGTATTTGCTCACGACCACGAATATCAGGTAAACCTACTTCAACTTGACGGTCAAAACGACCTGGACGAAGTAATGCAGGGTCTAATACATCTGGTCGGTTAGTTGCTGCGATAACGATAATACCTTCGTTACCACCAAAACCATCCATTTCTACTAGCATTTGGTTAAGTGTTTGCTCACGTTCATCGTTACCGCCGCCCATACCAGCACCACGTTTACGACCAACAGCGTCAATCTCATCTATAAAGATAATACAAGGCGCCGCTTTTTTAGCTTGCTCAAACATGTCACGTACACGTGACGCACCAACACCCACAAACATTTCAACAAAATCTGAACCAGAAATTGTAAAAAATGGCACTTTAGCTTCACCAGCAACAGCCTTCGCAAGTAACGTTTTACCGGTACCTGGAGGACCAACCATTAGTACACCTTTAGGAATACTACCGCCAAGTTTTTGAAACTTAGAAGGATCTCGTAAAAAGTCTACCAGCTCAGTAACATCTTCTTTCGCTTCATCACAACCTGCAACATCAGCAAACGTTGTTTTAATTTGATCTTCACTCATTAGGCGAGCTTTACTCTTACCAAATGACATAGCGCCTTTACCGCCGCCGCCTTGCATTTGACGCATGAAGAATATCCATACACCTATAAGCAGTATCATCGGGAACCAAGAAATAAATATACTTGCTAAGAATGATTGTTCTTCAGGTTGTACACCCTTCACATTTACATCATTTTTAAGTAAATCATTTATTAAGTCTTCATCGTACATTGGCATCGTTGTTTGAAAACGCTCACCACTGCTCTTAGTACCAGTAATATTTCCTGTACCGCGGTCGATAATAACTTCTTGTAAAGAGCCACTGCGGACATCTTTTACAAATTGAGTGTAACTTGTTTGACGATCAACTTGCTCGCCGCCATTAAAGCTCTGAAAGACTGACATCAGCACAACTGCAATCACCAGCCATAGTATTAAATTTTTCGCCATATCGCTCAAGGGGTTAACCTCTTGTATCCAATTAATTTAAATTCAACTAAACGCCAAGCAACTGTACTACAGTTTGTATCCAGTCGCTACTATATATACTTCCCGAGAACGGGCACGTGAGGCATCAGGTTTGCGTATTTTCACTGCTTTAAAACTATTACGTACATCTTGCAAGTATTGATCAAAGCCTTCTCCTTGGAAAACTTTAACAATAAATGCGCCATTTTTCTTTAGTACTTGACTACACATATCCAGCGCAAGTTCTACCAAATACATACTACCCGCTTGATCTACTGAGTTATTGCCACTCATATTTGGTGCCATGTCAGAGAGTACCACATCAACATTTTTACCATCAATACGTTTTAACAACGCATTTAATACAGCCTCCTCACGAAAGTCACCTTGTAAGAAGTCAACACCCGCAAGTGAATCCATCGGTAATATATCACACGCGATCACTTGGCCTTTGTCACCTACTTTTTCAGCCAAATATTGAGACCAACTTCCTGGAGCCGCCCCTAAATCAACAACTGTCATACCTGGACGAAGTATTTTGTCTCTATTTTGTACTTCATCTAATTTAAAAACCGCTCGGGAACGCCAGCCTTTTTTTTGCGCTTCTTGAACATATTTATCATCAAAATGTTCTTTCAGCCATCGCTGTGAACTGGCTGACTGTTTTTTATTTGTCATAAATTAACACGCAACTAATTAGTAATATTCTCTAGATGGCGTTAGAATACCCTTAATTCAAGCCATATTCAGCAAAATTTGTATAAACATGACATTATCAAACAAACAAAAGCAGTTTTTAAAAGGTCAGGCACATAGCCTTAAGCCTGTAGTTTTACTAGGTTCTAACGGTTTAACCGAAGGCGTAGTAGTAGAAATTCAAAGTGCATTAGAAATTCACGAATTAATCAAAGTTAAAGTTCCAACTGACGATCGTGAAACAAAAGCACTAATTTTTGAAGCAATCGTACGTGAAACTGGTGCGACTAAGCTACAAACGATAGGTCACACTATTGTGCTTTATCGTCAAAGCGTTGAGAAAAAAATACATTTACCGCGTAACTAATTATTCCTGTTAAAGGATTTAGTGCGTTTAAATTAAAAAAACCAGCTTAATGCTGGTTTTTTATTATTTAACGTTTTAAATCAAAAACTCATTTTATGATGGGTTACATCATATTCGCTACCATTACTACTGCGCTTCTTATTCAATATAAAGTACTGAGTAAATTGTGTTTCACTCATTGCTGGCACTTTTTCATTCGAAAGTAGCTCGGCTAGTTGCGGTGTTGTATTACTGTGTCCAATAACAACAACTACACCTTTTAGTTTAAGTAACTCATTTTTTAGATCACTTAGCTCACCTGCGTTATACACATTTACGTTGGTATTAAAATATGCCTGCAAAGGGGCCGCTGTTTGTAACGTGCGTTTATAGTTGCTGCTGAAAATATGTATATTTTGATACTCTTTGAAAAAAGTAACTAAATTATTTGCACGTGCCTTTCCCACCTCTGAGAGCGCTGGGTTTTTACCCGTTAACTTTTCACTATGACGAAACAAATATATCTCATCAGGTGCTGCAAACACTAAACTACAATTGAATGACATGACTAAAAAAGTGATTGCTAATATTATTTTATTATTCATATTTTTTTACCTCGTTTGTATTCTAATAGCCTGTCGATAAATTCAGTCGTTAGCTCATTGATTACGCCGGTTTCAGCATTAACTATTAAGCTAAAACCAATATTTAAGTGAGGAAATACAACCACATCACTTCTATAACCTTGCACCCAGCCACTATGATAGTAAAGTGTTTCATCAGCATAGTTATAAACGCGCCAACCTAACCCATAATAAGCTTCATTAAGGTGTTTTTTCCACACCCTCCGATGCATTTCTTTTTTTGTATGTGTATAAGGGCGTGTTTGTTTTGCTAGAGTATCCAATGACAAAACATCAGGATATTGGCCCAGCTGCGCTCTTAACCAAATAGCCATATCACTTGCGCTAGCGTTCACACCAGCTGCAGGTCCCACTTTATAATAATTTTTTTTAAGCTTAGCGCTATACCAGCGCTTTTTACCCCGCACATGAGGTAGAGCATAATTATTGTCATGCACCATTTGTTCAAAACCTAAGCTCGCATCACCCATTTTTAATGGCTCAAAAATAGCTTCTCGTAACCACTGTCCGTAACTTTTATCGGTGCTTTGTAATATCACATCGCCTATAAGACTAAACATAACGTTTTGATAGCCATAACATTCGCCGGGTTTGCAAATTGGTTTGACGCTAAGCAGCTTTTCAACAATACCTGGGTAATCCATACGAGATTCAATTAAATTGTCGTATGCATTAGGAACTAATCCACTTGAATGGCTTAAAAGATGAAACACCTTTAAATCATCTTGATAAACAGTCCCTTTAAAATCAGTTATGTATTCGCTAACAGGCTTATCTAATTCCAGTAGGCCGTTAGCAGCCAATTTAGCTGATAACGAGCCTGCAAATGTCTTCGAAACAGACGCGAGTCTAAACCGAGTATGCTTATTAACTTTTTGTCCACTTCGTGATTTAGTTACGCCCATGGTGTGGATGTAGTCTGAATTGTTTATATTTACAATCGAAAGCGCTGCACCGGGTATACCTTTACTTTTTAATTTTTTTTGCGCGTAACGGCCGTACTTTTTTACAAATGCATCCCAATCAGGATCCGCTTTTGCTGCAAAACCCACAGAACTAAACAGCAAACACAAAGCAGATAGGCAATACGATAAAGAGTTGAGATACTTCATTTTTTATAAAATTTATCTTTTTAACTACATCTGCGCAGATAATATCATGAAGTTTTGTTTGTACTAACGTACAATACGACGATTATTTGGTTTTAAGCGAGTGTTTAGTACTTATGCGTTTTTTAGTTGTGTCACTTTTTATTTTATTATCAACTGGTTGTGCTATTACAAAGCAACCGGCCGAACCACTGGCTATGCCATTAAAGCCAACATTAAAAAGTCAGACCTATCAACTTGAGTACACTACAGAGCACTCATCTCCAAAAGTTAAATCGGTTCAACTTCCTGCACATAAAGTAGTTAGAAACCAAACAGTAAAAATCATTACCGATAAGGCAAGCGTAACCGATAAACTTCTATCGCAAATTAGCCAAGCACTGAACGATAAACAACTAAAAGTAACAACTAAAAATAACAGTGACTACACACTGACTATTCAGCAACTCGATTTAACTTTCACAGACGATACTAAGTACGCAATAAAGCAACCAGAGAAGCCATTTACTTTATATTCAAATGTTGCCCAGCAATACCCAACACAACAGTGCGCTGCAATATTTGCACAAGTTAGTATGCGTCTCACGCACAAGTCATCGGGTGATGTTGTTTGGTTTGCTAAATCTTCAATCGACAGTGCAAGTTTTCATCGTGAACCACTAATTTACAATTTCACCGAAGAGCAAAAAATAACAAATGAGCTTGAGGTTGTCGCTTTTATTCATCAGCAAAACACTGACGAGGCCCGTATTGAAAGACTTGGCAAAGATATTCAAATCCCTCAGTACAAAACGTTGTCAAAACTATCTAGCCTTACTAAACTTAGAGGTCCATGTAATAGAACAGAAGTAAGTGCATTAACACCTATGATGCAGTTTTACTTGAGTAGTATATTAATCGATAAAATTAAAGTTCAGTAAATTAGGGTCTGTTGATCTTTACGGATTAAAATTTGTTCAAACTAGGGGCTATTTAATCGCGGCGCGAGATTTGTAACCTAGTGGGCTAAGTCAAAACCGAGCAACAAAGAGTAAATAGCCCCTAGGAAGAACCCTTTGGGCAGCGCCTGTTTGGCATTAATGCTACGTTATCGCCCATTTATGGGGAATAGCCACACTGCATAGGCTCTGCCTTACCTAAATACCAAACAGACTGCTGCAAATTTAACCTTAAAAGTTCAACAGACCTAACACTTACTACATTTTTTTACAGATTAAAGGAACGAATTAACAATATACTACGCTTAATAACAAATAATAATTAGGCCCTAAGGGATGAGAAACGCTTTGCTTAACCATACTTTACTGAGCATAACACTGCTTTTTTGCTGCATTTTTAGCACGTCGAGTATGGCAAGTAACCGCTATTATGCAGATAATACGTTAGAGCCAACCCAAGGCTTTGCGTGGGATTGGAGTGCTGGTGCGGGCTTTTATATTGAAGATTCTTACCTTGTCGGCATTGAGTCTTACGATAAAGGCGTTGAGCTCGACTTAAGTCTTGCTGTTTCCTACGATAAATTTTACCTTGATTTCGATCACAATCAACTCAGTGGCGGCCTTGTAATAGGCTACAGTCTTATAGATAAATTTGATTGGGGCCTAGATATATTAGGCACAAATACTCAAGCTGGATTTGACGAAAAAGGCCTCGGATTTTATAACCATGGTGTTATAAAAGAACTCCAAGGTATAAAAAAACGTAATTACGACTTTGACGTCGGCCTTCGACTTTCTCGTCGATTTGAAAATTCTCAATTCTCTTTTGAATACCTTCATGATGTATCTGGCGCGCACAATGGCTGGGTTATAAATAGCTTTTTTAGTCACATTTTGCCGTGGCGAAACTGGGAGTTTAGATCTGGTGTTGGTTTAAGCGCCTACTCTGCTGACTTTACCAATTATTATTTTGGCATTGATAGCAATGAAGCCACCAGCCTTCGCCCGATTTATAGCAGCAATGCCAGTACTAGTATTATTTTTGAGTTCCATGCTGAGTACCCAATAAGCCAAGATTGGGTGTTTTTATCCGGCTGGCTTACCACATGGTTTTCAAAAGAGATTGACGACAGTCCAATTATTTCCCAAGGATATCAACACAAAGCCAAGGTAGGCCTACGTTATGTATTTTAGATGGATCTGTGTATTACTGATCTTCCCCAGTACTTTTACTGTTAAAGCTCAGGAACCTCCTGAAGCACTCATAGCAGTTCCCGATACCTGCGTTGCATTGCGCGAAGGGCGAAATTGCTATGCTGACGTTACGCTAACGTGGGAGCAACCTATCATTGGTAATTACTGCCTACGTGACGCTACCTCAAAGTACATAATGCAATGTTGGCTCAAGCAACAGAGCGGTACTTTTAATTATGCATTTGATTCACAGCAAAGTATTTCATTTGAACTATTTGACAGCAATACCTCTAAAATAATTAGTATTGCCGAAGTAAAGCTTCAATGGGTATATCAAAACAGGCAAAAAAAGCGCCGCTGGCGACTATTTTAATACCAATCGCATTAAGGATATTTTCATGGATAACTATGGCACTATTTTACTCGTTGAAGACGATGTATCACTTGCTCAATGGGTTGCTGAATATTTAACAGAGCAAGGCTACACAACGCATGTTTGTCACAGAGGTGACGAAGTAATTAGCCAAGTCAAAACGTTAAATCCAAATATCGTGCTCCTTGATATTATGCTTCCAGGGCAAGATGGTATAAGCGTGTGTAGAGAACTTCGTAGTTTTTATAATTCGCCCATTATAATGCTCACCGCACGCGATGAAGAAATGGATGAGGTCATTGGTCTAGAAGTAGGTGCAAGCGACTACATAATGAAACCTGTACGCCCTCGTGCATTGCTAGCGCGTATAAAAGCAGCCCTTCGCCAAAATAATGAGCCAAATACTCCACACGTTAACGAGAGTGTTATTAATGTTGGTGCGCTTAGTATTGATACCGAATCTAGAAATGTAAAACTCAACGAGCAAGACGTAAACATATCAAGTGCTGAGTATTTACTGCTTCATTACCTTGCGAGCAATGCAGGTCAAGTGGTCTCGCGTGACGCTGTATTTAAAGCAACCAAAGGCAGAGAATACGATGGGCTTGATAGAAGTGTTGATGTACTTATTTCTGCACTTCGTAAAAAGTTTAATGATGATCCACAAAACCCTGAAAAAATTAAAACTATTTGGGGCCGTGGATATTTACTTGTTTCTACTGCGTGGTAATAAAGTGATGAATAAATAAATGAAAAAGTTTTATATATCGCTTCTAGGCAGTGCACTTTTATCTATTGTGGTATTGGGCTGGCTTATTGATGCTTTTAGTCAACAAGCGCATACCCCACAGGATGAATTTAGTCAGCAAAGTAAAATGATCATGGGTTTTAGCAAGCAGTTAGCTAACATACCCACATCTGAGCGCAGCGATTATGTAAAACAACTGGCGCTAGAGTTTGATGTTTTAATTGATTACAAACCTAATGAATCACTTGCTTTACCGCCTTCTTTATTATTACAAATGCACACGCCGGGTGGGCTGATTTTAGAAGATCAGCAAGGCTTTTATATGCTTTATAGCAGCGCTGTTTTAAATCCTTTTCACTTATCAATGCGTTTAGATAAAATTTTTGATAGCGAGCAACATAACGACATTATATTAACCTTACTCTTTTACGCAGGCCTATGTGTATTTATGGGGTTTATTATTGCGCCCTTAGCTAAACGATTAACCGTGTTAAATGAAGCCGCTAAAAAGTTTGCCTCTGGTAATGTTCAAGCCCGAATAAAAGTATCGCATTTTACTTACATAAAAGACGTAGAGCTTACCTTTAACCGCATGGCCAGCCAAATAGAGAAGCTTGTCGCCGAGAACAAGCTAATGGCCTCAAGTTTATCTCATGATATACGCACCCCTATCGCGTGCCTGCGATTTGGTTTAGATGCGGCATTAGATAGCCATGATGAGCAAAAAGTAAAACAGTATTTAACCCGTATGGAAAATGATTTAGACCATATGGAATCGATGCTTAGTAGCTATTTAGCATTTGCTACTTTAGAGCAAAATGCTAATAAGCTGACCTATTCATCAACAAACATTAAGTCCTACCTTGAAGATATTTTAGTGCAACTTGCACCTAAGCTTGAAATGCAAATGCTCAACGTACAACTCAATAGTACCGATAAAATAATAAATGCAGATCTTCACTGGCTTGCTCGCGCAATTACTAATTTATTAACTAACGCATGTGATTTTGCAAGCCAACATATTTACTTAAGCGCAAAGTTACACGAGCAACAGCTTATAATAACGGTAGAAGATGACGGCCCGGGTATCGCTCGAGAAAATTTTAGTAATGTATTTAGCCCATTTTTTAGGGAAGAAGATCACCGTAACAGAGCTGATAAAAGTTACGGCCTTGGTCTAGCTATTGTTGAAAAAGTAGCCGACTGGCATCATGGCAGTGTTAAAGTAAGTAAAAGTACCCAGCTAGGTGGTGCGTGTTTTACTCTCACTATTGCACAGCATCATAATTCGTAAAGCAATAGTTACAGACTGTAATTAACAATTATTAAACAAAATCAACTCGTTATTTTAAACGACTCGATAACAACAATTAAAATCGATGGTTATAACACACACTTTACTTATTAAATTGTGCTAGATCAGCAAATAAGCACTTTTTATTTTTTAACATTTCCAGTAGATTGTCACCGCCGTCACACAATAGAGAAGTACAATAATATGAGCGCAGTTAGAGGCGAGTTCAGCTCTCGCTTTGGTTTTATTATGGCCGCCGCGGGTTCTGCCGTTGGTTTGGGCAATATTTGGGGATTCCCTACACAAACAGCAAGTAATGGCGGTGCTGCATTTTTAGTCGCATACTTAGTGCTTGCGTTCTTTTTAGCCTACCCCGCTTTAATGGCTGAACTTATGATTGGTCGTCATGGCCAAGCAAACGCGGTTTCATCACTTCAAAAAATATCTAATAAGCCATGGCAAAAACACTTTGCCTTTATCGTTGGTTTTGGCGGTATTTTATGTGCTGGCTTTATATTAAGTTTTTACGCGATTGTTGCCGGTTGGATGCTCAGCGCTACAGCTGAACCCATAGCTACTCTTGTCGGTGCCGACACAGCATCGACATGGCTAAGTGAGCAATCACTTACCCGAAACATTATATTCACTCTCGTCTTTATCGTACTAACTGTCGCTATTATCAGTAGAGGCGTTGAGAACGGTATTGAAAAATGGTCAAAACGTTTAATGCCCGCTCTTTTGGGGATTTTATTTGCACTTATTGCTTATGTAATGACCCAAGATGGCGCAATGGAAGGTTTAAAGGCTTACTTAGTTCCTGATTTTTCGTCTATTTTTGACGCAAAACTATTAGTTAGCGCACTAGGACAAGCTTTTTTCTCTTTATCGCTAGGTACTAGCGTAATGATTATTTACGGCTCGTACATTAGCAAAAAAGAAAATCTTGTTTCTTTAGGTGCCTATGTAACCCTTATTGATGTATTTATAGCCTTTGTAGCGGGTTTACTGATTATTCCGGCTATGTATGTAGCGCAAGCTCAAGGCGTTGAAATATTCTCGGCCTCAACAGGTAAATTACTCTCTGAAGATACGTTAGTATTTCAGGTACTCCCTGCTTTATTTGATGGAATGGGCGAAGTTGGCTTATTTGTGGGCTTTTCATTTTTTGCGTTAATGAGTATTGCCGCTTTAACGTCATCTATTTCAATGTTAGAGGCGCCAGTATCATACACTGTAGAGCGCTTTGGGATGAAACGCGTTCAGGCAACCTGGTTGATTGGAGCTTTAATTGCTATCGTTAGCATTATAATTGTGTGTAACCTTAGCAGCTTATTTGGCTTAGTGATTACTTTAACTACAAAAGTAGCTCAACCTTTGCTTGGCCTGATGTGTTGTATATTTGTAGGCTGGATTTGGTACAGAGGATCATTACTTAAAGCAATTAAAGAAGGTAATCCTGAGGTCCATAACACATTGTTTTGGAAAATATGGCCTTGGTATACCAAGTTTGTGTGTCCACTTGCTATTGGTATGGTATTTTTACACTCACTCTTGAGCTAAATAATACCTTAACCTTAAAATAGTCTTAAATTAAAATAGCCCACATTAGTGGGCTTTTTTATAGCTGCTTAAATTGGATTTATTTAGTGAGTTTTAAAATCATATCTTGATGAGGTATACCGTCTTCTAAATATTCACTTTTATAATCCTCAAAGCCAAAAGAGCGGTAAAAATCAAGCAAGTAAGTTTGTGCACCTATATAAATATCTCGCTCAGGCCATTGTGCTTTGCAGCAGTCTATAGCTTCAGTAATAAGTAAAGTTGCATACCCATTGCCACGCGCTCTTTCACTTACTAGCACGCGACCTATTGCGCTGTATTGCTCACTTTTGTCATAACAACGCGCATAAGTTTGTAGTTGCCCATTATCCAATGTATATAAATGCTGTGTATTTAAAGCAATATCTACATCATCAAGTTCAGGGTAAGGACATTTTTGCTCTACAACAAACACATCAACCCGCCCACGCATAATAATAAAAAGAGTCTGTGTATCAAAAGCGTCAAACTGCTCACATTTAAACTGCATATTAAATCCTATAAGCAAAAAACCCAGCTTAGGCTGGGTTTATTAAAATCACTCGTTAGCTTAGTTAGCTTATACTAAGTAAATAAGCGCTCTAGCTGATCACACAACTGCGATAGATTCACATGATCGTGCTCTATGGTCAAATCTACATAACCATCGCCTTTAAAGGCTCTGTCTAGCTCTATAAGCACATGTGTTTTATGTGCCTCTGGTACAAACGATAATTCAATCTCCTGAATGCCAAATAAGCTGCGGCTATTAGGTTTATACTCAAGTTCTTGGTAACACCCAGATAATGACTGAAAAGTTGAAGCCCGTAAGTGGCCTTTTTCTACGTCAGCTTTCATTAAACTAAAACCTAACTTTTCCATCGCTTGCATACACGTTTTAACCGCTTCATTAGGGTAAATGTGTAAATGATCTTTATCTGTTGGGTCAAGTGCTAAGTCTATATCTAGGCCTGTTTCTAGCCATACATGTGATTGATTATAACCTGCATTAATTTCTGTAATAGGTGTTTCAGAATGAAGACGTGCTTCAAAAGGGATGTTTTTAACTTCGCCTGGCTCAATTGTACCAATATCTGTAATTCGCCATTGCTCAATTACATGATTAGTAAAATAATCGCCATCATCACCCGCAACTTTAACACGAGTCATTAATAATAAATCTAAGCCTGCGATATCTTGGCTAACATCCCCTGCTGTGATAACTATTTGTGCGTTAAAAAGTTGACCTGGTTGTAGGTGTTCAGTTTCTAAAATAGTGTCTACTTTTGCAGCACCAATACCTACCGACGCTAAAATCTTTTTAAACATATCTCTCTCCTTAAGCTGAGCTGCTCTATTATTTGCTCTGGCTTAAACTTCTTCGTTATCGCATCTTAACCATATTTAAAAGCTAATGTCAGTGAAAAAATGTTATTTACATACTATTTACGATTAAATAAGTGTTTAATGCGCATTTTTCATACGCAGCAAGGCAAGTAATTGATTAGACGCGTTCATTTTTAGGTCTATTATATTTTCAATGGCATAAATTTTTCGTTACACTGCAACACCAAATGAAGTGATATTAAGAATTATGGAACTAATCTATTTTGCTGCCGCGTTTGTTTGTGGTTTTGCCGTTTATCAATTAAAACTACCTCCTCTTATTGGATTTTTATTAGCAGGCTTTGCTTTAAATTTATCGGGATATAAAAGTACAGAGTTGCTCGATACAATTGCAGCACTTGGCGTAACCCTTCTTCTTTTTAGTATTGGCTTGAAACTTAAAGTTAACAGTTTAATTAAACCTCAAGTTTGGGCACCTGCAACATTGCATATCATTTTTAGCAGTGCGTTATTTAGTGGTTTTATGCTGTTACTTGGCGTATTCGCTATTCCACTATTTGTTGATTTAAGTTGGCAAAGTGCTTTATTGGTTGGATTTGCACTGAGTTTTTCGAGCACTGTATTTGCAGTAAAAGTACTTGAAGAGCGCGGAGAAATGGCAAGCCTACACGGCAAAATAGCCATTGGTATATTAGTAATGCAAGATATCTTTGCTGTTATCTTTTTAGCTATTAGTACCGGTAAAGTCCCAAATTTATGGGCAATTGCACTAATAATTGCTTTGCCTTTATTACGACCTGTAATGTATGGCGTGTTGAACCGATCTAAACATGGTGAACTATTACCATTGTTTGGTTTTTTCTTTGCTCTAGTTGCTGGTTATCATGCATTTGAATTTGCAGGCCTAAAAGGCGATTTAGGTGCATTAATAATAGGAATGATGTTTGCCCCTCACAAAAAGGCAGGCGAGCTATCAAAATCCCTGCTTAATTTAAAGGACATATTGCTAGTTGGCTTCTTCTTAAGTATTGGTTTGAGCGCAGAGCTAACCACTAACTCCTTGATTGTTGCTATTATACTTATTTTAGTATTACCCGTTAAAATAGCGCTTTATTATGTGTTCACTAATATATTTAAACTACGCGCGCGTACATCATTACTTACTGCTTTTAGCTTATCTAACTACAGTGAGTTTGGTTTAATTGTATGTGCAGTGGCTGCAACTACAGGCATGATCACCTCTGAATGGCTAGCTGTAATGGCAATTGCTGTTTCTATTACCTTTATAATTGCCTCCCCATTAAATAAACGTTCAAACGAGTTGTACGTCAAAATTGAGCATTGGTTATTAAAGTTCGAAAGCAAAACTCGTTTAGCTGAAGAGCTACCTGTTAACCTTAACGATACTAGAATAGTCATTTTTGGTATGGGACGGATTGGTACTGGTGCTTATGAGACTATTAACGCGACTCACCCAAATGTTGTTGCAGGTATAGATATAAAACCTGAGGTGGTAGATAAGCACGTAAACAGAGGCCGCAACGTCTTAATTGCTGATGCAACCGACCCTGACTTTTGGCAACGAGTAAATCACTCGCAAGTAGAAATGGTTATGCTTGCGATGCCAAAACACATGCAAAATATTTTTGCCTTAGAGCAACTACAAGCCTCCGGTTATAAAGGCCAAGTAACAGCTATTGCAAACTACCCTGATCAACAAAAAGAACTAGAAGAAATGGGTGTTCATTCTACTTATAACTTTTACCTAGAAGCCGGTAGTGGTTTTGCAGAGCACGTTAAACAAGAGCTATTTAACGAATAATTACTTTTTATAACGTCTATAAATAACAAGGCCTTAATCCATTAAGGCTTTGTTATTAGTTTTTAAATAAAAAGCAATTCTATTTACATTCCTTTACAAGCCAATTCACCACAACAATGAAAAACAGGTAGACTAACTGTGTTGGTTAAATAAGAACCCATGTTCTAATAATAACTTAATTAGATCCCAGCTAATTAAAGTTCAACTAGGTTTATATCAATCAACATAAAATTATTAAATCAGAGGGCCTACTCCCTCGCAAAATAGGCTGTTTCTTGCCCGTCACAGCCTATTTTATATCTCTAAAATCCCTTACACTTACGCATACTTTAAATACATAAGTAGTTTTTATGGATCCAAAACAACTAAAAATAGCGATAAATACTACAATGCCGTTTGGAAAATATGCAGGACGGCCATTGTTGTTACTCCCAGAGCCTTATTTAGTCTGGTTTAATCAGCAAGGGTTTCCTGACTCAAAACTAGGTAGTCAACTTGCGATGATGTATGAGGTAAAACTAAATGGCCTTGAGCAAATGTTAATGCCATTACTTGAAAAAAATAAAAATAGTTGAGAACTTTTTTAAGCACCTGCGGTCTATTATATTGCTACTTGTTGATTTTGGTTTTTAACCGCAAAAAAAGCGCCTTTAGGCGCTTTTTTTATGTCTTAAATTTGAGGGGTAAATATACAATAAATTTAGCACCACCTAAACTTGAGCTTTCTGCTTTACACTCTCCTTGGTGCCACGACACAATTTTAGCAACTATAGCGAGCCCTAAACCAAAACCACCGGTATCCTTGCCTCTACTTTTATCTAGTCGAGTAAAAGGTTTAAATACATTTTCTCGCTCAGCGGGAGCTATCCCCTCCCCATCATCTTCAACAATCAATACGATGTGTTTTGTTTCTTGTAGCAATGAAATTTTGACTTTTTTATGGGTATATTTGAGCGCATTGCCAATTAAATTTTGAAATACTCGCGCCATAAAGTGACTATCACAGTAATAATTTAAATGCTCAGGGAGGTTTACAGAGAGCGTTGTTCGGGCTTCAAAGTTTAGCTTTTCAACAGTTGTTTTTACCAGCCCAGCTAAGTCACAGTTTATTGGCTGTAAACTAGGTTGTTGAGAGTCTAATCGCGCGTATTCAAGCATTTCAGAAACTAGTGACTCAAGCTCGCTAATGTCTGTTTGCATATTTGTTAGGTATTTCTCACCTTTTACGTCAAGCATTTGTTCTTGCAGCATTACTATTGCAAACTTTAAACGTGCTAGTGGTGTTCTAAACTCATGCGACACCGATGAGGTAAGTTCTTGCTGCGCACTAAGTAAAAACTCAATACGTTGCTGCATTACCTTTAATGTATCAGTAATAGGTAAAAAGAAAGACTTAGAAGAGTCGTTTAGTTGAAAGTCTTGCAAACCCTCTACCGCTTCACACGCTTTACGTAGCTTTGCAAAGTCGCGCCATAGTAAAAAGCTCCACAGCCCAACAGGTATACCTACAATAATAAGTAGTAATAAATACGGCCAAACAGAAGATGATTCCTGCGTTAATACACCTACCGGTCCTACTTGAAGTAATGAATCATTACCGAGATCTACATACCAAACAATGCGTTGTTGCTTATCGTATAAGTATAAGTAGTGGTTTTGGTTGAGCTGCGATTGTTGTTTTTGAGGGAGTATTAAATCACGTCGTTCAATCACTTTACTTTCAAAGTTGTGCTTTAACTTTTTAAGACCATTTGAAGTTTGTGAGAGCAACCAGAGTGATTGCCCAAACTCATCATCTAAGAAGACCTGTTGTTGCGACTCTTCGTAAGGCCACAATTGCTCTATAACACCGCTCACTACAAACAAAGAAACGATGATATATAAATATAAGCTGGTAAACAGTTTTCCCATTAAAGCCGACTAACCTTAAATAGTTCTAAAGATCCCATGCATCAGAAACAAATAAGTAGCCTTGTCCCCATACAGTTTTTATACGATATGGCTTATCGCTGTTGTCGCCTAATTTTTTACGAATTCGTGATACGCGTACATCCACCGTTCTATCAAGTCCATCGTATTGGCGACCAATCATATGTTGGTGCACATGTTCTCGACTTAGTACTTCACCCGCATTTGACGCTAATAGCCATAGTAACTCAAACTCGTGCGAAGTTAATACAATCTCCGAATCACTTAGTTTTACAATACGACTTGTTTTATCAATGACTAAATCACCAAACTGGAGCTCTTCGCTTGATTTTACCATGGGTTGTCCACGACGCAGTAATGCATTAATTCGCGCTAGTAATACACGTGGCTCTGCTGGTTTTATTACATAATCATCAGCGCCAAGCTCTAAGCCAAGTACTTGGTCGAAATCTTCACCTTTAGCAGTCAACATTAAAATTGGTAGAGTAAATTTATCTCTTACTTGGCGGCAAACGCTAAAGCCATCTTTACCTGGCAGCATAACGTCTAAAATCATTAAATCGGGTGTATTGTTTTCTAAGTAATTAAACACTTCGTCACCACGGTCTAATACTTCGACTTCAAGGCCATTATGTTCAAGGTAATCTTTTGTTAGTTGTTGTAAACCGAGATCATCTTCAACAAGTAAAATTTTTGGCATTAGTTGCTCCTAAATTAAAAAAAGCTCCACGGAGAGCGAAGCCTACGCCTATTTTTTTTAGCATGGGCGCTTTGTACTTCAACCTGTGTTTTTGCTATTAACACACCCGTATGAGGATTGATTAAGGAGTATATGGTCTCCACCTGAACACGCGCTTTATAATTAAATTGCCCAGAAAGTTGTTGCTCCCAGCATTGAAGCCGTTGCTCTTGCTGATACAAACAGACATCACTGTAGGCGTTTAATTGCCATTTAAATTGTAAATCAAGATCGCAAAAACCCTGCTGTTCAGAGACAACGCAGACTTTTGGAGAAACACTAAAAAAGGGGGGTTGTGCCACACTAAAACCACTAAAAAAAGCGGTAATAAAGACAACTAATATTGAATACTTCATATTAAAAAGTACGATCGAATCCTATAAATGCAGTCATTGAATAAGTACGTTCGAAGAGCGGACTGCCATCCATAGCCGAATAGTCGTAATATGCTACATGAAAACGAAGAGAGTCAGCCTTACTCAGAGGCCAACGGGCGTCGATTTTAGCATAAGGTTGCCAACTACTACCAACGTCTATTTTGCCAAATTGAGTTTCACCCTCATTAAGTCCATAAAAATAGCTATTTAGTTCCGCAGATTTATAGTTTATTCCAAGTGTTGGCTTTATTTTGAGCTTTCCTATCACAGTATGATACTGCCACTGTAATGCTGCGCGTACACCTCGATAAACATCGGTTATATCATGCAGAGCCTGAACCGAAAAAACATGGTCTTCATTTACATAGTGATATGCAATACCCGCATCAAGTGCAATTTGCCGTTTATGTAAATTATCAATATCAACATAGCGAGATGACGAGGCTTCATCTTGCATTACGAACTGATTGTTGAGGGCACTACTTTGTAGTGTAAATACATTTTTAGGGTGCCAGTCTATAAAAAAGCGAGACTCAGAGTTGAGTTCACCAACTAGATTAAAGTGATGTTTAGGGGTTTGCAAAAATGAATAACCAAGACGGCCATTATCAAAAAACCATTGCTCTGCATAAAACGCAACTTGAGGAATAAGCACGAGCGGAATATTATCTCCACCATGCAAAGGGTTGGTTATAACTCCAGCCCCCACGCTTAAACTCAAATGCAGACGATCGGTTGTTATATCTTGCTCTGTATAATCGTCAGCATGCTTGCTTGCCTGTGTTGCTTGCACCGAAAGGCAAGCAAACAAAGTGCTAAAACATAGAGCTGTTAATAATGAGAAGGCATACCGCATCAGCGTAAATCAAAGTATCAAAATAAGTGAGTTCCCCATACTAGCAAGGTCTTTTTAAACTAGCTCTAGCTGGTTACAATTATTCACAATTTGTATACAAAAATGTTAACTTTATGCTTTTCGGACTATTTATCTTTCAAGGTAGTTGTGTCTAAGGACTATATTTTGAGTTGCTTGTGTAATTTTTGACTAATAGTACTTTAAGATACTTTGAAAATGAGGCACTACGTAGCAAATGCAATTATTCAAATAAAAAATTACTAAGAGCTAACTCGCTACAGCTCTATTGGGTTTTACCTGCTTGTTTACCAAAACTGAAGTTGGATTAAATCGCCCTAAATTGAGCGGCTTTAACCCAAATAAATCAGAAACCTCTGGCACTTATTAAATATCAGGGGCTATTTCTATACGATTTCGTCCATGTGTTTTGGCAATGTATAAGGCTCTATCTGCACGCTCAACTAAAACAGAACTATTTGTAAATGGCCGTAAAATTGCTAAGCCAAAACTTGCTGAAATAGCACGTTTTGCAGTTACATCATGCTTTTTACGAATCGCCAATTTTGCTATTGCTAAACGAATACAATCTGCAAATGCTATTATATCGTTAATAGTGTCAAAGTAGGCTGTTATGCAAAACTCCTCGCCACCATATCTATACACATTTGCAGCTTCAGTTGTATTTTCTCTCACTTTTTTAGCAACTAGCCTAAGCACTTCATCACCCTTTTGATGGCCAAAATCATCGTTAAAGCGCTTAAAATGATCAATATCAAACATAATGAGTACGGCAAGAGAGTCTTCTTGCGCTTGCTCTGAGTATTCGAGGCAAAAGTTTACAATATCAGAATCAAACTTACCTCGATTATAAAAACCCGTAAGCGTGTCGGTATCGGCTGCTTCCTTTGAAATATTGAGTGCTTCTTTTAAATCTTTTATTTCATTGTAGGCAACGGCTAATTTAGTCTGAAACTCCCGAGCATAATCTTGCATTGCAATAGAATCGTCAGTTAAACGCTCAACACAACCTAGTATCTCATTATAAGAGTTTACATCAACAAGCATATTTAATTCATTTTGTGAGTCGACTAAACTCGTCGTAAAGCTTTTAGAGTGATCAAGCGTTGTGCTTATATCTTGCTGAACTTGCTCCATAGTTGTATGAAATTTTTCAGTCACTTCTTGAAAAAAAACGAGATCGTCTTGCGTTAAATGTTTATCAAAAATTTCTTTTGCTTTGTCTTGTGAACATGTTTGTTGCAGAGCAATAACATGGTCTAACTCAGCATTTAATGAAGGTTTGTTTCCTTGAATATAACAGTACCAAATTGCATAGTTGATGGGTGTAACCGGCATTCGGTATTTTACCATCAAAGGAATCGCCTTTTTTAGGCATTGAGCAGAATGAGCAAGTGATACGGCGTGGTTCATAAATAAACTCTCAAGCGTCATTGTTTTTGTTATTAGCGCTCAATGTTAAGTAATAGTAAACTTATACGCAACCTATATTCATACTATTTAACTAACTTGCTTATTCTCTGCGCGCATTAAATCGCTTTTGCATCTAAAGTTTGCGCAATATTCCACAAAGCACTGATTGCAGGGTCATTTAACTCTTTCCTTAATACTGCCAAACCAATATCAAACCCATCAGGCGCTTGCATTTTTGGTGTTAGTATTTGTACTTTATCTTGCAGCGGGCTGTTATCTAGCACTATTTTAGGGACCATTGCGACACCTAATCCTAAGCTCACCATGGATACCATTGCTTCGTGCCCAGCAACTTGTGCGTAAATTTTCCCGTGAATATTATTTTTGCGCCACCAGTGTTCTAACCTTTGGCGAGAAAAACCTTGTTCTGGCACAATAAATTCTAAATCAGACCAATTAATGTCATCACCATTCTGCGTTAGTTTTTGTGTGATCGGGCATTGAATTTTTGGTCCAATTAATAAAAGTGGAGAATGCCCTATATCTACAAAAGCAATTTGCGCCGGTAACTTATTTGGCTTAGCTGCAATAGCCATTAATTCATGCCCATCTAACACACGGTTTATAGCAAGTGCAGGGTCGCCTGTATTTAATGTTATTTCTATATACTGATGCTGCGCACGAAGTTGCTCTAATATTTGATGTAAAAAACTATAAGATGCAGTAACCGAGCAATAGATACTTACTTTGCCGTAAATATGTTGTTGTGGGTCTTTCACATTCGTTTTAAAACGCTGCCAATTAGCAAGCGTTGCTGTGGCGTAATCAATAAACGACTCACCCTCACGCGTTAATTTAACACTGCGGTTATCGCGTACAAATAATGCAACACCTACCTCTTCTTCTAAGTGTTTTATATTGCGGCTCAAAGTGGGTGCGCTTATATGACAAAGCTCGCTTGCGCGTCCAAAATGAAGTGTTTTAGCCAGTGCTAAAAAGTAGTTTAAATGTTTATGATCCATGCCAAACCCAGTATTTCATATTATGAAACACTTTAATTCAAATATATCATTTTACGCAAGCAACGATTTTACATATGGTGTTTGTAAGCGCAACAAACCTTGCGCATCTAACAAACATGACTTTATAGGACACTAACAATGGCGAATTATTTCAATACCTTACCTTTACGCGAGCAATTAGCGCAATTAGCGCAATGTGAATTTATGGACGCAGGCGAATTTGCCGATGGCGTTGACGCACTTAAAGGTAAAAAACTAGTTATTGTAGGCTGTGGCGCACAAGGTTTAAACCAAGGCTTAAACTTACGTGACTCTGGTTTAGATGTTTCTTACACATTACGTGCTTCAGCTATTTCTGAGCGTCGCCAATCATTTTTAAATGCATCTGAAAACGGTTTTACTGTTGGTACTTATGAAGAATTAATTCCTACCGCTGACGTAGTACTTAACTTAACGCCAGATAAACAACATACCGCTGTAGTAAGTGCAATTATGCCACTTATGAAAAAAGACTCTACCCTTGCTTACTCTCATGGCTTTAATATTGTTGAAGAAGGCATGCAAGTACGTGAAGACATTACTGTAATCATGGTTGCGCCTAAGTGTCCTGGTTCTGAAGTACGTGAAGAATACAAACGCGGTTTTGGTGTACCAACTCTGATCGCAGTTCACCCAGAAAATGACCCTCAAGGTCTTGGTTTAGCACAAGCTAAAGCGTATGCAGCGGGTACTGGCGGACATCGCGCAGGTGTACTTAAATCATCATTTATTGCTGAGGTTAAGTCTGACCTAATGGGCGAGCAAACCATTTTATGTGGCATGTTACAAACTGGCTCTATTTTATGTTTTGATAAAATGATAGAAAAAGGCGTTGATGCGGGTTATGCATCAAAACTAATTCAATACGGCTGGGAAGTAATTACCGAAGCACTTAAGTACGGCGGCGTTACTAACATGCTTGACCGCCTTTCAAACCCAGCAAAAGTAAAAGCGTTTGAACTAAGTGAAGAGCTAAAACTAATTATGCGCCCGCTTTATAATAAGCATCAAGATGACATCATCGACGGCACTTTCTCACGCACTATGATGGAAGACTGGAATAACGATGACGTAAACTTACTTAAATGGCGCGCAGAAACAGCAGAAACTAACTTTGAAAAGACCCCTGCTGGCGATGTAGAAATCTCTGAACAAGAATTTTTTGATAACGGTATTTTAATGGTAGCAATGGTTAAGGCAGGTGTTGAACTTGCATTTGAAACCATGACAGCAGCAGGCATTATCGAAGAGTCAGCTTACTACGAGTCATTACACGAAACGCCATTAATCGCCAATACTATTGCGCGTAAAAAGCTTTTTGAAATGAACCGTACTATCTCTGATACTGCAGAATACGGCTGTTATTTATATAACCATGCATGTTTACCATTACTTGCTGATTTTATGAAAAACGTTGATACAGACATTATTGGTAAAGGTCTTGGCGAGCACAGTAACCAAGTTGATAACCAAACATTAATTCAAATTAACGCTGCATTGCGCGAACACCCAGTTGAGAAAGTTGGTGCTAAATTACGTGGCTACATGTCAGCAATGAAAAAGATTGTTTAACCCTAAACAATAAATGTTTCGCTTGTTAGAAACCAAGCCCGTATGCTTTTTGCATGTGGGCTTTTTTATGCCTGTTAATAAAACTTTAATCAATCTGGTGTATCTTTGCCTATTCTGCTTAGCCAATATTTAGTTCCAAATAAATAATGTGCTAATATGTTTTTCTATTTAGTTGTAAAATTAATTAATATCATGACGATACAAAATCTTTCGATAACTCAAAAAATCACAGCTTTAGGCAGTGTTATTGCTATATGCGTAGCCGCACTGATTGGTTTGACTTCCCTACACAGCTCAGAGGATATTATTGAGCGACGTATGATTGAGTCAGAGCTCCCTAGTAAACTGCAAACAATCAGCAATCACATAGGCGGTGAAATCAACGAGTTACTCGGTGCTGCTCAGCAACTATCATCAAACGAATTTATTTTACAATGGGCTCAATCAAACAACCAAGACGATACATTACTATTAAAAGAATTAAATCGCGTTGCCCAGCAATACGATTTAGCCACAGCATCTTGGGCAAATAGAGACACTGCACAGTACTGGAACCAGAATGGGTTTTTGCGTGTGTTAAAAAACGATGCAGCCGATGGCTGGTTCTTTGCTTTTAAGCAATCAAAACAACCTTACTCTATCAGTATTTATCAAGAGTCAGCCAATGATGTGAAAATGTTTGTAAATCATCAGCAGGCTAATGGGACTGGTTTAGCAGGTCTTGCAAAAAGCATCACTGATATGCAAAAGCTATTACAGCAATTTAAAATTGAGCAAACAGGCTTTGTATTCATTGCAGATAAAAGTGGATTGATTCAGCTTCATAAAGATGCAAGTAAAGTAGCTAAAGCAAACATTGATGATTTATATACTGCAAATATTCACAGCCAACTATTTAATAGTAATGGCTTTGCACTAGAAGAAATTAATTTAAATGGCGAACCGACACTTGTAGCTGCTATGCCTATTAAAAACACCGATTTATATGTTGTAGCCCAAGTGCCAAAAAGTGAAGTTTTCGCAAGCGTAAACACCCTGCAATGGCAAATATTTACTTTTACGGTAATTACAGCATTGGTTGCGAGTTTAATCAGTTATTTGCTTGCTCGCTCACTTTCATCTCCACTTTCTAAAATGGCTGAGTTATTTTCACGCCTAGGCTCAGGCGATGCAAATTTAGCGTACCGCTTACCAGAATCGAGCCAACCAGAGCTTAACAATCTAAGTAACGGCTTTAACCAGTTTATAAATAAAATAGAAACAGCGATTACTCAAGTTGCCAGCGAAAGTCACGATATTAGGAAAAGCTCTGATCATGTATTTGAACAAGCAAAACGGAACTCCCAAGCAATAGACAACCAAAAAGAGCAAACAATATCTGTCGCAGCAGCAATCAACGAAATGGGCGCTACAGTACAAGAAATAGCGCAAAGCGCAGCAAATACAGCTAAGTTAACCGATAACAGCCGCGAAAACACCATTCAAAGTCACAAACAAGTACTCCAAAGCCAAGCAACTATATCAGCCCTTGCCAGCGATATTGATGGCATAACAGAGCAAGTTACTTTGCTTTCTAAAAAAACGGTTGATATTGCAAGTATTGTTGACTCAATTAGAGGCATATCGGATCAAACTAATCTACTCGCTTTAAATGCTGCAATTGAATCTGCACGCGCAGGTGAACACGGACGCGGCTTTGCTGTTGTTGCTGATGAAGTACGTGCACTGGCAAACCGTACATCGCAATCAACCACCGAAATTCAATCTATGATTGAAGAGCTTACAAAAATATCTGATGATGTAGTTAATGATATTAGCCAATCGAAAGATAAAGCTCAGCAAAGCGTTGGTGCAATGCAAAGCTCTGTTGAATTACTTGATACGATAACCGAAACAGCAAATCAAATAAACGATATGGCTACGCTTATAGCGACTGCAACTGAGCAGCAAAGTAATGTGGTTGCCGATGTAAGTCGTAATATTGAGCAAATTAGCGAAATTAGCGATAAAGCAATGAGCGAACAAATCAATACAGAGCAAGCGATTCGCGACTTAGCCAACAGTGCACAAACACTTGATGCGCTTGTAGCTACCTTTGAAAAGCATCGCTAAGCGACTCTAATATTACACGCCAGCTATGAGCAAAAACTATATTCGAAGATAGTTTTTGCTCACAACTAATATACTTAATTTGAACAAGCTAAGTGTTTTCACTATCGCCGCTATTAAACGCTGAAACGTACGCTTCCTTTTTAGCTCTAGGGAGCTTTTTTAATTGATACTCAAGCTTACTTGCTTCACTTTTATTACCTACTTGTTGTTGATGGATAAGTAAAAGAGGCCCTTTTCCTCTAAGGTTTTTAGCCCCTTTACCAGCTTGATGAGTTGCAAAGCGTTTTTCAACATTAGTCGTGATCCCTGTGTACCAATGACCAAATCGTGTTTCAACTATATATAAAAACCAAGTAGACTCAGTTTTTAAAATATTCGTTTCAATATGCTGTAAACTTTTTTCATTATCAGTGGTCAAAACATTACCTTAACGCCCTTAACATAAAACAATTGCTTAAAAGGGTTTTACCTTCAGTGACTAATCGGTATCATGCAGATTATAAAAAATAAGGATCACAACTAACAATGCAGTCGTTAAAAACTTTTTCTCTTTGGCTTATCGTCGCTTTAACACTTAGCTCAGCAGCAGGTTGCTCTAGCTGGGTATACCGAATTAACATTCCACAAGGTAACTTTTTAGAGCAATCGGATGTTGAAAAACTTCGTGTAAATATGACCCGAGAGCAAGTTGTTTATGTATTAGGTAGACCTATTGCCGAGGACGCCTTTGATAACAATACTTGGCGCTATATTTACAGCTTTAATAAAGGCCGTAAAAACGAACAAAATAAAGAGTTAGTAATTAACTTTGAAAATGAAAAGTTAGTTTCAATCTCAGGTGATTATGACCAACCTGAAAACTTTACTACACCGCTAGAGCAATAAACGTCTCAGGTAGTAAAAAAGGTGAGCATGGCTCACCTTTTCTATTGGTTTACTTAAAAAGCTTTTACCATTTTAAACGACGTTAGCGTGTGATTTAATCTGTTAAATTGTTCGAAGTTTATGCCGATTGGTATTACTTCTCGAGTGGGCGACCACCCGTTATTTTATTTGCACGCCCCTCTTCTTTTGCTTTTTCTGCACGTTTTCTGCGGGCATCTTTAGGATCTGCAATTAGTGGACGGTATATTTCTATACGGTCACCGTCTTTTAATTCATAGTTAGCTTTTACAGTTCGATTCCACACACCTAACGTTAGCGATGTGGCATCTATTTCTGGGCACTTTTCTATAATACCTGACTGAATAACAGCTTGCTCGACTGTAGTCCCTTGTGGCACTTCAATTGATAAACACGTGGCCGTGGTCGGTAATGCAAAGACCACTTCAACATTAATCATACTCGCGCTCCATAAACCTGTTTTGCACGTTGAGTAAATGCACTCACCATATTTTTTGCTACATCGTTAAAAATCTTTCCAAAGGCAAGCTCTATTAACTTACTTGAAAATTCAAACTCTAGGTGCAAATGAACCTTACATGCTTTGGCGTCAAGCTCTTGAAAATGCCAGCGCCCTTTTAAGGTCTTAAACGGACCATCAACAAGGCGCAGTAACACGGTTTGCTCATCAACAAAGGTGTTTTCGGTGGTAAACCACTTTTTTATACCCGCCTTAGATATTTCTAAACTCGCGGTCATGTTATTATCGTGCTGTGAAACAATTTTTGAGTCTGAGCAATTTGGTAAAAACTGTGAATAAGCTTCTACATCATTAACTAGATCAAACATCTCTTTAGTGCTGTACATAACCAGCGCACTTTTTTCTATTTGTGGCATACTCACTCCCAACTGTGTGGGCGAATTTTAGCAAGCTTTGCGCGTTTCCCCAAATTTTCATGCTGCTTAAATTAAAGCTAAATTTTTAAAAGCATTATTAAAAAAATCGATGTAAAACATCTCACATTACGTATATTATAGGGCACTATGGCTAAGAAAAATTCATCAAAATCGACAAGTAATACCATCGCGCTAAACAAAAAAGCGCGACATGAGTATTTTTTACACGATAAGTTTGAAGCGGGTGTTGAACTACAAGGCTGGGAAGTTAAAAGTATCCGAGCTGGTAAAGTAAATATCACAGAAACTTATATTCATCTTAAAAATGGCGAAGCATTTTTACTTGGCAGTCAAATTCAGCCACTTATAAGTGCATCGACCCATGTAATTTGCGACCCGCTACGTTACCGTAAATTGCTATTAAGCAGACGCGAACTTGACCGTTTATTCGGTGCTACAGAGCGCGATGGCTATTCTTTAATAGCTACAGCGATGTACTGGAAAAACTGCTGGGTAAAACTTGAGTTTCATTTGGCAAAAGGTAAGAAATTACACGACAAACGCGAAGACGGTAAAGATAAAGACTGGTCGCGTGAAAAAGAACGCTTAATGAAGCATAAAGCATAAATAAAAACGCCTAATTTATTAGGCGTTTTTAATTTCACTTATATAAAAGCTCAAATAATACCAATTCTCTTAATTAAGTAATCTACTTTGAAATAAGAAAATCGTGTCGATAACAAGACAAAACTTGTTATACCAATCTGTTTATATATGGGGTCTATTTAACGTTAAGAAAATTACGCTAGAACTAGGCAAAAATTTTATATCTAGTTGTTCTAAATAAAAAATTTTAACGACGTTATAGTGCAATTTAATTCGTTAAATTGATCAAAGATTTATGCAGGTTGGTATTACTTAGCCATTATCAGCAATTACTCCTGCATTACCCCACCTCCTGTATCTAGCAGTCGTAAATCAAAAAATTTCAATGCCTTTAGCATCAGCTTTAACCCCCTCAAATTGATTAAATATTATCGCAAATTGGTATTACATAATTGAATAAATTAAAGCAGAAAAACAAACATAAGTTTTAATTTATAGAAATAAATTATTACAAATTATTTTAATCATTAGCTATTCCACACATGGCTTCATCTAGCTATATAACAATTATTAACCCTATATCCTATTCACGCTTAGTTTCACCTAGAAAACAAAGTATAAATAAGGTCATAAAACCCACAAAAAAGCATTGAAACTAATACTTAAATCACAAATTAAGCTAATTGCTAACACTTAAGTTACATGATATTAATACCCGCGCTTGTTAAGCAAATAATTTTATAATATATCAACAAGGACTTAAGGATGAAGCAATCAACTGCATTTACACCAAGCATTATTGTGGGCGCAACACTCGCATTATCAGCAGGTTTTACAACAACAGCCTACGCAGCAGAAGAAGCCAAAAAAGTAGAGCGAATTCAGGTTACTGGTTCTCGTATTAAGCGAACTGATATTGAAGGACCTTCTCCGGTACAATCAATCGGTAGAGCTGAAATCGAAAACATGGGTTACGATAATTTACAGCAACTTCTAGAAAGAATGCCTGTAGCAGGTAGCGGTACTTTCTCTACTCGTGGTAACAACCAAGATTCAACCGCTAACGGTTCAGCTGCAGTAAGCTTACGTGGCTTAGGAGCCGATGCAACACTGGTATTAATTAATGGTCGCCGTGTATCAATTAGTGCCTTTGCTGAAGGTATCACCAACTCATTTGTAGATATTAACAGTATTCCTGTTTCTGCTATTGAGCGTATCGACATACTGAAAGATGGCGCTTCAGCTATCTATGGCTCAGATGCAGTAGCGGGTGTAGTTAACGTTATCTTAAAGAAAGATATTGATGGTGTTGAGATTAACCTAGGCTATGGCGGTACAGATGGTCCAAATTATGAAGAAACAACAGCAAGCCTAGTTTGGGGTACAACAAGCGAAAAAAGTAGTGCATCTGTTATTATCGATTACTTTAAAAACACATCTCTTTCTTCTGATGAAATGGGCAGCCTTGGCACTGCAAACCAAGCACCTTATGGTGGTGAAGATTTCCGTTCATCTCGTGGTTTCCCAGGCTACTTTTATGTGGATGGCGTTAAAACAATCGACCCTGAATGTCCTGCTGAAAATGCAACTTCAAGTGGTAGCTGTTTATTTGATTACGGCCCATATGGATATGTTGCCCCAGCATCTGAGCGTGTAGGCGCTATTTCACAATTTGAATACCGCTTTGATAACGGCATTACTGGCTTTTTAGAAATGGCTGTTCAGCATAACAGCTCTGTCGCTGCAGGTGCACCAACACCACTTGATGAAGATGCAGGCCTTACGGTACCCGCTAATCACCCAAACAATCCATTTGGTGAAGACATTCAAATTGGTCGTTACCGTACAGTAGATGCAGGCGCTCGCCAATGGGACATTGAGTCAGACACCTTACGCTTTGTTGCAGGGTTAAAAGGCGAAATAAACGATTGGAGCTGGGAGACAGCGGTACAAAAAGGTCGCAGCAAATCACTACAAACAGGCGATCGTACACAAGGCTGGGTACGCACCGATTTCTTACAACAAGAAATTGATGCCGGTAACTATAATCCATTCGGTGGCACATATAACGACCCAGCTGTAATTGACAGAATCACAACTAGCTTAGTGCGTCGCGGTGAGTCTCATATGACCTCTTTTGACGCTAACATTACAGGTGAAGCGTTTAGTTTTGGTGGCGAAGCTGTAATGATGGCCGCCGGTATTGAGTACCGTGAAGAAGATGTAAATGATATCCCTGATGATCAATTTCAACGTGGCTTAATATTTGGTACTGAATCAGTATCAGCTTCTGCTGATCGTGAACAATACGCTGCATATGTTGAGTTCTCAATCCCACTTGCTGAAAACCTCGAACTACAATTAGCCGGTCGTTACGATGATTATAGCGACTTTGGTACAACAACAAATCCAAAAATAGCTCTGCGCTGGGCACCGACTGATGAAGTAACGGTTCGTGGTTCTTGGGCGCAAGGCTTTAGAGCGCCTTCGTTAGCGCAAATAGGCTTAGGTCCATCACAAAAAAGCCAATTTTTTGTTGATACACAGCGCTGTGAACAAACAGGATTAGATTGCCAAGCACTTGATTACAACATTGAGTTCTCTGGTAACCCTGATTTACAAGCAGAAGAGTCAGAATCATGGAACGTGGGCGTTATCTGGGCACCAACAGCTGAGTTTGGTTTAAGTGTTGATGTATGGAGCATTACTCAAGATAATAAAATCGATGAAGAAGAATTTGGTCCTATTTATGCTGCAGAATGTGGTAACCAAAATAGTACCGTATGTGTTCGTTTAGCTCCTACAGGCGGAGCAAGCTTAGGCACAATACAAAAAATACACAGCACATTTAAAAATTTATCATCGCAAGAAGTGTCTGGTGTTGATGTTTCAGCAAACTATAACCACTCTCTTGATGACTTAGGTTTACTTAAATTTAATTTAGAGTGGGCATATCAAGATAAGTTTGAAAAAGATGGTCGTGATTACACGGGTGAATATGGCTACCCAGAGCATCGCTTTATTTTCTCAACCAACTGGGAAATTGGTGAGTTTAATACCAATGTAAATATCAGTTATGTAGGCGAATTTGAAGATACGCCTGATATCGACTTTGATGGCAATTTAGACTTTGATAGCAATACTTCACGTATGATTGACTCGCAAACGCTTGTTGATTTACAAACGTCGTACCGTATTACTGAATCAGCTAAAATATCTTTAGGTGTTAATAACTTATTTGATGAAGAGCCACCATTTGCAATTGGTGATGGCGATGGCGATTTATACGGTTATGCATCAGCTGTGCATAATCCTCGTGGCCGCTACTTGTACACTAAAGTAAGCTTTTCTTTCTAAATAAAAGACACAAAAAAACCGCCAATTGGCGGTTTTTTTATTTAAAACTAAGGGCTAAATTATAGCTCGCCTTCGTTTTCAGATAAGAACTTAGCAACGCCTTCAGGGCTTGCGTCCATACCTTTTTTGCCTTCAGTCCAACCAGCAGGACATACTTCACCGTGTTCAGTGTGGAACGCTAGCGCGTCAACCATGCGAAGCATTTCGTCGATGTTACGACCTAGTGGTAAATCGTTCACTACTTGGTGACGTACATTGCCTTCTTCGTCGATTAAGAATGAACCACGAAATGCAACACCTGCTTCTGGATGCTCAACGTCATACGCTTTACAAATTTCGTGTTTAACATCTGCAACTAGTGCGTATTGAACTTTACCAATACCGCCGTCTGCAACAGCAGTGTTACGCCATGCGTTATGTGAGAATTGTGAATCGATAGAAACACCAATTACTTCTACGCCACGCTTTTGAAACTCTTCAAAACGCTTATCAAATGCAATAAGTTCAGAAGGACATACAAACGTGAAATCTAGTGGGTAAAAGAAGATAACTGCTTTTTTACCTTTAATTGTTTCATGAAGGTTATAGCTATCTACAATTTCACCGTTACCAAGAACAGCTGCAGCGGTAAAGTCTGGTGCCTGGCGGCCTACTAATACACCCATTTTATTCTCCAAATATTTTGAGTTTGTTTTCAATTGCTTTCGCAATGCTGGTACTTATATGGGCGCTAAAAATTAAAAACCAATAGCGAACACATATAATTAATTGGCATTCTAAAGTTATTCACTACAAAAGAACAATCGCATTTAACGATGTGAGCAATCGAAAATAACGAACACTTACAACTTGCACTAATCTGCTTGAATAATAGGTTTATTTTGAAGTGTAAATTGCGTTGTAATTAGATAGAACTTTTGACGTTACTGAAGAAGGCTTAATACATTAAATTGTTTAAAAATTCATATAATGTGGTATTAATTTTTACAGGTACAAAAAAACCTGCAAATGCAGGTTTCTCGTTTAAATTTAATCCATTATATCTGAGGGCATATCGCCTCGGATTTTTTGCCAAATCTCACCTGTTTGATGACCGTATTTACGCATCATCGAAATAGCACCATCGTGCTCTTTATTTTCTGCCAAGATTGTTAAATCTTTATAAAACTGACGAGCAAGTTCACGAGTTCCGGCATCAGAGAAGTAATGACAACCAATCTTTGAATAAAAACCTCTAAAACCGTTGAGTATTAATACATAAATACGGTTATTACCCGCAACGGCTAATTCGTGATGAACTTTGTAATCGTAGTCAGCAAATGCCTGCGCAGTATCTTCTAGCTCATGACTTTGTGATAAAATTTCAATTACACGTTCAGGATTTAACTTAATTGCAGCACGTGTATAAATAGCACTAATATTAGTACGTGCAGATAAAAGCTGATCTGTCAGCTCTGGCATCTTGTCTTCATCTAAGCGCGCTAGTGTTTCAAGAATATTTAAGCCAGACGTTTCCCAAAAGTTATTTACTTTTGTTGGTTTACCATGCTGAATTGTTAACCAACCATCACGTGCTAAACGCTGTAATACTTCTCTCAAGGTCGTTCTTGTTACACCAATTAACTCTGAAAGTTCTCGCTCGGCAGGTAGAATTGAACCTGGAGGGAAATCGCCGTTCCAAATAGATTCAACTATATATTCTTCAGCAAATCCTGCTGGGCTTTTCGCTTTAAAAATTCTCATCCAGTTCCCACTCGAATTAATCAACACTCATCGTTTTACACGAATAACTGACTGATTGTACCAGACGAAGCATAACTAACAAGTAAAGTCAGGTATATTAATAAGCAAATGAGTAGAAATTAAAGATTAATAAATAATAAAATTTAGGTTTCTCTAATATCGCTACAATGTATAAATATACAGAGCAATATTCATTGTAGGTACATTGTAATTACTGGTATTTTTTATTTACACATACCTAGCTGAATCAACTTAAAACACATAAGTACATTAAAAAGGAACACCTATGCAACAGAGCGCTCTAACTGCAACTTTAAAGAACTTTTTAGGCAATGCACCAATGTGATATAAGTAAACGATATAACTAAGCTTATGTATCAATGGGAACTAAGTAGAGCGTCATGTAGCCTCTGCTGAGGCTGCATTGAGTGGTCAATAATTTCATCTTATAAAAAGCGACTTCGGTAGCTTTTTTTTCCTTTTTGTTGCCGCATACATTATCCTAGGTCATAATCTAACGTCTTATTTAAACGCGGAATTTTTATGAACTGGCTTGCGCAATTACCCACCCAACGTACCCCGTGGCTTTTATTTACAGCTATCGTTTTTTTACTTGAAGTGACCGCCCTTTTCTTTCAATACCAAATGGGATTGGCGCCTTGCATAATGTGCATATATCAACGTACAGCCGTACTGGGTCTATTAGGCGCAGGAATTGTAGGTTCGACTAAACCACAGAGCAAAGCAGTTCGTATATTAGCGTATGTAATTTGGGGTGTATCGAGTGTTTGGGGATATTTAATTGCTCGCGAGCATATTGATATGCAAACCACCACAGACCCTTTTGCATTTAGCTGTGAGTTTGAACCAAACTTCCCGTCGTTTATGCCGTTACATGAATGGATACCTAGCTTTTTTCAGGCGACCGGGGATTGTGGAAATATAGATTGGCAGTTTGTTGGTTTGAGCATGCCTGCTTGGATGGAAATTATATTTGGGATTTTCTCACTAACACTATTTATTATAGTTATTGGCCGTTTATTAATTAAAAAGTCGATTTGATATGTTTACATTTTTTTCAAGCCAATTAGATGAGCTTAAACATCTAAAAGTACGCAAGCGCCAAGACGTGATAGCACTTTCGTTAAGTATGTTATCGCCAACTGATAAAGTGTTACTGCGTATTATTAAATTAATATTACTAAGTCCACTATTTTTAATATTCACGGTATTTAAAGGTTGGATATTAATCCCGTTTTTGATACTCGGCGGACTTTGCTACCCACTTTTAACAACACCTATTGAAATCAACTTTGCTAAAAAACACTTAAGCGATGCATTAAAACAATTTCATCAGGGCGCATAGCGCCCTGATTGTTATCTACTGCTATTAAAGGGATATTTTCCCTTCTAATTTGGTTAATAGTTTTTTACCAATTCCTTTAACTTGCGATAAATCACTGACACTTTTAAATTCGCCGTTTTCTTCACGATAATCCACAATTGCCTGCGCTTTTTTCTTACCTATACCCGGTAGCTTAGCAAGCATATCTGCATCAGCATTATTTATACTAATTGTCTCAACTTGAGGCATTTGCTTAGTTACTTCCGATAGTTGTGCATATACGGTAGTTGCAGGTAGTAAGCATAATAAGCTTATTATGAATAAATTTTTTAACGTTTTCATCAAACTTGTCCCTATTCTTCTTTTCTTAATTTTGAATGTTGCTCAGGAAAACCAAAAAGTAAGGAACTGAAATGCTCATCACTTAAAGTGTACCTAAACGCATTATCACTATGATCCGAAATCCTGAAAATGCAGCTGGTACAACAAAGTGATTGCTTAACTAAAGTAAAGTTACCGTTTTTTGTCAAATTTAAGACACCTAAAATTAATACTTCGCGCTTGCAAATTTACGCCCAAACCATTACTGTACATAAAAACAGTAATCTAATGGTTTTTACAAACCACGGTGCCAAGCAATTTTGCAGGAGAAATCATGGCTGTTGTTGTTAAATATGTTGTAGAACGAAACGGAGTCGAGCGTATGACGTTTACTACCAAAAAAGAAGCTGATGCTTATGACAAGATGCTCGATATAGCAGAATCACTTGAGCTAATGCTAGAAAAGGTAGACGTACCGCTTAGTGAGCAACAAATTGAATCACTTGCTTTAGAAATAGCGAAAAGCAAAGATGACTTTATGACCATATTAAAGGGCGGCAAAGATCCAGTTGTTACCAAAGCGCCAGCAAAAAGTAAAAAGTCAGATAACGTTGCGTCAATTGAAGATAACAACGATAAAAAAGCAAGTTAACTCGTAGATTGTCCTCTCCTCGGACGGGACAAACTAAATAAAAAAGGGAGCAACTTAGTTGCTCCCTTTTTTATTATACCAATTCGCTTAATTAAGTGATCTATTTTGAGGGTGGAAAAACGTGTTGATAGCTAGGCAAAAAATTTGATATTTAGTTGTTCTAAATGATAATTTTTTAACGCCGGTAGCAACACGTTTAGCACCGCAAAATGATTAAGTATTATCGCGGATTGGTATTACTTACTACTCATTTTAAAATGAATAGTAATTGCTATTTAAAGCTCTTTTTCTACTTCATCAAATAAAGCAGTGATATTTTGCTCTGGCTCTTTTGTTACTAAGCTAACAACAACAATTGCGATACTCGCTAAAATAAAGCCAGGTACTATTTCATACATGAAGCTACTTAAACTTTCACCATTAATAGTAAACGGACCATAAATCCAAACAAGCACTGTAAACGCACCTACTAACATACCAGATAAGGCGCCAGCAAAATTCATACGTTTCCAATAAAGGCTAAACAATACAAGTGGTCCAAAAGCAGCACCAAAGCCTGCCCATGCATTACTTACTAGGTCTAAAATAGAGCTATCTCTATCGTACGCTAAATAAATTGCAAACAGGGCAACAAATGCAACGCTAATTCGACCAACAGTAACTAATTCAAAGTCGCTAGCATCTTTACGTAAAAATGTTTTATATAAATCTTCAGTCAATGAACTTGAGCTTACTAGCAATTGCGATGAGATAGTACTCATGATAGCAGCCAAAATTGCAGCTAGTAAAAAGCCAGCAATAAGTGGATGGAACAATAACTCAGAAAGAATTAGGAAAATCGTTTCAGGATCTTCAACTACAATATTATTCTCATAAGTATAAGCAGCACCAAATATACCAGTACCAACAGCACCAAGGGCAGCAACAATCATCCATGTCATACCAATACGGCGAGCTTTAGGCATATCCTTAACACTACGTACCGACATAAAACGAACGATGATATGTGGTTGACCAAAATAACCTAAACCCCATGCCATTGCAGAAATAATACCTAATGCAGAGCCTGCTCCAATCCAGTTAAGCATATCTGGATTTACACTATGTAAAGTAGATTCCAGAGGTTGTTCAAGTAAAGAGTATGCAACAGTAGGCACTAGAATCAGTGCGATGAACATAATACAACCTTGCACGAAATCAGTTAAGCTAACCGCTAAAAAACCACCAAACAAAGTGTATAAAACAACGACACCCGTTGTAATGTATAAACCCACTTCATAACTTAGACCAAATGAGCTTTCAAACAATTTTCCGCCGGCTACAACACCAGATGACGTGTAAAGAGTAAAGAAGACTATAATCACAACAGCTGATACAACACGTAATAAGTTTGACTTATCATTGAAGCGATTTGAGAAGTAATCTGGGATTGTTATAGAGTCATTTGCTTTTTCAGTGTACACACGTAATCTAGGTGCAACTAACAGGTAATTTAACCAAGCACCAATCACCAAACCAATTGCTATCCATGTACTACTAAAACCAGTAACAAACATCGCACCAGGTAGGCCCATTAAAATCCAGCCACTCATGTCAGATGCACCTGCAGATAGTGCAGCAACACTTGGTGATAGATTTCGTCCACCTAACATGTAACCTGATACATCGCCAGTAGATTGCTTATATGCATATAGTCCGATACCCAACATTACAACAAAATATAATGCTAGTGAAATAATCATTCCTGTTTCCAAATTAGCCTCCGCATAATTATTAATAACAGGCTCTTGATCCGAATATTGACTCTTAAAATATTATAATAAAGACACTATTAGGATAAAAACCATTCTCGCTGACTATATCATGCCTAACAATAAAATCTCCAACTTGTTGCTTCCAGCTGATACAAAAATACTCATGTTGAATAATTTTAAAGCGAATTGGTAAAATATAATAAATTAAATAGAAGAAACACCTTAATTTATAATGATAATTTATTAATCATGCAAATATACGTAATGCTATTTTGAATCTTTTGCCATATATTAATACAATACCCAATTACATCACTCTTACGGAACTGTTTATGTATTTTTACGCTGCACGTCAACCGATTTTAGATAGAGATAAAAAACTTATCGGTTATGAGCTTTTATTTCGTGATGGCGTTGATAACGTATTTCCCGATATAGATGGTGACGAAGCAACAACACGACTTATAGAGGGTAGCCAGTTTAATTTTGGTTTAGAAGATTTAACCGACAATAAACCTGCCTATATAAACTTCACCCTAGAAACACTATCAAAGGGTTACCCTACACTACTAGGTAAAGACACTATAGTTGTAGAAATACTTGAAACTATCCAGCCTGGTAAGCGTTTATTAGCTATCGTTAAAGATTTAAAAGATAAAGGTTACACTATTGCTCTTGATGACTATATTCATCAACCTGTATGGCGTCATTTTTACCCATTTATTGATATTATTAAAATAGACTTTTTAGCATCCGATATAGATACAATAAAAACGGTTCTAAACGATTTAAAACCGCACTCACATATTAAGTTACTTGCCGAAAAAGTAGAAACCTATGAAATTTACCAACAAGCTTTAGAGCTTGGGTTTGATTATTTCCAAGGATTTTTCTTCTCAAAACCTGAAATGGTACAAAGTAAGGCTCTACCACCATCAGAAATGGCATTAGCTGAATTACTTTACGAAACATCAAGTGTTGATATGGATCTTAAGAAAATCACTGATGTGTTTGAACGTGATGTAAACCTATCTTATAAATTACTTAGGTATTCAAATTCTGCCGCATTTGCAAGACGCGCAGAAATAAGTACCATTAAGCAAGCTCTTATAGTGCTTGGCGCCAATGAAATTAAAAAGCTATTGTCACTACTGTTTGCAGCACAAGTATCAGCAGATAAACCTGTAGAGCTAATTAGGCTATCGCTTACGCGCGCTCGATTTGCTGAATTGCTCGCTATATCCCATGGGCAGTTTAAAGATACCGGCATGGCATTTTTAACCGGTATGATGTCCCTAATGGATGCTATTTTAGATGAGAGTATGGAAAGCGTCATGAAAAAGCTTCCACTTTCTAATGATATAAAAGCAGCGCTATTAAACGACGAAGGCTTATTGGCAAAGTATTTGAACTTAGTTAAATACTACGAACAAGCAAATTGGTCTGCCGCAAACGAGCTAACGAAAGAGCTAAACCTAGGTAACAAAGTTCCCGATGCTTATCATGAAGCACTAGCTTGGGTTAATGAGCAAATGCAGTTAGTAGTGAACGAAAAATAAATATATAAACAGCAAATAAAAACGCCAGCATTTAGCTGGCGTTTTTGTGAGTGGCTTTTCAATTATAAACTTTCTAAAAAGTCTTCATCAAAATCAGCTGGCTCTTCTTTTATAGGTGGGTTGCCATCGTACAGCTCATAAATTTGACGCTGAAAGTAGATATCTTTTACAAATAAGTACGGATCAAGTGAATCATTTAATAACCCTTCTTGTGGGATTAATGATGCACGAGCTTCTACCGCTTTTAAAACAAACACTAGAATAGTTTGTGGAGTCGTTAGGGCAACTTCAGGCAATACAAAGTTGTCGACTACATCACCGGTCAGGTTACGTGCTGTTGTAGGACCCATGCCTGGTAGCATTAAATAAGCGCCATCACCCACGCCCCATACACCTAACGTTTGTCCAAAGTCTTCATCTACAATTTCAAGACCAAGTGAACTGGCAACATCAAAAATACCAAAAATACCAACCGTAGAGTTAACTAAAAAACGCGCTAAGCTCACACTTGCATTACCCGGCTTACCTTGCAAACCCGCATTAATCATATCGACAGGTGCTGTAATATTACCTGTAAAATTAACAATACCGTTTCTTACCGGTACAGGCGTTACTTCAACATAACCTACAGCAACTGGGCGCAATAAATAAGCATCCAGTACATCCATATTAAAGTCATATAATGGACGATTAATACTTTGCAGCGGATCTCTGTCATCTACTTTGCTTTGTGGTACTTGAGCACACCCGGCTAGTATCAATAAACATAAAAAAGTAAAACTGTGTTTTAACATCTAACGTCCTTAAGGTATTAATGTATCAATTTGAAGTTGGTAGTCACTTACACTTTCACGCTTTAACGACTCTGAATGACCTTCTAGCTCACCAGAACTTGGCATAACCGAGTCATCTATAGAAATACGCGCCGAAATAATAATATTTTCTGCACTAGATAAGTTAAGGCCTGCAACCATTGCACTACTATCACTCAACTCAACTGTAATTGGAAATGAATAATTAGGGAGTTTAACAGCAGCTAATGGCATTGGCGAACCACTTGCTGCTTTTGCAAATATAAACAAGATACCGTCTTTTGGCTGTTTATCTATAAGCTCTTTTGCAATGTCGACTGTAACTGCAATAGCACCCGTTGTAGTAGTAACTAGCATAACAGAGCCTTCCGTTTGCATTTGCTTCTCTATATCAGCGATACGCTCAGAGATCATGCTATAACGAGAATCATTTTTTTCCATACTCGCAAGTAAAACTTCAAATGCAGCTTTGGCTTGAGGCCAATCTTTACGTTCATAAGCAATGAGTGCTAATAACGAAATTGCATCTAAATTGGTAGGCTCAACTTTTAGTACTTTTGAGAGCATACCTGCCGCACGAGTCATATTAGCTTCGCTGCCTTCTAGTAATAAAACTTGGCTATAACTAATAAGTACCTGCATATTATCAGGATTCATACGTAGTGCTTTATCAAATGACTGCTGCGCCATGTCAAATTCATTAAGCGACATAGCAACTCGTCCAAGTAGCATCCAAGCGACTTCGTCATCACCTGAGCGGCTAAGTTTTGTACGAAGTGCCAATGCAAAAGCCTGCAGCTCATTTTGGCTAAGCGGCTCACCTTTTTGCATTACAGCACGCTCGCCGTAATCAGCTAAATTATCCATTGCATCATGCCAAGCCGAAATTTGCTGCTGACTACCCGTTAAACCATAAAAAACACCTGTTAGAGCAAGAACAAATGCGCCACCAGTTAAAGCAAAAATACGATTATTACCTTTGCTGTTTAGTGATTTCTCTGGTGATAACTCATTCAATAAACGGCGTTTTAATTCAATAATTGATTCTGCATGATTTACGGTATCAATACGCTGATTATCTAAATCGGTTTGTAAATCAACTAAACGCTGCTCATAAATGCTAATTAGCTCAGCATTGGCGTTATGAGTAATTGTTTGAACGCGCTCTTTTTTTAAAAAAGGCAACATCACAAACCCAAGAGCAACCAGTGTGAGTAAAGCAAAACACGCCCACATTAAAATCATTTAACTTTGCTCCTGACGTTTATTTTGTTCAATTAGCTTAGCTAACAGCATTTCGTCGTCACTGCTCCACGTTTGTTTTACTGATGCTTTTCGCTGGCGAATAACAATAAAACCAAAGCCGACTATGACAATTAATACAGGTAATACCCAAAGTACTAAAGTCGCTGGTGTAACTGGTGGGTCGTAATGAACAAAATAGCCAAAGCGGTCAATCATGTAATCAATCACTTCGTCTTTGCTCTTACCTTCTTTAACCAATACGAGTACTTTATCGCGCAAGTCTTTAGCAACAACAGCGTCAGAGTCCGCAATGTTTTGATTTTGACACTTAGGACAGCGCAGCTCTTTAGTTAGCTCTTCAAACAATATCGCTTGTTTGTTGTTATCAAATTGATAGCGATCTTGCTCTGCAAACGCACTGATGCTTACAAAAAGGCTAAGCGTAAGTAGTAACCATTTCATTATTTAAGCTCCTGCATAATTGGCGCAAATTTAGCTCGCCATACTCGCGGGTTTATATCGCCCGTGTGATGCAACAAAATAGTGCCGTTTTTATCGACTAAAAATGTTTCAGGCGCACCCGAAACACCTAAATCCAACGACAAAGTACGATGTAAATCTAAGATATTAAATTGATATGGGTCACCCGCACGTTGCAGCATATCGCTCACTTCGGTGCGAAGTGATTGCATATCAAACGGGCCATCAAAGTCAGCATCGTAACCTTGTACGTAATAAAGCCCAATAATTTTAACACCTTGCTCACGTAACTTAGTTAAATAACCAAGTTCAACTAAACATGTTGGGCACCAAGTACCCCATACATTTAGTAAGTAAACTTCGCCTTTTAAAGACTCGTTGGTCCACGGCTTATTGTCTTGCATTAAATCAGGTAGATTAAATGCTGGCATTTCTTGACCTAACCGACCCGTTTGAATTTCACGAGGATTAGCAAAAAGGCCTTGGTATAAAAATACACATACAAAAGCAAATACTAAAAGCGGCGCAATAGCTAAAATTTTACGGTTCATAAAACATTCTCCGATGCAGCTCTACGCGCTGTTTTAGCTGATGTGCGGTAGCGTTTATCAAATAAAATCATAAATCCAGCTAGGGAAATAAGCACACCACCAATCCACATCCAACGAACAAACGGTTTATGATAAATGCGAAGTGACCATGCACCTTGGCTCAACTGCTCACCTAACGCTAAGTATAAATCACGTGTAAAGCCTGCATCTATGGCCGCCTCGGTCATAAACTGCATACCAATATCATACTTACGTTTTTCGGCGTGTAAGCGTGTTACTAGCTCATTGTTTTTAAGCACCGATACAACACCAGCATGACCACTGTAGTTCGGCCCGCGAATAGTTTTAACACCATCAAAACGGTATTCATACTCGTTAAGCTGAACTGTGTCGCCTTGCCTCATCGATACGTCACGCTCAACTGAATACGCAGATGTAAGCGTTACACCTGCAATAACAAACGAAATACCAATATGCCCAAGCACCATAGCCCAGTAACTTACACCTAAGCGTTTTAAACCTTCTTTTAAGGTGCCGTGTACAGCAGATTTAGTATAAATGTCGATCCCAGTTGATATTGCAATCCAAACCGCAAGCGTAGTGGCTAGTAGCGTAAGTGGTTTTACTAAATCGTAACTTGAAAACAACCAAGCACAGGTAATCACTACACTGGCTAATACGCCCATTAATATTTTGTTTTGTAAGAAAGCCCATTTATTTTGCTTCCAGCGTAAAAATGGCCCTATCCCCATCAAAATAGCAAACGGCACTAAAATTATTGCAAACATCTTATTAAAAAACGGTTCGCCAATAGAAATACTGCCCAAGCCCATTTCTTTATGAACCATAGGTAATAAAGTACCCAGCAATACGATTAATGTAGCAACTACTAAAAATATATTATTGAGCCATAACGCCACTTCGCGTGATACAAACTTGTATCGACCTTCACTATGTACTTGCGATACACGCAGTGCATATAACGCTAAGCCACCACCTACAACTATGCCTAAAAAGGCGAGTATAAATAAGCCTCTATCAGGGTCTGTTGCAAAAGCATGTACCGATACAATAATACCTGAGCGCACAATAAATGTGCCTAATAAGCTCAATGAAAATGCTGCGATAGCAAGTAATACGGTCCACGATTTAAACACACCGCGTTTTTCAGTTACGCTTAACGAGTGCAGTAATGCGGTCGCAACAAGCCATGGCATTAATGATGCGTTTTCTACTGGATCCCAAAACCACCAGCCACCCCAGCCAAGTTCTGAGTATGCCCACCAGCTACCAATTGTGATTCCTAGAGTTAAAAAGCCCCATGCAGTCATTGTCCACGGACGTGACCACTTAGCCCATGTGTTATCAAGCTTACCGGTTAACAACGCAGCAATAGCAAAAGAGAAAGCAACTGATAGCCCTACATAACCCATGTACAGTAATGGCGGGTGAATAATCATGCCCGGATCTTGAAGTAACGGATTTAAATCACGCCCTTCAACAGGGAAATAAGGAAGTAGGCGCTCAAACGGGCTTGAAAGTAGTAAGGTGTACATCATAAAACCTACACCTAAAAAACCAAGTACGCCCAATACGCGAGCACGTAGCACCCAAGGTAATGATTTAGAACGCGCAGCGACAACGGCAGTCCAACCAGCTTGCATTACTAACCACAGTAAAATAGCGCCTTCATGGCCGCCCCATGTAGAGGTGATTTTGTAATACCAAGGTAGCGTACTACTTGAATGATATGCCACATACGATACGGTAAAATCATCCGTTACACTGGCGTAAATAAGTGCTGCAAAAGAGATTAAAACAAAAGCGAATTGCCCAATTGCTAAAGAGGGAGCTGCGCGCATTAATCGAAGATTACCGGTATGCGCGCCCCAAAGAGGAAAAATACACAGTAAAACGCTTAGCACCATGGCAAGCGTTAAAGAAAAATAACCAATTTCTGGGATCATAGCTAATTACCACTATCTAAGTTGTATTTTGGTTTTTCGTGCTTAATACCTTTAACTGCCTCTGCAACTTCTGCTGGCATATATTCTTCGTCATGCTTTGCAAGCACTTCAAATGCTTCAATAACATTAGGTTCGATTAATACGCCCTGCGCTACAATGCCTTGCCCCTCACGAAACAAGTCTGGCAATATGCCTTGATAACGCACGGTCACTAATGGACCTGTATCAATTAGCTTAAAGCTTACTTGTAAGCTCTGTTCATTACGCTCAACCGTGCCTGGTACAACCATGCCACCAATACGTAGCTTTTGGCCAATGAATGGTTTTTCTTTATTAGGCCCTTTGCCATCAATAAGTTCGCTTGGCGTATAAAAAAGATTAATATTTTCTTGAAGTGCATAAAGCACTAAACCAATTGATCCACCAATACCAAACAGTACGGCAATAATTACCAATAGGCGCTTTTTACGTCTTGGATTCATGAGGCTTGTTCCTGTTTAGCTTTTTTAATTCGCGCTTCACGTATTATTTGTTGCTCAACTGAAGCCATAATACGTTTGGTATCTCTTAAAGAGTTCACTAAAATACCGAGTAAGATAAGAGCGCATGTACCAAAAGAAAGCCAGATATAAAACCCATAGCCTCCCATTGCAATAAAATCAGAAAAAGAGTCAAACTGCATAATTACCCCTTATTTAACAACAAACGCACCCACGGTCGGTGCTTTTCGCGTTGTAAAATTTCATTTTTAAGACGAATTAAAGTCACTGTTCCTACAAAAGCAGCAAAGGCTAAAATATTAACCATAAGTGGCCAAAACATACTTGGGTCTATTGCTTTAGTGTCTAGTTTTGTAATGCTTGCGCCTTGGTGTAGCGTATTCCACCACTCAACTGAGTAATGAATAATAGGTAAATTAATTACGCCAACAATTGCTAAAATAGAAGCTGCACGCCCTGCTGACTTCTTATCTTCAAATGCATGATAAAGCGAAAGCACGCCAAGATATAAAAATAATAAAATAAGTTCAGACGTTAAACGCGCATCCCATACCCACCAAGCACCCCACATAGGTTTACCCCATGCAGCGCCAGTAATAAGCGCTATAGCTGTAATACAAGCACCAACAGGCGCTATAGCAATAACGGCAAGTTCGGCATTTCGTAGTTGCCATACAAGTGCAACAACAGCTGCAATAGCCATTGATGAGTAAGCCCCCATAGACAAAATGGCAGAAGGAACATGAATAAAGATGATACGGTAGCTGTCTTTTTGTTGGTAATCGGCAGGTGCAAAACCAAGCCCCCATACCCATCCAACAATCATACTAACTACAGTAACTACGGCAAAATAAGGCAGTAACGTATTGCATAACTGGTATGCACGCTCTGCTTTAGCATAGGGATGTAACCACTTCCACATTAACTTACACTCACTTTTAAAGCTGACGATATGGCAATTGGTGCGCTAATAATAGCAATAAGTAACATTGCACCAAGAATGGCAAGCTGCCCACTATAATCCAGCGACATGGTGCTGGTATCGATAGCCGACGTTGCAAAAATCAAAACAGGAATATACAAAGGCAGTACGAGTAAACTCATCAAAATACCCCCTTTTTGTAATCCCACAGTAAGCCCTGCGCCTATTGCGCCAATAAAGCTCAATAGTGGAGTGCCTAATAATAATGTTAAAACAGTCGCTGTTAACGCCGTACTTTCTAGGTTTAACAACAATGCAAATAGCGGCGTCATTAATACAAGCGGTAAACCTGTTACCACCCAGTGAGCAGCCACTTTAGCAAGTACGGTTAACGATAACGGGTAAGACGATGCAATTAACTGCTCCAATGAGCCATCATTAAAATCATCTCTAAACAGCTTATCCAAGCCCAACATGGTAGAGAGTAATGCGGCAACCCAAATAATTCCCGGTGCCATTCTCGCTAGTAAACCAGGCTCAGGCCCGATTGCTAACGGAAATAATGAAATTACAATTAAGAAGAACAAAATAGGATTTACAATTTCAGCGCGCTGGCGAAACGCAAGTTTTACATCTTTGGTAAATACCGCACTAAATAGCAACCAATAAGAATGTTGACGAGTCATTAGTGACGATACTCCAGTGTAACCGTTTGCAAGTTACTAAAATGGGTCGTTAAGTCTTGGTGAGTCGTTAACAAAATAGCTCCACCGTTTAGTAAGTGCTCGGTAAATCGCTGCTGTAAAAAGGCAACACCGCTTTTATCAAGCGCGGTAAATGGCTCATCAAGTACCCATAATTTAGCATCACTTAACCAAAGCCTGACCAAAGCTACACGTCTTTGTTGTCCAGCAGATAACATTCTAACCGGTACATCTTCAAGTCCAACAAGGCCAAGTTGCGCTAAAATGGGATACAAGTCAGGCTGGTTTATGTAGCCATTAATTTGTAACCAATGACGAACATTTTCAACTGCACTAAGCTGAGTATTTACACCTGTTTTGTGGCCTATAAAGAGTAGTTCTCTGGCATACTCTTCGTAATACTTAGATATAGGCTGTTCTTGAAATAAAACAGCTCCTTCATCAGGCACAGAAAAGCCTGCGATAATACGCAATAGCGATGTTTTACCAGCCCCATTAGGACCCGCTAATTGCATGATTTGACCGCTATTAAGGCTAAAATTAAGATCCGCAAACAAACAACGATCTTGCTTGATGCAGGTGACGGACTTAATGTGTAACAAGATGACGATTCTCTCTGCCAAAAATTAGGCGTTAGTCTACCATAATGATAGGGTAATACGAATATTGCTTTAAAATCGATTCACTTAAAATAGAGAAAACTTGATTTAAAATAATGAATACGCCAACGCAAATAACATTATCTAATTCATTGGTTATCAATCAATCGACAAACCCTCAAACCAATGAGTTATCGCAATTACCTAATGAGGTACTTGCGGCTAAAAACATTCAATTTTCGAAAGACTCGATTACGCTTGATGTATTTATTGATAAACATTGGCAAACATTAAGACTTGGCACTACAAGCGCACCTCAAAATTTACAAAAGATAGCCAGTGCTAACATACAACTTAGTCCCGATGGCAAACAGCTCAACATCACGCCAAACACTACAACCCTTACTTTAAATCAACCAGTACAATTACAGCGTTTATTAAATTATGTAAGCACGGGCACTGAGGTACAAAACAAACCAATGGATTTACAGGTGGTTATGTCCCCTACCCCAAAATTAGTAATTGATAAACTTAACGCCAGTATTGCCATAAATAAAGACGTAGCGCAGTTACTTTTAACTGAGCAGCCTTTAAAAGTAGTTGTTAGTACGACTAACAAAGGCGCACAGCTTAATGTTATTAATCGCTTTGCAGATACAATTCATACGCAACCACTTAGCCAAACTAAACTTACTAAATTACTCGTGGCCTTATTACCTAGTGCGCAACTTCAAGCAACACCTAAACTAGCTATTTTGACTCATCCTCAAAAGTCAGGTTCGTTTACAACGCCTATTACTAATCAACAAGTTAGTGAGCTACCCAACACCCCCATTAAGGTAAATTTAATAAATCAGGCTGATAAATTACTTATTAAAACCGATACTAATAATATAAAAGTAACTCTTAATAACTCATTTTCTAAACCGTTTAACGAGTTACTTTTAGCTCAAAAAAGCAGTGTCCCTGAAATACATTTTTCTGCGTCCACTATTAAAGCAAGCCCACTGCTTACACCTGATAGCCCAATAAAGTCGTGGCTACAAAATAGCTTTAGTGATTTAAAAACGCGAATTAATGATGCAGTTAAATATTTTGAAAGTAAGCCCTTTGCAGCAGCAAATAAATCTGAGTTAATGCCGCCGTCTGGATCATCTGCGATACAAAGGCCGAGCTTAGTTATGCAATTAACAGTATCACCGTTAAATAGAGTTAACATTACCCAAAATGTAAGTACTGCGTTAAATAGTAATACGAGCAATACTTTACCAGAGCACTTTTCAAGACTTCCGCCACTTGTACAATTAACTCAGCAAATAAAAGGAAGTGTTAGTGTTTGGCAATCATCTACAAATATAACAACAGCTAACACGCCAACGCCAACGCCAACGCCAACGCCAAATAATATTACTCAAAATGGAGTGGCGAGCGCTAAGCCAAGTAATTTAAACGCGAGTCAATTGAGTGCTCTGAATATTAGTACTAACAGTAAAGTTGATACGTTAATTAAGCCTACAAGTGAAATTGTTACTAAAGGGCAAATAACCTCTTCAGTGCAACCAGTAATAAACGGCAACAATCAAAACAGTGCAAACTCAGCCTCGATTAAAAACATGCTCCCATTAGCAGAGCCGTTATCTAATATTGCCTCTCGTAGTCAAATGCTACAACCAATAGAAGCAAAGCTATTAAGCACACTATTAAAGCTTCCTGATACCACAATCCCTACGGATAGAGTAGCTGGTAACAAACAGCTTTTAAGTAGTCAAATTACTGACATTACAAATAGAGCAACAAAAGAAACGCCCGATTTAACTCGCTTAATTAACCAAGCATTTAATCGCATGGTCTCAAGTAATAATATTAACCCTGCGACCATACGGCGTGAAGTATTAGCCACCTTACAACCATCTCAATTAACGGGTGATATACTACAAAGTAGCTTCACTAAAGGACTTGAACAAGTTGCAGTGAGTATTTTAGCAGCCCCTATAATTAGCCAATCAGTAACACCGATAAACTTTAATAACCAAACTGGCTTAGATGCACTTTTACAAGTACTCATACCTACTTTTAAAACAGGAAACGCGGGAGCAAAAATACTTGAGCAACTGCAGCAAGCTCAAGTTCAAGCATTGGCTAGCGAAATCGTACAAGTTAAAAACACACTTACCCAAGTAAGTGTTTCAACACCAAATCAACAACCAGACACAAACCCGCTTGCACAATTTTTATTACCAATGAAATTGCCGCCTGAGGCCGCCCAAACAGAAATAACATTGGGGCAGTATAAAAAGCCAAGCGCAGATAAATTAGAAGATAAAAATGTATGGTTTGTCAGGTTAAACTTTGATTATGCACAGATTGGGCAGTTACAGATTACCGCTGAGTTAATGGATAAAGCACTCGATTGCCAGCTATTAGCCTCAAGCCAAGAAGTAAGCGCAATTGCTCACCCTCACTTAGATAATTTAAGATCCAAACTAGCTAAGCATGGTTTACAGGTTGGAGAGCTCAACTTAAAGCGAGGCGATGCAAATAATCAGGCATTTTATAAATCTCATGCAATTATTAATATTAAGGTTTAGTAATGAGTGATACACCTATTAATAAGTCAGCCATTGGGCTTTTATACGAAGCTGGCAACACCCCCACTGTAAGCGTAAAAGGGTTTGGTGAGTTAGCTGACGAAATAATTGCAGCGGCAAAATTAAAAGGAATTATGATCCACGAAGATGCAGCGCTTGCTAAAACGTTGTCGCATTTAAGCTTAGGGGAAGAAATCCCTAAAGAGCTTTATTATGTAATTGCAGAGCTTATTGCGTTTTCGTATGTATTAAGAGGTCAATTTCCGCCAGGCTGGCAAGACTTTCAAGGTAAGTTAAATATTAAAGCGTGAGATTATTTACACGCTTATAACTAAAAAGGCGCTAAGCGCCTTTTTGTTTATGTAGTGAAAATAGTAATTCGGCTTCTGCTCGCGGTAATTCGCATTCGCGTATCACCTCATCGAGGTCCGCACCTAACTCAACCATTTTTACTGCACGGGAGTAAATTTTAGCATCAGGGTCATCGTATTTCTGCGCAGCTTGTTGTTGTATTAAATCTTGATTTTGTTGCTCAACCTCAAGCACTCGCTTACCAATACTTAAAAGCCCTGTTCTAAGCTCTGAAATTTCACTTCGCAAAATATGAGTTTGCTCTGAGCTATCTTTAAGCTGCTGTAATACAGCATTAACTTCATTCACTTGTTTGTTTTTTAATGCAATTATTAGCGCAAGCGATATAAGTCCTACCGCTAACGCTGATATGGCTATACTAAGTAACAGCATAATTTATTTGGTAAAGCTTATATATCGCTTAACTCATCCCATTCATCATCGCTGAGTAACTTGTTTAAATCGACTAAAATCAGTAGCTCATTATCACGATTACAAACGCCTTGAATAAACTTAGCACTTTCTTCAGTACCAACATTTGGTGCACTATCGATCTCAGAGCTGCGTAAATAAACGACTTCAGATACGCTGTCGGCTAAAATGCCGATAACTTGCTCTTCAGCTTCAATAATTAATATACGAGAATTATCGGTTGCATCAGCAGCTAACAAACCAAAACGTGCACGAGTATCAATAACAGTTACAACGTTACCGCGTAAGTTAATAATACCAATAACGTAAGAAGGTGCACCTGGTACAGGGGCTATCTCTGTATAACGAAGTATTTCTTGTACTTGCATTACATTTACGCCGTAGGTTTCTTCCTCTAGCTTAAACGTAACCCACTGTAAAATTTCATCATTATTATCTGCGTTTTTATTTGCTGACAGTAATTTATCTTGATTCATGCTATTACCCCGTAATGGTCATTACTACTGACGGCTATCTAAGCCTTTCTCTAATAATATATTTAAATTATCTACATCTATTAAAGCACACATTTTTTCTTTTATAACACCAGCAAGCCATGGGCGCTTACTTTTATTTGTACGCCATTTTACATCTTCTTTACTCAATGTAATGTTATTTATCAACTTTTCAGCTAATAAGCCCCACTGGCTATCACCTAAGGTAATTAAATACTGATAATCTAAAGACGCCTCTAATTTATCATCATACTTTTCTGGCATTACCCAACGAGCAGTATCAACAACATTAAGCTTTTCTTCTCTGTTGAGCATAACGCCTTTAAACCACTTTGGCTTACCAAATAAATGATTTACTTCACCTAGTTGATGTATACCGCCTAATGCTTTTAATGGCACAGCCAATGTTAAACCAGCAACTTCAAAAAATAATGCCTGAAATTCACCATCAAAATAGTCAGATTGGCTAGTGGTTATAATCTGTGGTTCTGGTTCTTCTGTAATCGTACTTATCGGCTCTATTACTTCATCGTCAATGGCTTTATTAACTTTTTCGGCTTCAAAAATAGGTTCAACTATTGGCTTAATTTCAGAATTAAGTAAGTCTTGATCAAATATTTTTTCTGCCGCTTTTATCTGTTCTTTTGGTTTTAAATGAATATGTTCTTGCTGCGAGTCATGTGGCATTTGCTCAAGTAATTTTGCGACTGGCTCAAGGTTATCTACAGGCTCGTCTTCACATAACAAAGCCCCTAGGTATTGTTTCATTACTTTTTCATTAGCAAATAATTGCTTACTCATTCATTAACCTTGTTCAATTAAATATTCTAGCAGTGCTTTATATGCGTATACACCACGCGAACGAGGACAATACTCTACAGGCACTTTTTGCGCAAAGCTTGCATCTCTAAATTTAGTATCTACCGGTATCACACCTGGCCAGACTTTATCACCATACGTACTTTGCAGTGTTTTATATGCTTCTAACGATGCTTTAGTACGTTTATCATACATAGTAGGGATTATAGTATATTGATAATCTTTCGCTTGAGAGGTTTGCATTAATTCCATAGTGCGCATCATTCTATCAAGCCCTTTCAGTGCTAAAAATTCCGTTTGCACTGGCACTAAAATTCGCTCACTTGCTGCAAGCGCATTAACCATTAACACCCCTAAAACTGGGGGGCAATCTAAAATGGCATAATCGTAATGTTCACTGATTTTTGCAAGCGCTTTTTTTAGTATTAATCCCATACCTGTTTTATTACCCATGCTTCTATCAAGCGTGGCTATCGCCATTGTTGCGGGTAAAATATCTAGGTTTTCAAGTGTTGATGGGCATAAAGCTTGCAGTATCTCTTCACTTTGCATGCTCGTGCCACGCGCAAAAATATCATATACGCTGACTTCCAAATCTTCTGAGTCAATGCCAAAGTAATAAGTGAGTGATGCATGAGGGTCTGTATCAATAAGCAACACACGCTTACCCTGCAAAGCTAAAATACCAGCAAGGCTCACTGCTGTTGTTGTTTTACCAACACCACCTTTTTGATTTGCGACAGTCCAAATCTTCACATTACATCCTAATTACTGTTCATTGCGCGTTGTTATGCGAATACCACCATGAGGCAAACGAATTATTTTTATTGTATCGTCATCTGAAGGGAGCTCAATTTCAGGCTCTTCCGCTACTGGCTTAACAGCTTGTTCATCACCTTTAATGTCTTGTATTGGCGGTAAACCATACTTAGAAAGTGCAATAACAACTTTACGATTTTCTGCTCGCCCTTGTTCTGTATCGTTACTTACAAAAGGTGAATATTGACCATAACCTTCTATCGCCATTCTGGCAGAATTAATACCTAATGCTTCCAACTCTACTAAAATAGATGTTGCTCTAGCAACCGAGAGTTCCCAATTTGAGCGAAATATTTCATTGCGAATACTTTCATCATCAGTATAGCCACGCACCCTAATATAGTTATCTACTGGAGCAATAATATCTTTAACAATTTTGACGACTTGCTTTGCCCTAGAGTGTGCAACTGAGCTACCACTTGAAAATAACATACCTGAGCTTAGCTCTATAATCAGCCAATCTTGATTAAGCTCTAAACTGGCTTCTCCATCACGAATTTCATCAATGAGCGCTGACTGCAGCTTAGCAAGTAAGCTATCGAGTGGTTTTCCTAAATATTTTTGTTGTATGTTACTTGTATCACTTTGACCGTCGAGTAACTCTGGACCTTGTTCTTCTTTTAAAATACTTTCACCATAAAGAACTTCTTGTTCAGGTGTCACTCTATCAGTCAATATTCCATTACCATTGACGCCCTCACCTTGCTGGGAGTGCTGGCGGGCAGATTTATCAAAAACGTGTTCAAGGGAGTCTGACAATATTTGAAATTGTTCTTCTTTGTTGATCGCTATCGCATACAGCACCACAAAAAAAGCAAACATAATGGTCATGTAATCGGCATACGATACAAGCCAACGCTCTGTATGTTGACTTTTAGGAGCAGAGTGACGAAGTCGTCGGCGTAGCATGTTATTCGTCCACTAAATTAGGACGCTCTACACGGTAGGCTTCAAGCTTTAATTCTATATTTACTGGGCTTTCGCCAACGCTTATCGCAATCACACCTTCGGCAAGCATTTCATGGTAAAGCATTTTTTGCTCTACACGCTGTTTTAACTTATTTGCCATAGGTAAAAACAATAAATTAGCTAAACCAACACCATAAATGGTCGCGATAAATGCCGTTGCAACGCCTGCACCAAGCATTTGTGGATCGGTAATAAACGACATTGCCTGTATTAAACCAAGCACAGCACCTAAAATACCAATGGTAGGACTGTAGCCCCCCATCGCTTCATAAACACGTGCGGCTTCAAGCAAGCGATCGCGTTCTAGCAGTAAATCAATTTCAAGCGTGTCACGTAGTTTTTGCTCTGAGCAGCCATCTACAAGCAAGCTTAAACCTTTTGCTGCATATGCATCTGGGTGAGCTAGCGCTTCGTTTTCAAGCGCTAAGTAACCTTCTTGACGTGCCTTATGAGACCATCGCTTAACTTGCTCTATTGCATCTTCAATATCATATTGTGGCGCAACAAAGACCCAAGAGCTCATATTTAGCATTTTTTTAAAGGTACTTGCTGATGTTTGCAACATAACAGCACCAAGCGTGCCGCCTAATACAATAATAAGGGCAGGACCATTAAATAAAGCAGAAACAACGCCGCCTTCTAAAGAGTAACCTAAACCTATTGCACCCAGTGCTACAAATAGTCCAAATATTGAGAGTTTATCCACAACCTACCTCTCTCTTGATACGTGCTGCAACATCGCTTAATGCTAAACTTTCACTCGAAAGCCCCGCATTAGCAATGGCTTGAGGCATTCCATAAACAACACAGCTTTTTTCATCCTGTGCCCAAATGGTTGCACCCGTTTGTTTTAACATTCTTGCACCGTCACGTCCATCAGCGCCCATGCCTGTTAAAACGATAGCAAGCACATCGCCTTGATACGTTTTTGCTGCACTGGCAAAAGTTACATCTACACTCGGTTTATAACTTATTCTCTCGCTATGATCTTCAAATACGCGCAGAGTTCTATTTGCACCACGCCCTTCTACCATCATCTGCTGTCCGCCAGGCGCTAGATAAGCAGTTCCTGGTTGTAAGCGGTCACCTTGTTGCGCTTCTTTCACTTTTATTTGGCACAGACCATTTAAACGTGCCGCAAATGCAGGTGTAAAAGCCGCAGGCATATGCTGAATAAGCAAAATAGGGTGAGGGAAATTAGCTGGCAATTGAGTCAGTATAGTTTGTAGTGCAACAGGGCCACCTGTAGAAGTGCCAATAGCTACAAGCTGGTATTGCTTTCCACTTGCTCGCATTGAGGCAACATTAGAATCTGACGGTGTTGTAGGTGCTGCTCTTTGAAAGCTTCTATCGGGTTGTTTTATCGAAGGCGTTAGTGTGTTTGTTCTTTGCGAAAGTGAGCTTGTTATCGGTTTACTTGATATTACTGGCTTAGGTGGTGTTGCAGCTTTAAACGTTCGCGGTAAACGTCTTCGCCCTATATCTTTCACTTTATTTTGTAAAAGCTTTATAGCGTCTTCATTATTGCGAGCGATGTCTTCAAATTTTTTCGGTAAAAAATCCATTGCTCCAGCATCTAGCGCATCAAACGTTGCTGTTGCGCCATCACGTGTTAGTGATGAAAACATTAAGATAGGCGTTGGATTACTCGCCATTATCTCTTTAACTGCGCTAATACCATCAAGCACAGGCATTTCGACATCCATAGTGATCATATCTGGACGTAGCTGAGCTGCTTTTTCAACAGCTTCTCTGCCATTCACAGCAAAGCCTATAACTTGTATGTCGCTATCTTGCTCAAGAATTTCGCTTACCCTGCGGCGAAAAAAGCTTGAATCATCAACAACTAAAACTTTAACGGCCATTTAGCTCTCTTATTAAATTTATGCGTAGGTATATATTAAATATATACCTACTTTATTATTAGCCTGCGTAATGTTTTAACATGTTTGGAACGTCTAAAATCAGTGCAATGCCACCATCTGAAGTAATTGTAGCGCCTGCCATACCTGGTGTTCCTTGAAGTAACGCATCAAGCGGCTTAATCACTACTTCTTCTTGGCCAATTAATGAGTCAACAACAAAACCAATTTGCTGCGTACCAATTTGCACAATAACTACATGGCCTTTTGCTTTTCGCTGTGAACGATCTGAGCCTTTAACTAACCAGTGCTCGAGGTAGAATAACGGTATTGCCTTTTTACGCACAATAATTGTTAATTGCCCATCAACCACATTTGTTTTCGTTAAATCTAAGTTGAATATTTCACTAACACCTGCAAGTGGTAACGCAAATGTTTGTGCGCCAACAATTACCATTAAGGTCGGTAATATGGCTAAGGTAAGTGGTACTTTTATCTCTAAAATAGTACCTACACCTAACTCAGATTGAATACTTACAGAGCCGTTTAATTGGGTGATTTTAGTTTTCACCACATCCATTCCAACACCACGACCTGAAATATCAGATATCTCTTCTTTTGTAGAAAAGCCAGGTGCAAAAATGAGGTTATATGCTTCAGTGTCAGAAAGTCGACTCGCTTGATCGTGATCGAGTACGCCTTTACTAATTGCTATTTTTTTCAGTTTCTCAGCATCCATACCAGCGCCATCATCTTTAATGGTCAACAAAATATGGTCGCCTTCCTGAGACGCTGATAAAGTAACATTACCTGTTCTAGGTTTACCTGCAGCCTCACGAACAGCTGGCATTTCAATACCGTGGTCAACTGAGTTTCGAACTAAATGCACAAGCGGATCAGCTAGTGCTTCCACTAAGTTTTTATCTAAATCGGTTTCTTCACCTACAAGTTGTAAGTCAATGTCTTTGTTTAAGCTGCGTGCTAAATCGCGTACTACGCGAGGGAAACGACCAAATACCTTTTTAATTGGTTGCATTCGTGTTTGCATAACCGCGCCTTGAATATCAGCAGTCACTACATCTAAGTTAGAGATTGCTTTACCCATTGCCTCACTGTCTGAGTTGGTCGCTAAACTAACCAAACGATTTCGCACAAGTACTAACTCACCAACCATATTCATAATTTGGTCAAGTCGTTTTGTATCTACGCGAACTGTCGTCTCTGCTGCTGGTGGCGCTGATTTTTTAGGCGTTGTTGGCGCTGCTTTAGCAACCGGTTTTTCTACCGGTTTTTCTACCGGTTTAGAAACGGGTGCTTTTACAGGTTCTGGTTTTTTTACAGGCACACTCGCTTTTGCAGCTGGTTTAGCTGGAATATTGGGCTGTTTCACAGCAGGAGTGCTTTCTATTGATTTAGGTGCAGTGCCTTTACCATGAAGTTCATCAAGAAGCGCTTCAAATTCATCATCACTAATTTCATCATCTGATGAATTAGCAGTATTTGACGCTGGTTTAGCTGGTTCTACAGGTGCTTTAACTGCACTACTTTGCTCAGGTGCTTTACTCGCAACCTCACCAAAACTGCCAACTCCATGTAACTCGTCTAATAAGCTGTCAAATTCATCATCAGTAATATCACCATTAAAATCACTACTACTTGCTACTGGCTTTTCAACTGCAGGACCTTGTCCTTTACCGTGTAGTTCATCAAGTAAGTTTTCAAATTCATCTTCAGTGATTTCGTTTATTTCAGCATCACTAACCGAAGGAGTTCCGCTAAACATTTCATCAAATGCAAATGGATCTTCCTCATCAGCTATTGGCGTATCAACTACTTCATCAAGAGGTTGTTCAACGTCAGTTTCTGAAGCGACTCCGTTAAGCTCGGCTTCTGTTGGAGGTAGGCCCAAAATGTGGAGGGTTTGAAGTAACTCAGGATCTGCTGGTTCTGGCTTATCCCTATTTTGGATAGTCGCGAACATTTCATTAATGGTGTCGAGCGCTTGTAAAATAACATCCATTAACTCTGAATTGACCGTTCGCACGCCTTGACGTAGTAAATCAAATACGTTTTCAGCGCCGTGGCAAGCATCAACAAGTTCTGTCATAGCTAAAAAGCCTGCACCACCTTTTACAGTGTGAAAGCCTCTAAATATGGCATTTAGTAACTCGGTATCTTCTGGATTATTTTCCAGTTCAACTAACTGTTCAGATAAAAGCTCTAGGATTTCTCCTGCCTCTACAAGAAAGTCTTGTAAAATATCTTCATCGACTTCAAACATGCAGTTACTCTCCTCTTAGAAGCCCAAACTTGATAAAAGATCATCGACTTCATCTTGATCAGACACAACATCATTACGCGATTCTTTATCAATAATAGGGCCTTCAGGACCTGCTAAAGTTTGTGTGGCAACTGGTTCTTTTATTTTTTGTTGTTCTACTTTATTCGCTGTGTTGTCACTGTCATCTTGTTCAGCAAACGCTGTTAAAAGATGAAGTAAGCTTTCTTCTACTTCTCTAACAAGTTCTATAACACGGCGAATAACTTGACCTGTTAAGTCTTGATAGTCTTGAGCCATTAGTACATTTGTCATTAAGCTTTGAAGCTCATCCGTTTTATGATGAGAGTTATTCATAAACTTATCGATACTATGGCAAAGTTGTTTAAACTCACCAAGCTCAATTTCCCGGCTCATTAAACGATCCCATGTCGGTTTGATATGAGATATTTCATCTGCAAGTTGCTGAGCTATAGGTAAACTAGCCTCAACAGCATCCATTGTTTTATTAGCCGCATTTTCTGTCATTTCTATAACATAATTAAGCCGCTTTTTAGCATCTGGAATCGCATCTGTCGTTATGTTAGTTAAGCGAGTATCAAGCTCAAAGCTTTTAAGTGCTTCGTGCAGTTGACGAGTCAACTTCCCAACTTCAGCAAATAATTTAGACTGCTCTTGCGAAGCTGTCTCTAAAATCAACTGATTAGCTTTATCTTGCTCATCGTTTTCTAAATAAATGACGAGTTGACGAGCTTGTTCTAACGTTATTTGAGGCGCAGCTGGTGCTGACATAAGCCTCTCCCCCATCATTAGCCTAAGCGTTCAAATACTTTTTCTAATTTAGTTTTTAATGTTCCAGCTGTAAATGGCTTAACAATATAACCATTAACGCCAGCTTGCGCTGCAGCAATTATTTGTTCTTTTTTAGCTTCTGCCGTTACCATCAATACAGGGATATGTTTTAACTTATCATCTGCACGAATTGCTCTTAAAAGGTCAATACCTTGCATTCCCGGCATATTCCAATCTGTAACCACAAAATCAAATACTTGATTTTGTAACATAGGCAAAGCTGTAGACCCGTCATCAGCTTCTTGAACATTAGTGAAACCTAAGTCACGTAATAGGTTTTTTATAATTCGTCTCATCGTTGAAAAATCATCAACTACAAGAATTTTCATGTTTTTATCCAAAACATCCCCCAGTGAGGTATTAACCTTAGTTTACTTACTACTAGTTTATCCAGTCATTGATTTTAGCTTTAAGCTTAATCATCGCCTGACCATGTATCTGACTTACACGCGATTCGCTTACATCGAGTATATGTCCTATTTCTTTTAAATTCATTTCATCGTTATAGTATAAAGAAAGTACCATTGCATCACGCTCTGGTAATGACTTTATTGCATTTAGCAAAGACTCATTAAACCGATCATTTTTAACATTATTAAAAGGTTTGTCTAGCGCTAAATCTTGGCCTACGGGAGTAATAACATCCTCATCTACACCAAGGTCTTCTATGCCTAATACTTTACTGGTATTAACATCATTTAAAATATGATGGTACTCATTGAGTGAAATTTCAAGTTTTTCAGCAACTTCTGTATCTGTTGGTTCGCGATTCAGACTGCTTTCGAGCCCAGTAATTGCTTCTGCAACTTGTCGGCTTTTACGGTGTACTGAACGAGGAGCCCAATCACCACGGCGCATTTCATCAAGCATAGCCCCGCGAATACGAATACCGGCGAAGGTTTCAAAGCTTGCGCCTTTTGTTGCATCAAAGTTTTTTGAAGCTTCTATTAAACCTATCATTCCTGATTGAATTAAATCATCAAGCTGAACGCTAGGTGGTAATCGAGCAATTAGATGACATGCCACTTTTTTAACAAGCGATGCATGTTTCTCAACAATCACATTTAAGTTTTGTGTTGATTGATATCCCATAGCTCTATTCACCAATGTTGTCATAATTAGCCGTTTACTAGTTTCTCAATGAAAAACTCTAAATGCCCAGATGGTTGATTTGGTATTGGCCATTTAACTGCTTTTGTCGCCAGCGCTTTAAACGCGAGAGCGGCTGGCGAACTTGGAAAGAGCTCAACAATCACCTTTTGGCGACGTGTTGCTTTACGCATATTTTCGTCATAAGGAACCGTTGCTACTAGCTCCATTGAAACATCTAAAAAGCGATCGGTAACTTTAGATAGTTTTGCAAACAATTCAGTGCCTTCACGCATGCTGCGGACCATATTGGCAACAATTTTGAACTTGTAAACACCGTGCTCGCGGCTTAATACTTTAATAAGTGCGTAAGCATCGGTTATTGATGTTGGTTCATCGCACACAACAACCATTACATCTTGTGCTGCTCGTGAGAAGCTTAGCACCATGTCTGAAATACCAGCGGCTGTATCTACAATTAAAATATCAAATTCGGTATTCAATTCGCTAAATGCACGAATTAGCCCGGCATGCTCAGATGGCGATAATTCAACCATACTTTGCGAGCCCGATGTAGCGGGTACAATTTTAATACCAGCAGGCCCTTCAACTAAAATCTCGTCAAGCTCACATTCACCTGACAAAACGTGTGATAAATTGCGCTCTACACGTAAACCAAGCATCACATCACAGTTTGCTAAACCTAAGTCAGCATCCAGCACTAATACTCTATTACCTTGTTGCCCTAGTGCAATAGCGGTATTTAGAGAAACATTTGTTTTCCCCACCCCACCTTTACCACCGGTTACAGCGATAACTTTTACGCCGTTGTTATTGTTTTGACTCATTTTGCGCAGGCCGCTTGCTTGATCTAATACTGTGTTAATCATACATCCCTACTGTACTTGGCGCCACTGCTTGGTGCCTTGAATGTTGTGCTTTTGTTCTTTTTAAATATAACTGCTCAGCCTTTTTCACTAGTTTTTCAGCATTTGCAACACGAATATCTTCTGGCACTCGTTGACCGTTAGTAAGATACCCTATTGGAAGGCGATTTTGAATCGCAATACTAATAATCTCACCCAAACTTAATGATTCATCTAACTTAGTGAAAATACAACCACTTAACTGTACTTTTTTAAAGTGACGTACTGTTTCTTGTAATACATTAATTTGTGCCGTCGCGCTTAGTACTAAGTAGCTGCGAATATCCACACGTTGGTTACGCATTAACGTGTTTAACTGCTCAGTTAAACGTAAATCTCGCTGACTCATACCTGCTGTATCAATTAATACTAGACGTTTATTTCGTAAATGATATAAAACTTCAGCTAATTCATTAGCATCTTTAACTTGCTTTACACCACAACCAATAATACGGCCGTAAGTAGCAAGCTGTTCATATGCACCAATTCTGTATGTATCAGTGGTTATTAAGGCCACTTTATCAGCGCCATATTTTTGTGCGCCTAACGCTGCAAGCTTAGCAACTGTTGTTGTTTTACCAACACCTGTTGGACCCACTAACGCATATACACCACCTTGGCGAAGTATTTCATTATTGGTTGTTTGCATTTGATCTTCGACCATCGTTAACAACGCTTTCCAGCCTTGCTTACGAGATACATCATCAGGTACAAAACATGCTATTTGTTGCGCTACTTCTTTATCGATACCCATACCGACTAAGCGGTCAACCATGCAAGCGCGTGTTGGATCGCGACGCGCCATATCTTGCTGCATTAAGCCCGATACTTGATGCTCAAGCAATTGACGAATTGCGTTCATTTCTTCACGCATTGTTGTCATTTCTTCGCTTTCATTATTGGGTGTTTGTTGGCGAGCAGTTACTGGACTATCTAAATCATCAAAGTCGCTGTCTAAATCATCAAAACCTAAGCTATCCGCTTGAGTTTGTGGACGAACTGGCGCTGCATTTTCAGGAGAAAACATATTTTTAGTACGCTGTTCCATAACTGGTTCTTGATAGTTATCGGTAGTATCAATACCTGATTGTGAAAACATTGATGCAAGTTCAGGGGAGCGAGGACGCGGTGATTGGCGCTCTAATAAAGCCTGTAGGCTGTCAGCCACTTTTGCTTGCGGCTCTGGTTTGGCACGCTGAGGCTCTGGTTTTACAAAATTATGCACACTTTGCTGTGGTACTTGAGCACGCGGCTCTGCAGTACGTTGTGGTTGCGCTGCTACTTTAGGGGCTGCTTTGTCATAATCAACTGCCGCTACAATTTCTACACCGTTAGCCAGCTTCTTATTTGACATAATAACCGCATCAACACCTAACTCATCTTTAACTTCTTTAAGTGCTGTGCGCATATCTTTAGCAAAAAAACGTTTAATTTTCATGATTCAACCCCTGTTAAAATCTTATTGTTGGCCTACAGAGCTAACAATCTTGATCTGTCTTTCGTCTGGTACCTCTTGATAAGACATCACTCTCAATCCTGGAATGGTGTACTTAACAAAACGAGATAACACAGTGCGTAACATTCCTGACGTTAGCAATATAGAAGGTTCACCGGCCATTTCTTGATTTTGATGCGCTTGTGTCAATGACACTTGAAGTCGCTCTGCAAGTCCAGGCTCAATACCGGCACCTTCATCGCCTGCATTTTGTAATGACTGATGCAACATCTGTTCCAACTCAGGTGCCAAGGTTATGACAGGGATTTCTGATGACATACCAACCGCATCTTGAACAATTAACCTACGCAGAGAAATACGCACTGCAGCCGTTAATACATCAGGGTCTTGGCTACGCGGACCATACTCAACAAGAGTTTGAACAATTGAGCGCATATCGCGAATAGCTACACCTTCATTCAATAAATTTTGCAGCACTTTTACAATTGCAGTTAATGGCAACACATCAGGTACTAGTCCTTCTACTAAGCGAGGATGGCTTTTAGCAAGCATATCAAGCAGGTTTTGAACTTCTTCATGCCCTAGTAACAACGCCGCACTGTTAGTTAATAACTGGCTAATATGAGTGGCAACTACAGTTGCTGAATCTACAACGGTATAACCTAGTGATTGCGCTTCATCTTTTTGATCAGGCTTGATCCATACTGCATCAAGGCCAAACGCAGGATCTTTGGTTTCAACCCCTTTAATTGGGCCAAATACTTGCCCTGGGTTAATTGCTAGCTCGTCGCCATGTTTAAGTTCGCTTTCACCGGTTGAAACACCCATTAGCGTTATTCTGTAAGCATTAGGGTCAAGCTCTAAATTATCGCGAATATGAACAGGTGGTACTAAAAAACCAAGCTCTTGAGAAAGCTTTTTACGTACACCCTTAATACGATTAAGTAGCTCACCACCTTGTGATTGGTCCACTAACGGAATTAATCTATAACCTACTTCTAGGCCAATTACGTCAACCTGTTGAACATCATCCCAACCAAGTTCTTTTTGCTCTTGTTTATTGGCAATACCTGTTGCAGCGCTTCCGCCACTGGCGGCCTCTTCGGCTTCTGCTGCAGCGGCTTTTAACTTAGTTTGCTGTGTGTAGTAAGCTAAATAACCCAGTAACGCACCTAAACTTAAAAAAGCAAAATGCGGCATACCAGGCACTAAACCCATGATGATCAAAATACCTGAAGCAATAAAGAGTGATTTTTCGTTACCTAGTTGTTTCTTAAATTGGTCACCCATATTGAGCGACTCATTTTGACGTGTTACAACAATCGCGGTACCAATTGAAAGCAGTAAAGAAGGGAGTTGAGCAACTAAGCCATCACCAATGGTAAGTAATGTATATACTTCCATTGCGTTGCCAAAACTCAAATTATGTTGAATCATACCGACAAATAAACCACCAACAATATTGATGATTAATATAACAATACCTGCAATGGCATCGCCTTTTACAAATTTACTCGCACCATCCATTGAGCCGTAAAAATCAGCTTCGCGAGTTACTTCCTCGCGGCGGTCACGCGCTTGCTCAGCACTAATAAAACCAGCGTTTAAATCGGCGTCAATTGCCATTTGTTTACCCGGCATTGCATCAAGGGTGAAACGTGCAGATACCTCAGAAATACGCCCAGCACCTTTAGTAATTACCACAAAGTTAATAATGATCAGAATTAAAAATACGACCAAACCAACAGCGTAGTTACCACCAATAACAACTGAGCCAAACGCTTCAATTACTTTACCGGCAGAATCACCACCATTATGACCTTCAAGTAATACAACTCGAGTGCTGGCAACGTTAAGCGCTAAGCGCATAATCGTAGCGATTAGTAATACAGAGGGGAATATACCAAACTCAACCGGCTTCATCGTGTAAACAGTCACGAGTAAAACCACTAATGCGAGGGCAATATTAAACGAGAAAAGGATATCGAGTAAAAATGGCGGTAACGGTAAGATCACCATTCCCAAGGCTGCAAGCACAAGCAAAGGAGTACCTACCCCTTTGGCATAGTCTTTTTTGTCTCTGTTAAGTTGTTGTAATACCGCTTTAAAACTCATAATTCTACAATTTCAAAAAATTGACACTACGTAGAATTTGCAATAACTATTCCAAGTTACTAAGTTAACGGTTTAATACTTGTAGGCATCGGGGATTGGGAGCTTGTTATTGAGCTTAGTTGGACGTTTACCGCGCCCTTTATTAAAGCGCTTAAGCTGAAATACATACGCTAAAACTTGCGCTACTGCAGTAAATAGCTGATCGGGTATTTGCTCTCCTACTTCAGCCGTATGATAAAGCGCTCGGGTCAGCATAGGGGATTCTAAAATAGGTACTTCATTCCCTATTGCTACTTTTCTAATTTGCATCGCCATTTCATCAATACCCTTAGCAAGCACTATTGGCGCTCCTGCGCGCTCTGTATCGTATTTTAATGCTACTGAGTAGTGAGTTGGGTTGGTAACAATAACATCAGCGTCAGGGACATCTTGCATCATACGGTTTTGCGACATTTGCCTTTGAGTTTGCCTAATACGCGCTTTTATTTGTGGGTCACCTTCAGAGTTTTTATACTCATCTTTAATCTCTTGCATTGTCATTTTAAGTTGTTTGTTATGGTTATAACTTTGAAATGGTGCATCAATAGCCGCAATAATAATTAAAGTGCATGAAAGGCCTAAAAACATCCAGCCTAAAATCTCTAAGGCATGGATAATATTACCTGGCGCACTTTCTAAACTTAAATGCAGTATTTCATCAAAATAGGTATTAATTAAAAATATAGCAAAACTTGCAACCAAACCAAATTTTAAAAGTGACTTTACAAGCTCAATAGCCGCTTGCGGGCCAAACATACGTTTAAAGCCTTTCATTGGCGACATTTTACTTGCTTTAGGTGCAGCGGCTTCCCAGCTAAAATTAAAACCACCTAGTAACGTATTCCCAATAAATGCAGCCAAAACTATAATTAATACAAACATAGCCATAGGAAACATTAAAGCGTCTGCAACCTCTCCCCATACGGCAAACATTTTAGTAGTATCAAAGGCTTCGTTGCGATTTAAGCTAAGGGTTCGGCCCATTACATTGTATAAACCTTTGCCAATTTCTGGCCCATACATCAAAAGCGATATAGCCGAAAAAATAAGTACAAACATGGTACCTAGCTCTTTTGAGCGCGCTATTTGGCCTTTCTTTTTAGATTCTTCAAGTTTTTTGGATGTGGGTTCTTCTGTTTTTTCTTGTCCTGAGTCTTCAGACATGACTTTCTCCTAAGGTGAGCAACCAACTAAAGTACACATTAGCTCAACCATTTTTAACCATTGAAACTCAAACTGAGTAACAAAGTTACCTAGTGTCGCCCAAATAATAATAAGCCCCGCTACCAAGGTAAACGGAAAACCAATAGAGAAAATATTTAATTGCGGTGCTGCACGCGTCATAATACCAAACGACATATTAATAACGAGCATCGCGGTAAGCGGTGCAAGTGAGAGTACAAGTGCTGTAGTAAACATCCAGCCGCCCCAAGTCACTATGTCCCAGTAATGATCTACAGACCACCATGTGCCATCAATGGGTAGCACTTGAAAACTATGCACCACCATTTGAATCATCATTAAATGACCGTTAAAAGCAAAAAATAATAGGGTGGCCAAAATAAGAAAAAACTGGCCTACAGCAGGCACACTCGCACCATTAGAAGGGTCAATAACCGAAGCAAAACCTAAACCGGTTTGCATCGCGAGTATTTGCCCTGCTAACACAAAAGTATTTAATAAAAGTATAGATGCAAAACCAATAGCAACACCAATCAGCATTTGTTGAATAACGACTAAAATCATCTCAAACGAAAATAAATTAGTGAATGTAGCTGGGGGCAGAACAGGAACTACAACAAAAGTTACAACAACCGATAAACCCATTTTTATACGTGTAGGAACATTTTTAGCCCCCAAACCAGCCATAATCATAATCATTGAGCTAATGCGTACCAGCGGCAACAAAAAATCGCTCAACCATTGAATAACGACAGCAAAGGGGTATTCCACGTTTAACCTGCAATTTCAGGAATAAGTAATACTAGGCGAGTAAAAAAGTCCATTAGTTCTTGAGTAAGCCAATGCCCACCCACAATAAGCGCACTAATGGTAATTAATAAACGAGGTAAAAAGCTCAATGTTTGTTCATTGATAGACGTTGCAGCCTGAAACACGGCAACAACTAAACCAATAATTAAGCCTGGGACTACAATTGCAGACACCAGCTTAATAACTAAAAAAAGAGCGTCACTTAGGATATCAACAAAAATTTCCGGTTCCATGTTGTACTCCTATTGTTGGGTCATGTTAATGCTTTGCATACTAAGTCCCTAAACCAAAGCTTTTGGCTAAGGTACCCATCACTAAGCTCCAGCCGTCTACAAGTACAAATAACATAATTTTAAACGGTAAGGACACAATCATGGGTGAAAGCATCATCATACCCATCGCCATTAATACCGAGGCGACCACTAAATCAACAATTAAAAATGGGATAAAAAACATAAACCCTATTATAAATGCGGTTTGCAATTCGCTGGTTACAAAGGCGGGTATAAGCACTATTAACGGTGTATCTTGTGGCGAATCAAGCTGATCGTAACCGGCAATTTTAGCAAACGTTTCTAAATCTTTTAAACGCACTTGCGAAAGCATAAAGGCTTTCATTGGTTCTTTAGCAAGCTCTAAAGCTTGTACTGAAGTAACCTGCTCATTTAAGTAAGGCTCTATAGCTCGCTCGTTTACCTGCTGATAAATAGGCGACATTATAAAAATACTTAAAAAAAGCGACATCCCTAATAACACTTGATTTGACGGTGTTTGCTGCAAACCAATTGCTTGGCGCAAAATGGCGAGTACAACAATTATTCGTGTAAAGGAAGTCATCATAATTATGGCAGCCGGTATAAAACTCAGCGCCGTCATAATTGCTAAAACTTGTAACGTTACTGAGTAATCCTGTGTGCCATCAGCGTTTGTTGTAATAGTAAGCGCATCAATTCCTTCTGCGCTTACACTTGGTACAAACACCATGGCAAAAATAATAAGCAGCCACTTTGTCATAGGTTTAATTCTTTTTATTTTGGTTTGATTGCGGGTTTAAAAGTTTACCAAATCGTTTAGCGAGTTCAGGTAGTTCTTTTTCACTTAATGGGGTTTCTAACTTGTGTAAGTAATTAATACTGTGGGGAGTTACACCAAGTAAATGCTGAGCATTATCTATCTCAACAACCATTAAACGCTCGCGAGAACCCAAAGGTAGACTTCTGACTACTTTAAATTCATCGCTGTTTGCTAAATTTGGATTAAGCTTTTTAACAAAAAATGCCAGCACAATAATTAGTACTAGCACCATTACAAGCGACAGCACCATAGAGAGTATATCTCCAGTTGGTGTTGCCACATCTGCTTTTGAAAAAACGGAACTCGTTAAAGCAACTAATAAGCTCATCGTAGTTTTTTGATCCGCTCTACTTGACTTATCACGTCAGTTAAGCGAATACCAAACTTGTCGTTTACTACAACTACTTCACCATGGGCTATCAAAGTACCATTAACTAGCACGTCTAGCGGCTCGCCCGCAACACGGTCAAGCTCAACAACAGAGCCTTGGTTAAGTTGCAATAAGTTACGAATATTAATTTTAGAGCGTCCTACTTCCATTGAAATAGTAACGGGGATATCTAAAATAGTGTCGAGTTTTCGTTTTTCATCGCCACTCATTTCGTGTTTTGAATCACTTAACTCATCAAGCTCTGCAACATGTGCTTCGCTACTATCATCTGGAGCTTCGGCTTCTGCTAATGCTGCTGCCCATTCATCCATTGTGTCTTGATCATCGCTCATACTTTTAACCTTTTAATCAATTACCAGTCTAAGTCTACACCGTCAGAGAGGTGTAAATCATCTTCTAGTTCTGCTAATTCTGCATCTGAGTCAATTTTCTTGCCGCCTTTGGTAAATACATGCAGCTCAGATTTAACTGAATCAGGTCGTTTAATCTTTTCACTAATTTGAAGCGCAACATTATCGCGAGAGCGACCCATTTTAGCTCTAAATGTAGGTAGTTCTTCAACAAACACGGTTATATGCTCAGGCATTTCAACCGGAATAATATCACCGGCTTTGAGTTCCATAATTTGTTTTAAGGTTAAATCAACTTCAAGTAACTGAGTTGATATTTCAACCTCTACATCCATTATTTCGTCGCGAAGCGCTTTGCTCCAACGTAAATCAGTATCTTCAGTATCAGACTGAACACCCGCATCTAACAGCTCTCGAATTGGCTCAAGCATTGAATACGGAAGTGCAATATGAAAATCGCCACCGCCGCCATCGAGCTCAATATGGAAAGAACTAATAACCACAACCTCAGTTGGGCTTACAATATTAGCCATAGCTGGGTTTACTTCAGAATCGAGATATTCAAACGATACATCCATAACCGGTGCCCAAGCTTCTTTATAATCTTCAAAGATTATTTTAAGGAGCATTTGTACAATTCGGCGCTCTGTTGGGGTAAATTCTCGGCCTTCTATTTTTGCATGATAACGCCCGTCACCACCAAAAAAGTTATCTACCAAAATAAACACAAGTCGTGCTTCCATGGTAATCAGGCCAGTGCCTTTTAAAGGTCTAAAACGCACCATATTTAAGCTGGTTGGAACAAATAAAGTATGAATATACTCGCCAAACTTAATCATTTGCACGCCGTTAATAGACACCTCTGCGGTGCGGCGCATCATGTTAAATAGGCTAATTCGCATATGACGAGCAAAGCGTTCATTAACAATTTCCAGCGTCGGCATACGACCACGCACGATCCGATCTTGCGAAGAAAAATCGTACTGAAGCGTACCTCCCCCGCCATCTTCACCGTCGTGTATATCTTCCTCTTCAACGTCATCAACGCCATGTAATAGCGCATCAATTTCGTCTTGGGATAATAAATCGCTCACGCTAACCCCTTATTGCATTACAAAGCCGGTAAACAATACCCGCTCAATTACTTTGCTGCCTTCAACATCCATTAAAGCTTCCTGTACCTTTTCAAGTGCAGAAAAACGAAGTGTTTCTTTGCCCGTACTCGTACTTAACTCATCGGCTGTTGTAGTAGAAAACACACTTAATAGCGTACCTTCTATTAATGGAATGTGTTTTTTAGCTGTTTCTTCATTTACTTCGCCACGTACCAGTAACTGCACTTTAATTTGCACAATCCTGTCGCGACTTGAGCCAGGCACGTTAAATACAAATGGGCGTGGCATTGACACATATAAAGCACTGCCTATTTCAGCTGAATCACCAAATCCGGTTGACAGTTCTGCAGAGATTCCCGCTTCTTCATCTAAGGTTTCAACTGGCGCATCCGAACCCGACATAAAAAAGTAACCCGCAGCACCGCCTGCAATAAGTAGTACAGCTACTATGATTATTATTAGTTTCTTTTTACTTTTACCGGTTTCTTCAATTTCTAAACTTGTTTCTTCAGCCATCATGATTCCTTTAGTCGCAAAGGTACTTGCTTGTTTTAGTTATTATAATAGCAGTACTTAGGCATAGTAATCTATTGATGATGAAGTTTGTTGTCGAGAACTTTGGGCAGTGTTATTTGCTTGCTCGTCGTTTTCATCATTAACTGACTTATTATTAGCCAAATTACCTTGGGCTCCACTCTCACTTTGCTCAGCAGTTTCACCACCTGATTGGCCATAAGAAATAGTGTTTTCACCAAGCTCTAATCCTTGTTGCGCTAGCATTTCACGTAAGCGCGGCATTGATTGTTCAAGTGCTTCTTTGGCTTGCTGGTTTTGTACTACAAAGTTTATATGTGCTTGTTCTGCATCGCTACGAATACGTATTTGCATACTGCCCATTTCGGGAGGATCTAGGCGAATTTCTGCTTCTTTGTTATTAATGCTCAGCATTGAGCTAACGCGCTCTTGCAGTAATTTAGCTGCATCACTTTTAACAATATTAATTGCCTGCATTACACCAGGATCAATACTTACTTGCTTAACTCGCGATGTACTTTGTGATTGTTGAGTTTGTATTATTTGGGTATCAAGTAAGTTCTGCTCGTAATTTAATGAGTCGTATTGGCTTAATGTGCTCACTTGCTGAGTATTTAAAGCAGCTGTAATTTGCGTAAATACTTGTGCTACGCGTACAGGGGTTTGTTCTGCAGTTATTTTTTTAAGGCCATCTTTTTGTAATTCTTCAAGTGATTTTAATAAATCATCACTCTTAGTTGAGGTTGTTACGGCTTTATTTAAATCAGCCCTTTCGTTTGTCGATGTCTTTAAGCTTAACTTTTGTGGATTATATACTGTATTAGGAGTTTCTGACGCTACAAACGTTTTTGAGTCTGATTTAGCTGTGTCGGCAAGTCCTATTTCAATTGAAGCTTTTAATTCATTAACTGTTTGCTTAAGCACTGCCAATTGCTCGCCTTTAGGCTGCTCTGTTTTAATATAAGCGTTTAATTGCGTTAATAAGCTTTGTTTTTCAGTTGTATTAAGTGAATTGATTTCTGCGCTAAAAGAGTGTTTAGCTACGCTACCCTGTGCTTCTTCATTATCAGTAATAAATTGCGCAAACATTTGCTTAAGATTTGAAGTGCTACTAGTTGCGTTACTTGTTGAATCAGTATTTTCTAATACTTTAACTTGCGCGTTAAGTTGTGAGCGCTGCTCAGGTGTTAAACTAGCAATAACATTATTAGCTTTAATTAAGCTTGCATCTTTAGCCATTAACGTATCTATTGCTGCGCCTTTTTCAATCTCAGATGTCTGTGAACTTACTTGTATCGCTTCTGATTCAGTTAAAGGAGGTGTCTCTACAGATGCAGCTGCTGGCGTAGGTACTGGTGTTGGCAACACTATATTTTTTAAGTTTTTATCAGCGGGTTTCCCTTGAGCTAACTGCTCCTTTAAATCCATTGAAACTAATTCAGCATTATCAACTATGGGCCCAATGCTGTCATCGGGCTTTTTATTTATAGAATTTAATGGCCCTTCAATAGCTTCAGCAACACCACTTTTACGATGCTTGCCTTCATTTAATGGTAACGAATTTAAAGGTGGGGTGCTAAAGTTATCGCTTTTTGAATCAGTTAATTTAGCCGTTTTAGAGTCTACATTAGTTGCAATTGGATTTTGCACTACACTGGCTGTATTCGCTTCTTCAGTCGATACTTCATCACTTATATTAGTGGATGCAATTATTGGTGTGCTTTGTAATTCTGTATTCTCTATTTCCGTGTTTTCTATTTCGGTATTCTCTGCTTGTGTAGCTTCTAGCTCTGCATTTTCTGATTCTGAACTGTTAGTTGCATCGGACGGCTTATTGACCGAAGTGCTCATTGCTTGTGCTGAATTAATTTGATCAAGCATCTCAACAGACACAAAAGTAACTTCGTCAGTTATTACTTCATCTAGCTTTACGCTCAGATTTTCATTTTCTTCTGGCTGTTTATGCTTAGGTATGGCAATAGAGTTTTCGGCATCGGGATTTTTATTGCCTTTAAGCAAAGGCTCCATAGAGTTATGCGCTTCGTTTAGCTGACTTAAAAATTCATCGCCTAAATTTTCTTCGCCATTAGCTAAGCTATTGTCTTTAAAAGCTAACAGTGAATCTTTTTCAGAAGAAACTAAAAACGAAATGTTATTCATCGCCATAAATCACCTAATACCATTACGGCAATATGCCACCGCATACCGCCAAAAGTTGAATTCCACTAAGTAACAAAGCAATTAACGTGCCTGAATTACAAAGCTTTACGACGTTGAAAAAACTGATTAGCTGAAAATTCATCTAACATTTTTTGCTCATTTTTTGCCATTAACGCATTTGCTTTAAGTTTTTGATTTTCGATTAATTTGGCAACTGCTTTAGCTTTAATTTGCTGCTTAAGCCATAGAGTTTTGCGTTGAGTAACAACTTGCTTAGCGGTATTTACGGTACTTGCTTGTTGGCGAATTGCCTCTTCAATTTTAGCTATAAAAGCATGGTACTGACCAAACCCTGCACTAGATAAACCCGACTTACCTTTTAGGTGTAACTGCTGAGAGTATTCAAGTCTAAAATTGTTTAAACCTTGTAACTTTTGTTGATTCGATTGCAAGTTTTGATTAGCTTGTAAGTAACTCATGCGCAAATTTTCTTCTTTATCATTTTCAATTTTGAGCAATAAATCGAGTTTGTTTTTAGCCATTATGCTTGTCCTAGTAACTGAGCAAGACCTTGCAGACCATCATCGTAACTAATGACATCTCGCATACCTTGTTGTAAAAATGCATTTACTCTTGGCATCATATTTATAGCTTGGTCGAGCATTTGATCGGTCCCTTTTTGATAAGCGCCTAACGTAATCATGTCTTTGTTTTGTTGATACATTGAATACACTTGTTTAAGCACTCGGGCTTGTTGCATATGCGGCTCAGAAACAACTTGAGGCATAACACGCGAAATCGACTTTTCAATATCTATAGCGGGATAGTGCCCACTGTCAGCTAAATCACGCGATAGTACAATGTGGCCATCTAATATAGCTCGCGCTGCATCAGCAATAGGATCTTGCATATCATCGCCTTCACTCAACACCGTAAAAAAGCCAGTAATTGAACCTTGCCCTTCACCGCCATTACCAGCACGCTCCACCAGCGCAGGTAATTTAGCAAACACCGAAGGCGGATAACCCTTTGTAGCGGGCGGCTCGCCAACAGCAAGTGCAATTTCACGTTGCGCCATTGCATAACGCGTTACCGAATCGAGTAACAATAATACGTTTAAACCCTGATCTCTAAAATACTCTGCAATAGTTACGGCGCTCTCACAGCCTTTTAAACGCATAAGTGGTGATGAATCAGCAGGCGCTGCGACAACAACTGAGCGTTTGCGCCCTTCTACACCGAGTATTTCTTCAATAAACTCTTTTACTTCGCGGCCACGCTCCCCCACTAAGCCAACAACAATGACATCGGCTTCGCTACCTCGGGTCATCATACCGAGAAGTACTGATTTACCCACACCAGAGCCTGCAAACAAGCCCATACGCTGGCCTTGCCCTACTGTGATAACCGAGTTAATAGCACGCACACCTACATCCATAGGCTTAGTGATTGGTCTTCTTGAAAGCGGGTTTATAGTATTTTGCGCAAACTTTAAGTGATGCTCAGCATTAATTTTACCAAGGCCATCTAGCGGTCGCCCTAAACCATCCACCACGCGGCCTAATAAACTCATCCCTACAGGTAAACCTAAATTATTTACTTGAGGAATAACACGCGCACCAGGTAATACACCAGAGATGTGGTCGTTAGGCATTAAGTACAAAGTTTGATCGTTAAAACCGACTATTTCGGCGTCTACAAAGCCGTTCATAGTTTCTATTTTACATTGGCTACCAACGGGTGCACGTAAACCTCTAGCCTCAAGGGTAAGGCCAACAACACGCGTTAAAATACCTGCCACAGCAGGCGCCGGGGTTTTAATATGTTGTTGATATTGAGATAAGCGTTCGCTTAAAGGTGCACGTTGAGTTGACATAACACGCCAATAAAATAGTTAGATACCACTATTATGCAAAAAACTATCCAACGTTTCTTTGACACGTGTTTTAAGGGTCATGTCGAGTGACGATTTCGCTGTTTTAACTTCACAGCCACCGCGTTCAAGAGTGGGCTCTGCCATTAATTGCCAGTTATTATCAATAATGGTTTGTTCGCCGTAGCTCTCTTTTATGAGTTCTAAATCTTCGGGGTTTAAATGGATTCGTACTTTTTCTTGCTCCGCATTAAGTGAATCAATACTTTGCTTTAAAGTATGTAAAATCACTTCAGGCGATGTTTTTACTTCTTGATAAATAACAGCTTCCGCCAACATGCTAGCAAGTTGTACTAATTGCTTTTCAGCTTGTTCGTCCACTTTATCTAGCGGTGCAGTTAGCCCCTCTAAAATGGCTTTTAAACTTGTTAACTGCTCTTCAATTAATGGTTTTACATCTTCAAGACCTTGTGTTTTACCTTGTTCTAAGCCTTCTTTGTAGCCTGCTTCTTTACCTTCGCCAACGCCTTTTTCAAAGCCGTCTATGTAGCCTTGCTCATGACCTTGTTTAAGGCCTTCTTCGTACGCGTCTTGTCTAATGCGTTCAAGCTCAACCATCGTAAGCGCAGGGAGTTCTGGTTCTTGTGGTTCATCAATAGGCATTTCTTCGGCTAATTCTTTTTTGTACAACTCACTAAGCGGTGTGCCGTAAGCCGTAGAGCGATTGCCAAAGCTACTCTCATCTGGTGCTACATCCGGAATAGCCCAGTTTTTTAATAATTCATCTGCTTCATCAGCCCGAAGTGTGCGTCCTTTGAGTTTGCTCATAATTTACAGGAACTCCTCGCCACCGCCGCCGCCCAGCTGAATTTCACCTGAGTCAGATAAACGACGCGCTGTTGATAAAATCTCTTTTTGCGCCGCTTCTACCTCACTTATACGTACCGGTGCCATTGCTTCTAAATCATCAGCAAGCATTTCGGCTGCACGCTTAGACATATTACCTAGTATTTTATCTTTAAGTGCATCATCAGCACCCTTAATTGCTTTCATTAGTACGTCTTGTTGTACTTCTCGTAGGATTGCTTGAATACCACGGTCTTCAACATCCATTAAGTTTTCAAACACAAACATTAAGTCTTGAATTTGCTGCGACATCTCTTCATCATGCTCACGAATAGAGTCCATTAACTGCCCTTCAACGTTAGTATCAAGGTAATTTAAAATATCTGCTGCAGCCTTCAAACCACCCATTTTAGCAGCTTGCGCACCTGCTTGGCCGGCAAATTGTTTTTCCATTATTTCGTTTAGCTCTTGCAGTGCTGCAGGCTGAACTTCTTCAAGGTTTGCAATCCGCATGGTTAAATCTAAGCGTACTTTTTCAGGAAACTGAGAAATAATTTCAGCTGACTGTTCTGGCTCTAAGTACGATAATACAATAGTTTGAATTTGTGGATGCTCATTGCGAATAATACTAGCGACCTGTTTAGAGTCCATCCATTTTAATGAATCCAAGCCTTTAGCGCCTGAGCCCATAACAATTTGGTCAATAAGGCTAGCGGCTTTGTCTTCACCAAGTGCTGCTGTAAGCGCTTTTTTAATAAAGTCTTCTGACTGAAAACCAATGGTACTAAAGCTTTGAATTTGTTCTATAAACAAATTGTGTACAGCGCTAATCTTAGCTTGTGATAAGTCCTGTAACCCAGCCATCGCCATACCCACTTTTTGCACCTGTTTAGGTTCTAAGTGTTTAAGGATTTGCGCGGCATCTTCTTCTGATAAACTCAAAAGTAATATAGCGGCTTTATCTACCCCATCTAGCTTATCAACATCAAAGGCTGGCGGGAGTTGTTTTTGTTCTTGATCAGTCATCTTCTGTTAACCACGCTTTGACTACTTGTGATGATAGTTCTGGTTCGTTAGCTACAAGGGCACGAATTGCTTTAAGTAAGTCTTCGTCGCCATGTAAATCCGGTAACTGCAGTGTACCATCACTTGAGAAACCAACCGAAGCAGAATCAAAGTCTTTATTTAGCATATCAAGCGTGTTGTCGCCAATATCTACGCCTGAACTTAATGCATCTTCGTCGTATTCTTCTAGTGTATCGTCTGGGTAAATTAAGCGTTTAAGCATTGGTTTTACTACTGCCATTATCAATACAATGATAACTAAGGCGCCTAATACAAGGCGGGCTATTTTCATAAACCAGTCTTGTTCCCACAGTGGCACTTCTATTGCTAAATTTGTTTCTTCACGTACAAACGGCACTGTCACGACTTCAAGTGCATCACCACGTTGCATATCAAAACCTACACCACCTTGTAGTAAGCGACGAATATTTGACAATGCCTCTACCGAGCGTGGAGTCATGGTTGTTTCACCGTTTTCTCCCACTTTAGCGATGTAGTCAACAGCAACTGATACGCTTATTCTACGTATTACACCACTTTGCTGGCGCTTATGAGAAATTGTAGTGTCGAGTTCATAATTACGCGTGGCTTCTTTGTGGCTGCGTGTTGGTGACGTAGCTGTGCCTGCACCACCTTGCCCTGCAACCTCAGGAATGTTCGAGTTTAACGGTGGCTGATTTGTAAGCGCACCTGGAATACCAACAGCTAGGCCGCCAATATTATTTTCTTCAAATGTGGTTTCACTTCTTACCGCTGGTAGGTCTGGGTTATAACGCTTTTGAGTTTCCTCAATCGAGCTAAAGTCCATACTCAAATCAACTTGAGCTGTATAGTTTGCAAGCCCAACAACCGGTATTAAAATACTGTCTATTTTTTCAAGGTACTCTTGTTCGCGCTTACGTTCTAAATCGTATTCTTTACGAGAGCGTGCTGCTAATGAGCTTTGCGAACCTGAATTTAGTAATCGACCATTTTGATCGGTAACAGTAACTCGCATAGGCTCTAAACCCTGTACTGCAGAAGCAATCATATCAACAACAGAATCTACTTCTTCACGGTCAAGTGAGCGACCACGCTTAAGCGTTAATACAACTGTAGCTGATGGTTTTTTCTCTCTGCGGGCAAATACGTTTTCTTTAGGAATGGCTAACAATACTTTAGCACGAGTAATATTATTAAGCTCTTCAATGGTGCGGGCAAGTTGTTGCTCGCGGCCATGTTTTAGGCGTTCGCGCTCTAAGCGTTGGCTTACACCAAAGCCCATATCTTGCATAATTATATCAGAGCCAGATGCAGGGCCTTGCTCTAACCCTTCGCGGGTCATTAACAATTTAATGTTTTGGTATTCGCTTTCATCAACCGATACAACATTGCCATCTAGTTGATATTCAATTTGTTGCGCATCTAAAAAGTCGAGCGTTTGAATCAGCTCTTCAGTTTGCATTTTGCCTAACGGGCGCATATCTGGCTGACGAGCCCAAATAATAATGAAAATCGCGATAGCTAAACAAATAGCCAATGCTATAACCAATGTTACTTGGCGCAATACATCAACACCATTTAAAGCACTTAAGTAGCCTGACTTTTGTTCTTGTTGATCATCACCACCACTTTGGTCAATACCGCCACCAGCAAGTGCTAGGTCTGTAGATTGGTTAGATTGCGCCACAATAATTCTCCACTACCTAATTAAACAGGCATGTTCATGATTTCTTTATAAGCTTCAACAAGTTTATTACGAACCTGTACTGTAGCCTCAAAAGCAACTGACGATTTTTGAGAAGCAATCATCGCTTCAGCAAGCGATACACTTCGATCCCCCATCTCAACTGCTGTTACTTTTTGAGCGGCATCTTGTTGTAATCCATGCACTGAATTTAGTGCATCACTTAGCATGTCGCCAAACTGGGAAGTAGAAGTAGGTTGAACTTGAGTCGGCAATTTATTTATTTGATTATTACGGCCGGCTTCTAAAGCCATTGATTGCATTTCTTGAAATACAGCACTGTTTTGAATTTTCATAATTTATCTCTGACACGCAGTGAACTCTTACAAGTAATAAAGCACAAAGCATGCCAAATAATTAATCATTAAAATACAATAGGTTAACTTTAATTTGTGTTAGTCAGAGTTTTGACAACCCTAAGTTCGTAGCGCAAACTTAGGGTTTATAGGAGGTTATGCAGGAAGTGAAATACCTAAATCGCGCATTTGCGCTAGTTTATAACGTAAAGTTCGTGGGCTTATTCCCAACGTTTCGGCAACGTCTTTACGCTTGCCTTGGCAACGTGCAAGGGTTTCTAAAATAATGCGATGCTCTTTGTCTTTAAGCTCATCTTTATAGCTACCGGTATCCGCCGCAAGTAAACCTTGTTTGGGCTCATCCTCGGCATGCGATTTTTCATCATAATATGCAGAGCTTAGCGTGCTTTTATCAACGCCTTTATCTGCGTGAGCTAATTCTGTTGGCGATACTGTTTGCGCTGGTGCCAATGATGGCTCCATAACAAAGTTATTAGATACTAAGTTTTCGATAAAAATAGCATGCTCGTTTATTGTATCGCCACTTCGCAGTATAAGTGCACGCTGTATAACGTTATCAAGCTCGCGCACATTACCAGGCCACGCGTGAGCCAGTAACTTTTGCTCGGCAGCTTTATCTAAATACGCCATAGGCTCTTTGCTTTTACTTATATGGCGCTCAATTAAATGCTTAGCCAATACAATAATATCGCCAGGGCGTTGGCACAATGGACGCCACATTAGTGGAAAAACATTAAGCCTGTAATATAAATCCTCTCTAAACTGATTTTCAGACACGGCTTCTTTTAAATCACGATTACTGGTTGCCAAAATACGTACATCGAGCTGAATTGTTTTACGACCCCCTAAACGCTCAACTTCACGCTCTTGCAGTACGCGTAACAGCTTAGCTTGTAGCCCTAAGTCCATCTCAGTAATTTCATCAAGTAAAATAGTGCCGCCCTGTGCTTGCTCAAACTTACCCGGACATGCTTGAATCGCGCCCGTAAAAGCTCCTTTTTCGTAACCAAATAACGTGGCTTCGAGCATATTTTCGGGAATCGCCGCGCAGTTAATCGCCACAAATGGCTCATTACATCGGCTCGACTTATCATGAATATAACGAGCAAGTACTTCCTTACCCGAACCACTTGGGCCAAGTACCATCACACTTGCATCAGAGCGTGCTACTTTACTCGCAAGCTCCAATAATTGAATACTAGTTGGGTCGGCAACGATAGGTCCGTCGGTTTCTTTTGCTTTTTCAGGCAAATAACGGCTCACCATATTTAACAGCACTTCAGGTGCAAATGGTTTAGCCATGTAGTCAATTGCACCTAGACGCATGGCTTCTACCGCATCGTCAATTGTGGCATACGCCGTCATCATCAATACAGGTAAATCAGGGTGGTTTAATTTAATACTGCGTAGTAAATCAAGGCCACTCATTGCGCCCATTTGCACGTCGCTTACAACAAGCGAAAATTGATCTTTTTTAAGCAATATCATTGCTTGCTCAGCACTGTTAGCTGCAACACATTCAATACCCGACATTTCAAGGGTATCTATTAAGGCTTCACGAAGCCCTGCGTCATCTTCAACAACTAAAATAGTGTTACTCATAATGCCCCCTCTAGTTTAGATGTTGCCTTAATAGGCAGTAACAAGCTAAAGCAGGCACCACCCTGCGTATTATTAGTCACATCAACACGGCCTTGGTGCGCACTAGCCACCGAACTCACTACAGCAAGCCCTAAACCTGTGCCCTGACTTTTGGTAGTAAAAAATGGTTCAAAAATTTTATCGCTTTGGCTTAAATCAACACCTGGGCCATTGTCGCTCACACTAATACGAACCATATCTAAATCTTTTAAATCTCTTTGTGCACTTATTTTTACTTTTGCGCCGCCGCCAATAACTTGAATACTATTGTGCACAAGATTTTGAATAGCACTGGCCAATGCCGTTTTATTACCGACTATTTGTATATCTGGCTCTGGTAAGCTTACATCCAGTTCACTTTCATTAAGTGCAACCATCGCATCAGCGCCCGCTTTAACTTCTGTTAAAAGCTGCTGCATTGAAACTTGCTCAACAACTTGCTGATCGCCACTTTTGGCAAATAACAGCATGTCGTTTACTTGAGTTTCTAAATCTTTTAAACGCGACATTAACTTTGTTTGAAAGTTATCGCGAGATGCTTCGGGTAAGCGCTTTGATCCTAAATTAGCAGCGTACAGCATAGCGGCTGAGAGCGGTGTACGGACTTGATGCGCCAGTGACGCAACCATTTTACCCAGCGCGCTTAATCGCTGCATATGTGCAACACGTTTTTGTAAACGGCGAGTTTCGGTTAAATCCGTCATTAAAATAAGTTGCCCAGGCTCTGGTGCTAAAGCAGTAATATCAAGCTTTATTAGGCGCCCGTCTTTTAAAGACACTTCGTGACCATCATCTTGATGTGGCCTAAAAGAGCGCTGAATAACATTAAACCAGCGTTCGCCTTCAAGTGGCTCGCCAAGCATATCAATCGCTATTTGATTCGCTTTTGCAATCAACCCTTTGCCATCAAGTACAACCACGCCTGCTGGCATGGTATCAACCAAATGCGAAAGCCAACTTGCTTGCTTGCGCAGATCGCTTAATTCACCAATGTACTCCTCTTGAAGTAAACATGGGTTATACTGATTTGCAGAAAAAAACTGTGGTTTTAGCACGCTAGCAAGAGCCATAATCAAATCTCGAATTGATGTAGATACATGTCTAAATGCACGATTTATACCAAAATTTATTTACATACTTATCATTAAGTTACATCAATAATTTGAGCGACATAAAAATGACGCACACAAAAAGGAATAATAATGAGTGAGCAAATAAAGTGCCGTTGCCCGTGGCTCGACACCACTAAACCCGACTACGTTATTTACCATGATGAAGAATGGGGCGTCCCCCTTTACGATGATACAAAGCTGTTTGAATTTATCACTCTTGAATCCGCGCAAGCCGGCTTAAGCTGGTACACAATTTTAAAAAAACGCAGCGGTTACAAAAAAGCATTTGCTAATTTTGATGTAAAGAAAGTGGCACAATTCACACAAGATGACGTTGAGAGACTAATGCTTAATGAAGGGATTGTGCGCAATCGCTTAAAAATTTCGGCAACTGTTAACAACGCAAAGCGCTTTATAGAAATACAAGAAGAATTTGGAAGTTTTAGTAACTACCAATGGCAGTTTGTGGGTAATAAGCCGATTATAAGTAATTTAAATAACGTTGAGGACTACCCAGCAATTACAGAGGCATCAACCGCATTTGCGAAAGATTTAAAAAAACGGGGTTTTAAGTTTTTAGGCCCTACAACGGTTTACGCTCATATGCAGGCCTGCGGTATGGTTAACGATCACAGTAATGATTGTTTTAGAAAAGAAGAAATTATTAAGGCTTTAAGTGGGTAAGTGATTTATAACCATAAAAGTGATTTGTTCACAAAGAGGTTAAGAGACGCTGCGCTTTAGAGAAGGAGCCTGTAACGCGTAAGTTGACAATGGCTTCTCATTTAGCCTCGTTTTTTCTCTTTGTGAAATAGCGTTTTATTTAAATGATTAAAAGCTACGCTTTTCACGCGAGCAAGTCTAGCGTCTACAACAAAAGTAAAAACCGTGTAGGTGCGAATTTACTTCGCGCTCTTGCTAATATTTTTGAAGTAAAGTGCGGTATAAAACCGCACCTACAAAACGAGGGGTTATTTATCTACTGTGTTTGGCCAATTTATAACTAAACACTGACAGCTGCTTTTAAACCTTAATCTCTTGAGAGATTATACTTTTTCATTTTCTCAACGAGTGTGGTTCTGCGAACACCCAATATTTCTGCAGCGCGAGCTACAACGTAATCATAGCGCTCTAAGGCTTGGGTAATTAAGCTAATTTCAAGCTCTGCTAAATAATCTTTAAGTTCAATACCATCATCTGGCAATAGCCCACTACCCGTTTGGCTAAACTCAGCGTCTGGCTCACTTTCGTAATCGCTAAAGCCTGTGCTAAATATGTCGTTAAAGGCGTCTTTTTCCATTAACTCTTCAGGGTATTCTGGCTCGTAGGCTTCAACTTCAATGTAACGATATTTGTTAGGTAAATCAGGAATATCAACCACTTTTTCAGGAAACATAATAACCATACGTTCCACTAAGTTAGCAAGCTCACGAATATTACCAGGCCAGGCATGTTCTTTTAAGCTCTCAACTGCGCGCTCTGTAAACTTAGCGGTAGAACCAGTCTGGTCGTTAACACGGCGCATTAACTCTTTTAAAAGCAGCGGAATATCATCAGCACGTTCACTCAGCGATGGGTTTTCGATAGGAAATACATTTAAGCGGTAATATAAATCTTCCCTAAAACTCCCCTCTTCAATCATTGTTTCAAGATTACGATGTGTGGCTGCAATAACGCGTACATCAGCCTGAATAGCCTTTGTACCACCAACACGTTCGTAGCTGCGCTCTTGCAATACTCGCAGCAACTTAACTTGCATTTGCAGTGGCATATCGCCTATTTCATCTAAAAATAGCGTCCCACCTTGAGCTAGTTCAAACCGCCCTTTACGAGCCGATATAGCACCAGTAAACGCGCCTTTTTCGTGGCCAAATAGTTCACTTTCGAGCAGTTCAGCCGGAATAGCACCACAGTTAACCGGTACAAACGGTCCATTAATACGCTTTGAAAGCAGGTGTACATTACGGGCAACCACTTCTTTACCAGTACCTGATTCACCTAAAATTAAAACATTAGCGTCGGTTTTTGCCACTTGTTCAATTAAAAAGCGAACATCTTTTACGGCCTCTGTTTCACCAACTAGCCCGTCAAAGGTTTTATGTGGTTTAGTATGCTTATGTTCATTAGGCAGCATACGTTGATACTGCTGGCAATCATGAAGTAACTGAGTTGTCACTTCGTGATTAAATGGCTCGCAAATAAGCCCCACCACATTAGCGATACTTAATAGTGGTTTTAGCGTTTCGCCAATTAATAAAAACGGTAGAGTTGGATAGCGTTTAATTAAGCTTTCGTGGTCAAGTGATTGCAACGCTCCTAAAATAATCATGCATTCTTGTTGCTGATATTTTTTGCACTCTTGCTCAAAGCTTTCTTCGCTTAATAGCTCAGAAGCTTCACCAATAAAGCTAAGTGAAGCATTTAATCCTATTGCGCGGTTGTTATTATTATCTAAAATCAAGATCATATTTAGCGAGCCGTACTTTCACTAATTTGTATAATTAGTTAAATTGTAAGCCAGTTCAGCATGGATGCAAGCGATAGCGGCAGTTTTTTGACATAAACGCCAAAAAACAGACGGGCTAGTTAAGTCAATCATACTTAATAGTTAATTATTAAGTATGGGTTATAGTTTTAACTCAGTCATTACTTAACTATTACCTAACTATAACTTAGCCCTAAAAATTAATTTACTCGGCTATAAAAATGCTATTGTTAGTAAATAAACTCAATTATAAATTTAAGTTGAAGTTACAAATGCCGATACATAAATAAGTGAAAATGCTTGGCATTAATATTGCTTTGTTTTTATAAAAGTATAAAAGCTTTATTGATTTTTTATATAAGTTTTTATAATAGCTTTCACATAATTTTATCGTTTTAAATTTTAGGATTTTCCCATGGCTCATGTCTCAGTAAAAAAATACGGTCAAGTTCGTGCTAGTAGTATTGCCGAAATGGCTCCTTACGAACAAATAAACCTTATATTCAGTAATATTATCGGTCGCTTAGCAGCAACAAAAGGGTTTATTGAGCGCAAAGAAATACAAAAGAAGGGTGAAAACATTTCAGCCTGTGTTTTATTATTTGGTGCACTGCAAGACGCACTTAATTTAGAAGTAGAACAAGACCCTAGTATTTCTAACAATTTATTGGCACTTTACGATTACTGCCAACGCCGTTTAACGCAAGCGAACATAAACAACGATATTGAAGCAATTATTGAAGTATCAAGTATTGTTAAAGAAATTAAAGAAGGCTGGGATAACATTCCGCTAGATCAACGAAACCCTGCAGTTTAATTTAAATTATGGAATCGCCAACATCTTCAGAGCCACTAACGAACTACTCTGAGCTCATACAAACGTTGCTCAAAAATATTGAAGTATTAGTAAATGAAAATAACGCAGACGAAGCTAAGCTTTTTTTAGACACTTTAAATGCTAAACTAAAGCAATGGTGCGAAAGTAGCGAAGGTCCAAGCGCAGAGCAATTAGAATTAATTCAGCTTCGTATTAATACTATTTTAGTAAAAGCGAATAGTGCAAAAAACGAGTCATCTAAAGCTATTATTAAACATAAAAAGTCAGGAAAGGCGATAAAAGCTTATAAAAACACCTAGTAAACAGACCTAATAAACTACCTTTATGCTAACTAAATACATGACTATAGCTTACTATTTGAATCAAAGAATAATACACACAAAAAACCGCTAAATTTAAACTTAGCGGTTTTTTATTAAATCTATAATACCTTTAACTCAGCTATTAATTTGATTGCCTAACTACGCCTGGCATATTCTCTAATTGAGCTTGAACATAACTACTGGTGTTATTGAGGCTCGCCACTAATAAATCCATCGCATTATATTGAGCATATAAGCGAGACGATAGCGACTCCATTTTACTGGCAAGGTCCAAGCGATCATCATCTAAATCATCTAGTTGATTTGTTTTACTATCTATTCGGTTTTGTATGATGCCGTCAGAATCTGTATAAAAGCTCATTAGGTCATCAAACGACTGTGCAAAGCCATCATCGTCATCGCCTACAAAAAACTGTTGCACTAGATTTACGTTAGCGTCTATTTGCTCATCCAGTGTTTCTGTATTTAGGGTTAAAACACCATAGCGGTCTGTTTCTATTCCTAACTGCGAAAGCGATAATGAGTTACCATCACCTAAGTCAACTGACTCGGTGATTTCACTACGTAACTTTGACATAACACCACGAAGTAGTGAATCCCCCGCCATAACGCCTGCGCCATCCGCACTCGATGCACCTAAGTTATTACTAAGCTCTAACAGTTCGTTATAGCTTTCAATAAAACTATTTAAGCCTGTTTTAATATTATTGTTGTTTTCGGTAACCGATATATCACTTAAGTCGTCGTCAGTGGCATGCAACTTTTTAGCGGTAATATCCACGCCATCAATCACATTAGTAAATTCATTGGTATTGCTTGATACAGTTAACGTGCCATCAATCGTTATTTGTGCATTTTGTGCAGCATTAACTTGCGTTAGGTTAGTTGTATGATTAGCTGGGTTTGCGTCTGATACATCATAAGCTAACCTAGATAGGCCACCTGTATCAGTATTATTACCGTCATCGTCTTGTACGGTAATTGTAATTGCGTTGTCTTCGCCCGTTTCTTTACTGGTAAGCACTAAATGCTGACCGGTATCACTGGTTATTATAGTTGCAACTACAGAATCATTACTATCACTGCCAGTAAAAGGACCGTTATTAATTTGGTCTCGTAAATCTTCTAAAGTGTTTGTAGCCGATAAAACCGTAGAAAAACTATTTGCACCAGAACCGATTGTAATTACGCCAGCTCCAATTGACTCGTCAGCTGCAAATGCAGGGGAAGATAATTTGTGAGCTTGTGCTAATGCGTCTACTTTTACGTTGTAGCTACCAGGCTGAGCGTCTTTATCTGAACTAATTGATATAAAATCATCATTGCCAGATGCTGTTCGCTTTTGATAGTTATCACTATCACCTAGTGCTTCCATTGATGTTTGTACTTTTTCGAGCGCAGACTTGAGTGCGCCAACAGCTGAAATATCCGTAGTTAACTTACTTTCTGTAGTATTTAAGCGAGCTTCAGCGGGTGCTTGTTCAGCATTAACTAGTGCATCGACGATATCTGACACTGCTAACCCAGAACCTAACCCATTAAATGTAATAGACATACCTTACCTCTTTAAATACTCAAAAATAAACTAACTTAGTATTAGTAATTCAAACTACCGACTAAACTGTTTGATCAATTAAAATACCTGCCGACTCTGACAATTTAGAAACTAAGCTCAATACTTCCTCAGATGGATATTGCTTAATAACTTCACCGCTGTTTTTATCTAGCACTTTAATGACATCGCGACCTGAATCTTCATCAACTTTAAATTGCAAACTTCGGTTCATTTCGCCCATAAAGTCCTGCAATTGTTGCGCCATTTGTTCTAGCTGTTCGCGCTCTAACGGCTGAGCTTTTTCATCTTGGTTATTATTGTTGTATTGATTTTGCTGTAACTTTTGTTGATTTTGTGCATCCACCTGCTTTACATCATCAACCGATCGCTCAGTTAAAGAGTGAGCAGCTTGCCCTACTTGCTTATTATCACCAGCAGTAGGAGTCGGTGATATTGTAACCTCTGCGTTTGAAGTAATTGTATTCATAACAGATTCCTATTTTTCATTTAATTAAACCAACAATAGCTTAGTTTATATTCTTAAACCACAAAAGGAGGTAGCTAAAGCCACCTCCTTTTTTTGTAAAACTAATACTGACTTTATGTACTAGCTAGCTAACCAATAAGCTATTGCTTTAGCTTATTAACCTAATAAGCTAAGTGCTGCTTGTGGTAACTGGTTCGCTTGCGACAAAATTGACGTACCTGCTTGTTGTAAAATTTGGTTTTTAGTCATTTCTGCAGTTTCTGTTGCAAAGTCAGTATCTTGAATACGGCTACGTGACGCAGATACATTTTCTTGAATATTCGCAAGGTTACTAATCGTATGACCAAAACGGTTTTGTAATGCACCTAAATCAGCACGTTGCTCATCTACCTGTTTCAGCGCAGCATCAATAGATTCAAGCGCTGCCTGCGCACCTGCTCCATCAGTTCCACTGATATCAATTGAGCCTACAGCGGTACCACCTGAAGCTGAGTCTAACCCACCCACTGTTGCAGCACCGGCAGTTGTAGAAAAAGTACCTCCATCAGCAGGAACAGAGCTGCCTGCAGTAAAGCCTGATACCTCATTTGTTGTAGTAAATGTAATTGAACCTGAGCCATCTGATTGTGCACGAACCCCTAAAGAACCTACATTTTCATTTATGGCATCAATCATATCATCGGTACCCGCACCAGCACCTACATCAAAACTAACTGACTTTGTTCCATCTGCATCAGTTACTTCAAACGTTATAGTTTCGGCTGCAGTACCTATATTAGCAGCATCAAAACCAGCAAGAGCAGTAACACTTCTACCACTCACAACACCTAAATCAGAGGCTTTCATACTGGTAAGTTCCATCTCAATTGTTTCATTAGCATTAGAGCCAACTTGAAAAGACTTTGTACCGAAATTACCATCAAGCAACTGCTGCCCACCGAAGGAAGTAGTTTCTGCAATTCGAGTTAACTCGAATTGCAGAGCAACAACTTCTTTTTGTAACGATTCTCTATCGTCAGCGGAGTTTGAGCCATTTGCAGATTGCAAAGCAAGCTCACGCATGCGTTGTAAAATATTAGTCGATTCACTCATAGCACCTTCAGCTGTTTGCGCCATTGAAATACCATCGTTGGCATTACGCTGTGCTACACCTAAACCATTTATTTGCGATGTCAAGCGGTTTGAAATTTGCATGCCAGCGGCATCATCTTTTGCACTGTTGATACGCATACCCGATGATAGGCGTTCCATTGATGTTGCAAGGTCAGAACCTGATTGAGACAAGTTACGTTGAGCGTTTAGTGAAGATACATTTGTATTTACTGAAATCATAATAAAACTCCTGATTACTTTCGTAATGTTGCTATTTTAATTTAACCAAGAGCTGTCACAAATGTATGCTCAGCTCCGTACTGATTAAGTTAACGGCAGGAAATAAATTATCTTTAGTAGTATTTCAAAAATAAATTGGTTTATTTGTTTAATTAAATGTAATTAGTTGTTTTAAAATGAAAAGTAGTTATTTATTAATTTTTATAGCGTATTAATTTATATTTCAAATAGTTTTTACTATTTCAAAAAACAAAAAACGCACTTCCAGTTGAAGTGCGTTTGTATAAACAGTTACTAGTAAACTAAATAATTAGCCACCTAATAAACTAATGGCTGCTTGTGGTATTTGGTTTGCCTGCGAAAGTATTGACGTACCCGCTTGTTGGAGTATTTGATTTTTAGTCATTTGTGCAGTTTCTGTTGCAAAGTCTGTATCTTGAATACGGCTACGCGATGCAGATACATTTTCTTGAATGTTAGCAAGGTTACTAATTGTATGACCAAAACGATTTTGAATAGCACCTAAATCAGCACGTTGATCATCAATTTGTTTTAATGCCGCATCAATTGATTCAAGTGCTGCTTGTGCACCTGTCCCATCAGCTCCACTAATATTAATTGAGCCAACCGCAGTACCACCTGTAGCAGTATCTGCTCCCCCTGGTGTTACTGAAGTTACTGCTGAAGCGAAAGCCCCTGCATCAGCGGCAATACTACTAGATGTCTCAAAAGCAGTTACTTCATTAGTCGTCGTGAATGTAATTCCCCCTGAGCTATCTGACTGTGCACGAACACCTAAAGAGCCAACATTCTCATTTATTGCGTCAATCATATCATCAGTACCCGCTCCAGCAGCAACAGTAAAGCTTACTGACTGTAAGCCTGCTGCAGTTGTAACGCCAAATGTAATAGTTTCATCTGCAATACCTATATTAGCTGCAGTAAATGCTGGTACGGCTGCTGACTGCCCGCTTACAACTCCTAAATCAGTTGCTTTAAAACCATCAATAGTAACGTCAATGACTTCATTGGCATTGGCACCAACTTGGAATGATTTTGTTTCGAATGTTCCATCTAATAACTTTTGCCCACCAAAAGAAGTGGTATCTGCAATACGTGTTAACTCTTTTTGTAAAGCCGCTACTTCTTTTTGTAACGAGTTTCTGTCCTCAGAAGAGTTAGATCCATTGGCTGATTGTAAAGAAAGCTCTCGCATACGCTGTAATATATTAGTTGACTCGTTTAAAGCCCCCTCTGCCGTTTGAGCCATTGAAATACCGTCATTCGCATTTCGCTGAGCAACAGCTAGGCCATTTATTTGGGACGTTAAACGGTTAGAAATTTGCAGGCCGGCGGCATCATCTTTAGCACTATTTATGCGCATACCAGAAGCTAGGCGCTCCATTGAGGTTGCTAAGCCTTCGCCAGATTTAGTTAAGTTACGTTGTGCGTTTAGTGACGACACATTAGTATTTACTGTTAATGCCATTTTACCATCTCCTAGGTTTAAACAGAGTGTGGTTCAACACGATTTAACAGGAACCACTGTTCGATAATTTCTTACAATAAGAAAAGCATTTACTGTGCCAACTTTAAATCAATTTTAACTCTTTGTTTTTAATTATAAAAAATGGATTTTATTGAGTTAAAAAGTAGGTGTGAGGTTATTTGAAAAGAGTGACATTTTTTTGCCGCGGCTTTGTAGCAAATTATTGCCGCTTTAAAGTAGGTAAAGCGGCAAAGTATTTCTGTTTATAATCTGCTTATAACTTGCTTATAAGTAATCGAATAATGAAAGGTTAGTTAAGCGGCCAAACGTGGCTTGCGATGCTTGCAGTGCCGTTTCTTGTTTGGTTAGTTCGCTAATAGCTTCTGCCATATCAACTTCAACTAAGTTAGAACGATTACTTTTATTTTGAATGTCGAGCGCTAAGTTAGAATCGCTTACTCTTTCAAGCGCGTTCATACGCCCGCCTAAACTTGATTGGGTAAACACCACTTGCTCACTCGCATTTTGTAATTGCACTAAGCCATCAGCAAGTACTTGCTGAAAGTCATCACCTTCAAGTGCGCCATTATTAAGGCCGGTAATAAGTGATTGCAGTGTATTGAGTACGTTTTCTTTATGTGGTTTTTCAAGGCTAAAATCGAGTTGGCCAGGCGCACTACCCTCAAATTGAATTTTCATACCTGCAAATTCAATTGTATCATCTGTAACTTCACCAGTTTGAGGCGGGGTAAGCGACACGCCATCTTGTAAAATTTCGTATGTATCAGGATCGTTTGTTGTTGCACCAGCGGTTGTGACTACACTAAAAGTATTTGCTGTAGGTGAAACTGGAGTCGTTGGATCAGCATTGTATTGAGCTTGATGGAACTTATCGAACTCGGCTTGGCCATCAACATAAACAGTGCCTTTAGTAATATTATTTGTAGGTGTTGTTGTTGGTATTTCTGCTTTATTATCGAGTACATTTAATCTGGCATCTGTTTTTTCAAACGTATCAAAGCCGTTATCACTCGCTTTAATTGATACACCTTCAGCTATTGTAATTTGGTGCTGACCTTGGTCGCCTTTATAGCTATATTCACCCACTGCAGAATCAAACTGATAAGGCTGCGTGCTGTCTTGGTAACCTGAAAATATAAATTTTCCATCTTCTGATCGGGTGTTCATTAAGTTAGCTAACGTTTGTTGAATGCCACTAAGCTCTGATGCAAACGTCTTTAAATCATCTTTAGTATAAACACCATTACCCGCCTGAATAGTGAGCTCTTGCGCTTGTTGAATATTACTATTTATACTTTGTAATACGCTTTCTTCAGTTTCAAGGCGGCCATTTAGCTGGTTAATATTTTTAGTGTATTGCTCATTAGTTTGTATTTTATTTGAATACAGCATAGCTTGCGAAATAGCAGCTGGCGCTTCTGAGGTGGTTAAATACTTTTCACCGGTTGTTACTCGCTCTTGAGCGCTGGCAACACCTTGTTGGTTGTCGAGTATTTTATTTATGTTGTTTTGGTACATTAAATTATTTGATAAACGCATAATTACCTCGCCGCATTTAATAAGGTGTCAAAAATTTCTTGAGCTGCTGCTAAAACTTGTGCTGATGCTGAGTATGATTGTTGAAAACGCAGTAAATTTGCGGCCTCTTCATCAAGGTTTACACCCGATAGTGATTCATACCATGCCTCAGACTGCTCTGCTAATGCATTAAACGCACTACCGCTTGTTATTGCTTGACCAGTTATAACGCCTATATCACTCACTAACCCTGAATAAGCTTGGTTGAACGTTTTATGGTTGTCGGCCGTTGCTGTTGTTTCTACGTTTAAGCGTACTAATTCGCCATTTTGTAAGTCAGCTAATTTTAAACCATTACGGTTATCGTCAAAGCCGCCTTCGTTAAACTCAAGTGTAAAGGTGTCGCCTGTTGCTGGTGTACCTTCTATGTCAAAATCAAAACCATAATCGCTGTATGGCGTTCCTGCTTGAGATAAAACATTATTACCTGGCGGTGGAATAATAATTGTTGTTGCCGTATTATTTTCATCAGAAATTTGATATTCGTTTGCAGTGCCTGTTTTTACTAGGGTAATACCGCCATTGGTCAAACCGGGAGCGGTGGTAAAACCACCCGATGTCACGCTTGTTACTTCTCCCACTGAAATAGTAGCGGTGCCTATATTATCTATACTGTTAGCAGTACGAATAGGCGATGCTAGTGCTAAATCTTCTGCGCGCCCTGTTGCAAGCGTAATGCTAGAAGCCGAGTCAGAATTAAGCTTAATTTGAAACTGATCTCCCACGTTACCTGTTTTGGTTGTATCTATATTTAATTGTAGTCCGAAGGAGTCTTTTACCGTTGCTAATACTTCTGGTGTTGTAGCTGTTGCCGCTTGATAAGGGACTGCATTTCGAATATCGTCTGCATTTATGATCCCATCAGCTGGGATATCTGCAACTGATGGGTCACCTAGCGGCTCGCCTTTATTATCTACTGGTTGAATAGAAACCGATGCAGCACTCGTATAAGTAATAATAAAGTCACTGGCAGGTAATTCACTGCCTTTACCGGGCTCTACAGTTGCAGTCATACCAGCATCACCAGTATTCGCTTGATACGCATAAGCGCCAACGGTAGGTATATTAAAAATATTACCACCTAGCTGGCCTGTTGCATCCATACCCAATTTGTTTTGTTCGTTAAATGCATCAGCTATCGCTAAGCCCATTTGGCCAATTTGGTTTTGCGCAGGGACTAATATGTCATCTCTAAAAGCAAGTAAACCGCCAATTTTACCTTTAAGCTTGCTTACATCAACTTCAAGCGGCACTGCTTTGCCACCGTTAACATCAAGCGTGAATTCTTTAAAATTAGGATCAGGATCCCCCGTCATCGAAAATAAGTTAAATGCGCCATTTTGCATAACAACCGCTTCGCCTGTGCCCATAAAAACGAGTTTTTCGCCATTTGGACCATCAAGCGTTTCTATGTCTATTAGCTCTGATAAGTCGCGTATTGCTTTATCGCGTTCGTTATAGGTAGAGCTTGCATCTGCGGCGTTATTAGTGCCATTAACGGCTGCAATATTTTGATTTAGCGTGCTAATACTTTGAATGAGTGAGTTTGCTTCATCTGAAAATATTTCGAGCTGCTCGTTCACTATACTTTTTTGATCAAGCACGATGCCAGAAAGCCTATCCATTTGATCAATTAAGCTTTGCGCATCTGTCATTACTAATGAGCGAGCAACGGTAGACGACGGCTGATTTAGCGCTTCTTGTACGTTATTAAATAAAGAGTTAATACCAGTTGATAGATTATTCGACTCTTCAGAAAAAATAGTATCAACTCGATTAGCCTCAGTAATAAACTGATCGAAAAACGATTTATTTGAGGTATCACGATTTAGCTGTGACTGAGCAAATTCGTTTAATAATCGGTATGTTTCGCCCCGCCCTACTTGGTTATCAACCATAGTAGTAAACTCTGTACGCTCGCGCACATAGCCTTCGGTATTAACATTGGCGATATTTTTACTTGTCGTTTGCAGTAGCTCCGAGCTTGCTCTAACCCCAGAACTGGCAATGTTTAATAAATTAAACGACATGTTACTCTACTCCTTGGCGGATCACGTTTGCCGCAATGTCTTTTAGCTGACTACTATTGAGCACTTTTTTTATTTTGCTGGCATAATTTGGATCGGTTGCATAACCTGCTTTTTGTAATGAATCTAAAAAGTCATTTGGTTTTGCTGTATTTTGTAATGCTTCTTTGTAGCGCGGGTTTTGCGTTAAAAAATCAACGAAGTCGTTCACGCTATCTTTAATTGAATCGTAGGCTCTAAAGCTGGCTTGTTTTTTAACGGGTGTACCTTGCTCAAACTCAAGCGTTACTTTGCTTGCTTTATCGCCTTCCCAGCTTTTATCTGACTTAATATTAAATAAGTTATTTGAGCTACCACCGTCACTTCTATTAATAATGTGCTTACCCCAACCGGTTTCAAGTGCCGCTTGTGCAACCATTACCGCTGGGTTTAAACCAATTTTTTGCGCTGCAGTTTTAGCGTGTTCCCACACTGAACTTACAAACTCTTCTGCATTTTTAAATGTTGGGCTATCGATTTTAGACTCTGCAGTATCGACTTTAGGCTCAGCAATATCGGCTTTAGTGTTATTAACGATAAGATCGGGTTGCTTATTTTTTTGCTCATGAGGAAGAGCAGATCCCACTTGTGTATCGCTGAAAATATCGTTGGTTGTTCTAAGTACAGAGCCTGGCATAAAGTTTTTAGACTCAGGCGATAACTGCTGAACAATTAAATCGGCAAGGCCTAACGAGCCATTTGAAGAAAGCTCTGTTGAAAGTTGCTGGTCGTGCATTTCTTCAAAAAACTTTACGCCACTTGAATTAAATGGGCTGTCTTTGTCTTCAAATGCTTCGTTAGCTTTGCGCATTCCTTTGAGCAGCATTTGCGTAAAAATAGCTTCAAATTGTGCGGCCGCTTTTTTAAGCGCAGCTTTAGAAGCATCAGTTGATGCATCGCCACTGGTTAAGGCTTCTTTACGAAGTGAATCTAAGTTGCCTAAATCAAAAAAGTTTTGTTTATCGAGGTGATTAGTTTCCATCGGCTTTTTGACACAAAATGAATAATGCAGTTAAAAATGCAAAAATTGAGCCACTACCGATAAAACGAGGAAGATAAAAATAATAAACTTAAGTTGCTGTAAATAAAAAGCCCTATATCTTGTTTCAAAAATATAGAGCTTAAGTAATACGTTATTTATTGACTTGAGTTATTTATATAACAACTAACTGCCCGTTAATTGCGCCGGCTTCTTTTAGTGCTTCTAAAATAGCCATTAAGTCACCAGGCGCTGCGCCTACTTCGTTAATTGCGCGAACTAAATCGTCAAGGCTTACACCTGGATTAAATACAAAGGCGCGCGAGTCGTCTTGGTTTACATCAATAATACTTTGCTGAGTAACAACGGTGTCACCGTTTGCTAGCGGGTTTGGTTGCGACACATTTTGTTGCTCTGCAATTGTTACTGTTAAGCCACCATGAGTTATAGCCGCAGGCTGAAGTTTAACGTTTTTGCCAATGACAATTGTACCGGTACGCGAGTTAACTATAATTTTAGCGGCCATATCAGCTGGCTTAAATTCTAAGTTTTCGAGTGTCGATAAGTACGATACACGCTGGGATGCATCGCGTGGTGCAATAACACGGATAGAAACAGAATCAATTGCTTGTGCGCTATTTGGGCCAACTAGGTCATTAATTGTTTTTTCTAGGCGTTTTGCCGTTGTAAAGTCTGGGCGGTTTAGGTTGAAGGTAATGTAATCGCCTTGCATAAATGGGCTTTCTACAGTGCGTTCAACTGTTGCGCCATTTGGTATACGACCAACTGTAGGGGTGTTAATTACAACCTTACTACCATCAAGGCCTTGTGCCCCTAAGCCACCGACAATTAAGCTACCTTGTGCAATTGCATACACGTTACCGTCTACACCCTTTAAAAAAGTTTGTAGTAAAGTGCCACCACGTAAACTGCCTGCACTACCAATGGAAGAAACCGTAATATCTATTGTTTGCCCGGGCTTTCTAAATGCAGGTAATTCTGCATGCACAGCAACAGCGGCAACATTTTTAATTTTAGGACTTTGAGTTGAAGGTAGCGTAATACCAAAGCTGTTCAACATGCCTCTAAAACTTTGTTGTGTGTATGAGTTTTGCTCGCCAGTGCCCGGTAAACCAACCACTAAGCCATAACCAACTAATTGGTTAGAGCGTACGCCTTCAACCATAGACACATCTTTTATGCGCTCAGCACTGGCAGTAAACTGCCAACCTAATAACACAACTAAACATAAAGCTTTAAGGCTATTCATGTTGTTACCCTCTAAAATGGAAACAGCGAACTGCTAAAGAAACGTGTAAGCCAACCAGGACTTTGCGCTTCTTGCGTTTGCCCTTTACCTGAGTATTGAATACGTGCATTAGCAATACGGTTTGATTCAACCGTATTATCGGCGCTTACGTCTTGAGGGCGTACTAGCCCTTCTAGACGAATAAACTCTTCGCCGGTATTAAGCGTTAGCCATTTTTCGCCGCGTATAACTAAATTACCGTTAGGTAAAACACGCATTACATTTACCGAAATATCGCCTACTAAGCTGTTTGACTGGTTTGATTTTGAATCACCCGTAAACGACGAATCACTACCAATACCAAACTGAATGCTATCGCCACCTATATTTACTGGTAGACCACCTAATCCAATCACTGGGTCTAAGCTTGCGTCAGTTTCTTTGTCTGTTTCTGTTTTAGCGGCCTTTGTTGCTTGAGTAGACTCTTGCAGTTTAACCGTAATTATATCGCCAGTACGTAGCGCTTTTTTATCAGAATATAAGTCGTTTGATGTATGAGTATTAAACAATGAACCTGTAGCTACCAGCGGCTCTAAAATAGGCTCGGGGTACATAGGTGCGTAGTAAGGGTCGTCCTGCACTACCTCACTATTTTGCGTAGACATACAGCCACTTAAAAATAATGTGCCCGCTGCAAATAAAATAATATTACGCATAATTCCCCCTACTCTATTAAAGCTGTTGATTGATATAACTCATCATTTCGTCAACGGCCGAAATTACTTTTGAGTTCATTTCGTAAATACGCTGAGTTTCGATTAGATTTACGAGCTCTTCAGTTACATTTACGTTTGATGTTTCGAGCGAGCCTTGAATAATGCTACCTAACCCTTCAACACCAGGATTACCTTGTACCGGCGCACCACTTACAGCGGTTTCGGTATAAAGATTTTGACCGATTGGCTCAAGACCCGACGGATTAATAAAATCACTAATAGTAAGCTGACCAATGACCACGTTATCGGCTTGGCCTGCAACACGCACAGATACTTCACCGTCTTGCGAAACCGTAATTGATTGCGCGTCATCAGGTACATTCATTTCTGGCTGAATAACGTAACCTGCGCCCGATGTTACAATGCGTCCATCGCCATCGGTAGTAAACTGACCATTGCGCGAGTAAGCAATATTGCCATCTGGTTGCAGTACTTCAAAAAAACCTTCACCAGAAATCATCCAATCTAGTGAGTTTTCGGTGGTTAGCATGTTGCCTTGCGTAAACTCTTTTTGGTTAGCTACAACTTTAGCTCCCGCACCTAACATTAAGCCCGATGGCATTTCGGTATCTTGCGATGAACGACCACCTGGTTGATTAATATTTTGATAAAGTAAATCTTCAAATATAGCGCGGCTTTTTTTGTAACCTACGGTACTCGCATTCGCTAAATTATTTGAGATAACCGATATATCGGTTTGTTGAGCGTCTAGCCCAGTTTTACTGATCCACAATGCTGGATTCATAATCGTGTCCTCATTTTAAAGTTAAACTATGCGTAATAACTGATCTTGACGCTCGTCAATTTCTTCAGCTGTTTTCATTAATTTCACTTGTAATTCAAATTGGCGCTGGTGGCTTATCATGTCGACCATTTCGTGAACAGGGTTCACATTCGACATTTCAAGCGAACCACTTAAAACTTTTACATTGGCAGAGGTATCTACTGTTACATTTGCTTTTGGTCTAAATAAACCATCGTTACCTTTTTCGAGCTGTGAGCTATTTGCTTCTACCACTCTAAGCGTGTCTATTTCTTCTAAAAAGTTAGCGGGAGCGCCTTGTGGTCGAACTTGAATAGCGCCATCTTGGCTAAACCCTATTTTTTCGACTGGGACGGGTAAAATAACAGGTCCCCCTTCGCCAATAACTTGACGACCATGGCTGGTTACGAGCATGCCTTGAGCAGTAACGTTTAACGTACCCACTTTTGTGTAAGCTTCATTACCGGAGGCATCTTGCACAGCAAGCCATGCGTTATCGCTCATCGCGATATCTAAGTCTCGCCCGGTTTGAACAATGCCACCCGATACCATGTTAGAACCCGGACGCTCTTGCATTGAAAATACTCGTGTAGGCAAACCTTCGCCAAACGCTTGCATAGAACGCGCCTGCGCAAAGTCAGCTTTAAAACCCGTTGTATTTGCATTTGCCAAATTATTGGCTTTTAAAGCAAGCCCTTGTAGGCTTTGCTTAGCGCCAGAGGCCGCAATGTAGACCATTTTGTCCATAGTATCGACTCACATAAAAAATCTCTGAACTTACAAATGCAAAATAGATGCCAGATTAAATTTGACGCAACATTGAGAGGTATTTAGAAGGGCTTGCAAAGAGGACTTATAAAAAAGGCTGCAAAAATGCAGCCTAATATATTTAATAGGGTTTAGCTTATCGAATCTGCAAAATACTTTGCTGAATAGTTGAGTTAACTTCAAGCGCACGTGAGTTTGCTTGGTAATTACGCTGTGCAGTAATTAAGTCTACAAGCTCGTTTGTAAGGTTAGTATTTGATTGCTCAAGTGCTGATGAGTTTATCGATCCTAAAGTACCTGATCCTGGCTCACCTGCAATGGGATCACCCGATGTTAAACTTTTTTTCCAAGCAGTATCACCTACTTGCTGTAAGCCTTGTGAGTTAGAAAAGCGTACCATAGCAACTTGACCTAAAAAAGTTGAGTCACCATTACTGTAAGACGCAACTACCTTACCATCAGTACCAATGTCAATCCCGGCTAAACGGCCAACGGTAGCGCCATCTTGCTCAAGTGCTTTTACTTCAAAGTTACCTGCAAACTGGGTAGGTACTTTATTACTTGTTCCCGCTTCATCACGCCAACTGACTGACACTTTATCAGGAAAACTTGCACCATTAGTTAAAAGAGAAGTCAAACCTGTAGTCGCATCAGAAGCTAGGTCTATATCAGGGAACGTTATAGCTGGTAATTCAACATCAGGCAAACCTGCTGATGTAAATTCAAAAGTATCTATAGGGGTATGTGAACCTGCGACTGTTTCAACTCCATCTGTCCCAAAATTTTTCCCGTCTAAAGTTGCGTAAACGTCCCATTCGTTTGGTGTATTTTCTGGGTCTTGCTTTACAAAGAACAGCTGTAAAACATGTGGCTCACCTAATGAGTCATACACTGTAGTTGATGTAGAACTATTATAAGAAGCACTTGTATTTGAATCGAAAGTATCAACTGTGGGTTGAGTTTCTCGTGAATCTAAGTTAAATGATGAATACACTTTACTTGTTGCGCGAGGAGAACCAGACGAATCCGGTATTTGTAATGGTGATGAAGTACTCAAACTTACTGATGTAGTGGCACCTGTAGCTTCATCAACAGGGAAACCTTGTAAAAAATTACCTTTAGCATCTACTACAAAATTATCTTCATTTAATTTGAATGCACCTGCACGAGTATATGAAAAATCTTGAGAACCTAAGTCTTCACTCATCGCGAAATAACCTTCACCAGTGATCGCTAAATCAAGTGAGTTATTTGTAAATTGCAGTGAGCCTTGATGAAACTGCTGTGCAACCATAGCGGTTTGAACACCATCACCATTTTTAGTTTTACCAGAGCTAAATACTGACGATGCATACACATCAGCAAACTCAGCGCGCGACTCTTTAAAACCTGTTGTATTCACGTTTGCAATATTATTTGCAGTTACGTCTAAATCTTTTTGTGCGGCAGCTAGGCCGGTTAATGCAATATTGAAGCTCATAGTTCACCTCTAACCTGTTAATCTGTGGCCTGCTGGCAGGCAAGAAATATTAAATTTGTTACGCAATCTCTGCAATGTCGGTTAACCTAACCGCACCTTCTTTGGTGTTAACAATGATGCCGCTTGATCCGTTAATGTTTACACTTTCAATATTTTTGAAAGTTGCAATAGGCAAGCTAGAAAACTGACCATTGGTACTACCTTGTGCCGATAACGTGTATTCGCCTTCAGGCAAACGCTCACCGCTTTCATTATTACCATCCCAAACAAAGCGAACAGCGCCGGCAGCCTGGGAACCCATATCAATTGTTCTCACTAACTGTCCAGAAGCATCAGTTACACTAAGCGTTAAGCTTTCAACTGCACTTTCGGCAACGATAGACCCTTTAGCATCACCTGATTCATTTAAATCGACAGTATTTGACTCAAGTAAAGCCTGCTTACCTACAAGCGTTGAAGCTTGCAGGGCTGAGTTCGATGTCATCGAAGTAGCCAACGTATCAAAATTTGAATTCAAATCACTAATACCTTGAGCCATTGTGAAGCTCGTCATTTGTGCAATCATTTGATCGTTATCCGCAGGGTTGCTGGGATCTTGAAACGATAATTGCTGAGTTAACAAAGAGAAAAAATCTTCTTGTGTTAACGCATCACTCTCATTGTCGCTGGTCGCTACTTGCGATTCTTGCCAGCGCAGAGAATCTAAATAGGATGAAGATGTACTAATATCGTTACTCATAACCTACCCTCAGTTACCGCTGCCCTAGCAACAGTGTTTTACTTAGCATTTGCTTTGCTGCATCAGCAACTTGCACGTTTGTTTGGTAAGAACGAGAGGCAGAAATCATATTTGCCATCTCCTCTACAACATTAACGTTGGGTTTATAGATATAGCCATTTTCATCCGCACTTGGATGGTTTGGGTTATATTCAATTTGTAATGGAGCATCGCTTTCAACAATGCCCAAAACTTTAACACCAACTGCGGAGCCCTGCTGGTTACTTGCTGATGCTGAAGCTTTTGTTAGCTCAGCCGCAAATACAGGTTGGCGCGCTCGGTACGTTTTGTCTTGAGATGAACTAATGGTATTCGCATTAGAAATATTACTAGCTGTAGTATTTAAGCGAACGTTTTGCGCGCTCATACCCGAACCTGCAATATCGAAAACATTATATAAACTCATAATTTTTATCCTTGACTACCGAGAGCTTTGTTCAGGCCTTTAAATTTGCCGCTTAAAAATTGCAAGCTGGCCTGATACTCCATAGCATTCTGTGTATACAAGTTTCGTTCCACTTGTATATCAACCGAGTTACCATCACCTGTATCTGATTGATTTGGCAAACGAAATGATTCTGAACTGCCCATACTATGAGTACCTCCACCAATGTGTTTATCATTAGTTCTTACCATAGTATTGCCGCTTTGCTGGGTTGACCTTGCCGCTTTTAACGCAGAGGCAAAATCAATATCTTTTGCTTTATAGCCAGGCGTATCAGCATTAGCTATATTAGTTGCAATTAATTCAGCTCGCTGTGAACGGATCAACATGGCTTGCGGATGCACACCTAATGCTTTATCAAAACTGATAGCCATAACCTTCTCCAAAAAATTGACTTACCCATGAATAAAGCAAAAAATAAGCCATTAATATTAGGAAGTGTTATATTTTTATAAGACTATGTATCTAAATAGAAAAACGACGCTTGGTGCGTCGTTTTAGGGAAATGAATTAACTTAATTATTTCTTTTGGTAAATGATACCGGGGTTGCATCTAACCATATCATATTCAGTACTTAGGCCAGTTAGGGACTCTGACGCTCCTAAAAATAAGTACCCTTTTGGGTTTAATGCTTGTGCAAACTGATTAATAATTTTAGCTTTTATTTCAGGCGCAAAATAAATAAGTACATTACGGCAAAAAATAATATCAAACTTGCCCATTAACGCGTAAGAATCAAGCAAATTCAGGTGCCTAAAACTAACTTGTTTTTTTATTGTATCGTTTACTTGTGCCATACCATTGCCGCTGTCTTTAAAAAACTTTTTACGACGCTCTGCAGATAACCCTCTGGCAAGTGCAAGCGCGTCATATTCTGCATTTTTACACATATCAAGCATGGTATTAGATATGTCGGTACCAATAATTTGTGCACCCATACGAAGCACACCAGGTTGCTTAGTATTAAATTCAGCTACTGACATAGCTATTGAATAGGGTTCTTGTCCTGATGAGCTGGCAGCAGACCAAATTTTTAAAGGCCTTCTTAAGTCTTTAAACTCAGGAAAAAGCTTATTTTGGAGCAACTCAAACGGGTATTGATCTCTAAACCACAACGTTTCGTTTGTGGTCATTGCATCAACCACTGCGGCTCTTAATTGCCGCTCGTGAGGCCCGAGAGTTTTACTAACCAACTCAGATAAAGATCCCACATTAAATCGAGTCATTAACGGAGCAAGTCGGCTTTTAACTAAATACTGTTTGTTTTCACCTAAAACAATGCCGCATTGCTGCTCTAAAAACGAACGAAACTGGTCGTATTCACTTTGCTGCAAATCTTTATTATTCAAGTTAGTAGCACCTATTTTTGTTAATCACAATGAACCCACTTTTTAACCGCTGTTGCTAATTCGTCTGGGTTAAATTTAGCAATAAAGTCATCCGCCCCGACTTTTTCAATCATAGCCTGGTTAAAAACACCACTCAAAGAGGTATGCAAAATAACATGCAAAGGTGCAAGTTTGGGATCTGCTTTTATTTCAGCTGTTAAGGTATAGCCGTCCATTTCTGGCATTTCAACGTCTGAGATAAGTAACGCTACTCGCTCAGTAATATCGTTTTTACAATCAAGCTCTGCTATTTCTTTTAATCTTATAAGTGCTTCTTTACCATTTTTGGCAAGCTCTGTTTGCACGCCTAACGGCTCTAGGGCACGTTTAACTTGATTACGCGCAACAGCAGAGTCGTCTGCTATAAATACGATACGTTCGCCTAAATCTTTTTGAATATCGCCACTTTGTGCAACTTCAGCACTTACTTCTGTGTTCACTGGGCAAATTTCGTTGAGAATTTTTTCTACATCGAGAATTTCGACTAATTCATTTTCGATTTCGGTCACTGCTGTTAAGTATGAATAACGTCCGGCACCTGATGGCGGTGGCATTATTTTTTCCCAATTCATATTTACAATACGTTCAACTCCGCCCACTAAAAACCCTTGCACAGAGCGATTGTATTCAGCAATGATTATAAAGCTGTCTTTAATGTTGTCGATTGGGCGCCCACCTACAGCCATTGATAAATCAATTACTGAAATGGTTTGACCACGAATATGTGCAACACCACGAATATACGGATTAGATTTTGGCATGCTTGTTAGTGGAGGGCATTGCAGCACTTCTCTCACTTTAAATACATTAATACCAAAACGCTGACGCCCTCTGAGCTTAAATAAAAGTAATTCTAGGCGGTTCTGCCCAACCAACTGTGTGCGTTGGTTTACTGAGTCTAAAATGCCTGCCATTCAAATCTCCTAAAGAAAACAAATAATACGGAACGATAATTGCTTTCTATTTATAAAGCTACATAACATCGCGGGTGCGTCTACTTTTTGACGCAAAATATTTATACCCTGTTTGAAACCATAAGCATAGTCGAAACATTATGAGTTTGTTAAAAAAAATCAGAAGATACAGTGTTTTTTATTTTGTTACTAGCTTGTGCTTTGTATTCCCTTTGCAAGCTAAAGTGTTTAGTAAAGATTTATTACAAGACATGGCCGTTGCTTATATAGCTAAGCAGATTGGTACATTGCAAAATACTAATACTCAATTAAGTGCACTGCCTTTAGATAGTCGCATTCCTGATCGTGTCTGTAATACTGAGCTTGAATTATCAACATCCGATGAGCCACCATTTAACCGCCAAGTAACCTTACAAGCCAAGTGCAATGATGCGCAAACGTGGGCTCAATACGTTCATGTAAGAGTTGTTGAAATGGCTCCAGTTGTTGTTGCTACTGCTAATTTAACCCGCGGTGAAGTAATAACTAAATCGCATTTAAGTATTGAAATGAAACCAACTCACTTTGTACGAATACAGTACTTAGATGACCCCAAAATGCTAATAGGCAGCAGAAGTAAACGAAATATTAGAAGTGGTATGCCAGTATTACTAAACCAAATTTGTATGGTGTGTAAAGGTGACTCTGTTAATATTTACGCTAACCTTAGAGGCCTTAGAATTAAAACCACAGGTATTGCTTTAGAAGACGGTACTTTGGGCGAACAGATACAAATAAAAAACAAAAAATCAGGTAAAGTTTTAAATGCGCGAGTAGATGGTGTAGAGTCTGTTCAGGTGAATATTTAATTTAGATTTATACTAAAGTATCCTACGTATATGCCGATAACATGGCATAAGTTGGGTAATATACGGGTTTATTATTATGGTTAATCAAGTTAATGGCAGTAATCAACAAGCTAATGCGTTAACAAATGCAAAGCAACAACAAGTTGATTTAAAAAAAGATAACGCAAATACACAAGCGACGCAGACTCCTTCGCCTAAAGCAGCAAGTGACTCTGTAAGCTTGACGCCGCAAGCGCAGCAATTAAAAACGCTTCAAGATAAAGCACAGCAATCGTCTGGCTTTGATAGCGATAAAGTTGCTGAGCTTAAAAAAGCAATTACCGAAGGTAAATATCAAGTGGACAGTGAAAAGCTTGTTAAAAACTTAGCTGATTTTGAGTTTAACGTGTATGGCTGATCATAATAGTTTAATTAGCGTAAAACTAAACCAACAAGTAAGTTGTTTAGACTCTTTGCACGCGCTATTAAACGACGAGCTTACTGCTATTGCCTCACGACGTGGTGCTGGTTTAAAAGAAATTACCCAACAAAAAATGTCTTTTTTAACTAAGCTAAGCACTCTAGATAAAGAGCTAAGTAAGCTTATTGCCAGTAACGACTCACAAAACCCTGAAATATCTGAGCTAATAAGCCAAGTTAAAACTCAACTTGCGCAGTGCCAAAAACAAAATAATGTTAATGCTCATGCCGCTCGCCAAGCGCAACTAAGTGTTAAACAATTAAAAGAGATATTAATTGGCGCACCAACGTCAATGACCTACGACCAAGCCGGTAAATCTGTAAATACCGAGAGTAAACTGGTTCGTAATTTAAAAGCTTAAACCCAAAATTTTACATTAAAAAAGCCTTATTGATTTATCAATAAGGCTTTTTTAATGTCCTTTATTCTTAAATTTCGTTATAAATAATATCAATTTTCTTAATAATGTAAGCCCCCTTAATAAATAATTAAGAGGGCTCTATTAATATTAAATATCCGTTTGATTATTACTACTTTCAATTAAGTGTTTAATCATTTCCTCCGATTGATTTTGTACATCAACCGCAGGTGCTGCTGTATCAATGCTTCCCCCGCTTTGGGCTGGAGTATAAGCAATTGCAGAGCCTTCATCCTCAACCAGCGTATTTAGCGCTATAAGCTGCTCTGCATCTTCGCTAATGATTACGTCATTAATATTAAGCGGTTCTGCCGAACTCATTTGCACCGTTTGCTCAGGTGTTGATAGACCACTCAAGTTACCTAAATCAATCGTTTCAGTGCTTAATACGTTGTTGATTGAAACTTCATTAGGGGTTGTATCGCCTAAAGCCGACTCCTCACTAAATGATTCAGGGATTGTGTCGCCAGAGGCAGAGCCTGCTTCTGATATACTTATAAGTTCAGTACCTTCACCATCAATAGTTGTGGTATTACCAGCTAGGTCTTCAAATATAATTCTGACATCGTTTAGTCCTAAACCTAGTAATCCTAGAGCATTTAAGTTGAGATCAATACTAGTAAACTCCCAACTTCCGTCGCTTTGAACTGTCGTTGTTTCGTTTCCAACGCTTATACCGAATAGTAGCGAGTTATCTAAAGTAACTGTGGTACCAGGCTCAGCATCTGTAGTGCCGTGAAAACCTATAACAGCTAGCTTTAAACCTATGAAAGAAAGTAAATAATCAACTTCAAAATCATTTACTATAGGTGGTGTAGTATCAATAACCAATCCAGATAAACTACCGCTTGAAGTTGTATTACCTGATGTATCAGTTGCTGCAGCTGTTACTGTGTACACCCCGTCAGCTAAGTTAGTATCAGCTGTTACGCTCCATTCACCCGATGCATCAGCAGTTACTGTTTCAGTTGCCTCTGTAGCGCCACTAAAGGTCACCGTTACAGACTCACCAGGAGCGGCTGTACCTGTTATAACTGGGTTTTGATCTGTAGTTAATACCAATCCTGAATCGATTGTAATTCCTGAAACAGTACTGCTTGCTGATCCTTCTCCGATATTACCTGGACCATCAACAATGCTTACATCAACGCTGTAGTTGCCCTCAGGAAGTACTTCTGTTGATGTCACACTCCACGTCCCATCAGCTCCAACTGTTGTTTGAACATTGTGAGTGGCACCTGCAGAATCGGTAAACATAACTATTACAGCCGCACCTGCAAAGCTTCCAGTTACAGAACCCGTAATGGTAGGCGTTGTATCTTGCCCTACTGTAATTGGGTCTATCACTACAGTTGGTGCAGTATAATCGGTGCTTGACACCATAGTATCGCTAGCAGAATTACCCGCTGTATCGCTTATTGATGCTGTTGCACTAAAGCTACCTTCACTCAGTGCGGTAGTAGCTGTTACTGACCATGTGCCATTGCCTGCAACTTGAGCGGTAATAGTTTGTGAATCGTTATTAGCATCAGTAATAACAACACTTACATTTGTACCTGCTGGTGCATCACTTGTACCTGTAATTGTTGGTAACGGGTTATTAGTAACAGGTAACTGGTTAACTTCAACTGTTGGTGGTGTTAAATCAATAATGCCACCTAGGCTTGTAGAACTTGTAAGCCCTAAGTTTTCAACTGTAGCACTTACAGTAAAGGCACCTTCAGCTAATGGTGTTGTAGGTATTAGAGTCCATACACCTGCAATAGCTTGGGTGTTATATGTCGTTGCTGTACCGCTACTATCGGTAATAACTACCTGTACGTCACCTGCTAGTATATCTGTGGTACCTGTAATTGTTGGCGTTGTATCGCTTGTATCTACAATTTGATTAATTAACAAACCTGGTAAGGTTGTACTAATAGTGCCCGTTTGCGTAACTGTTGTTATATTCCCAGCATCATCTGTACTTATTGCCTCAATTGTTAAGTCACCTTCAGCAAGTAAAGGAGTAACAATAAGCCATGTTCCGTCTCCTAATACCGAAGTGGTAACTACATGTAATGTATCTGTAGAGTCAGTAATATTTACGGTAATTAAACTTCCTACCTCTTCATCGCTTGTCCCTTCAATAGTAGGTGTTAGCGTATTAAGTACACCAAACGCATCAATTCCTAGCGCTGGCGCTATAGTATCTATGGTTACTTGCTCAATGGCCGACTGCCCTGTATTACCTGCCGCGTCAGTTATACTTGCAGAAACAGTATATACACCATCTGATAAGCTAGTAGTTACTAAAGACCACTTGCCATCGCTACCAATTAAGGTATTAAATACCGTTTTTTCACCATTACTACCAATAACAGTTACATCAATATTTGTGCCTTCCGCTTCTGGTGATGTACCTGAAAGCTCTAATATATCTGTATTGCTAATGCTCAGTGGTAAAATTCCAACCACTGGTACTAGCGTATCAACGACGAATTCAAGCGTATCGGTAACTACATTACCTGCATCATCAGTAATACTCACATTCGCAACATGCTGCCCTTCAGTTAGTGCATCTACCTCGAGTGAAAATAACCCAGCTGCATTAACCGTGGTGGTTAAAACTGAACCGCCATCTAGTTGTATTTCAACAACACCATTAATTAAATCACTGGTACCTTGGATTATTGGCGTGGAGTCTGATGTTGTGCCAATAACCTGTAAGCCAAGTGTTGGCGATATTGTATCCACCACTGCGGTAAGTAGTTGCGTGGTAGTAATACCGACCTCACTTAACACCTCAACTGTTACGCTAAATGCCCCCTCAGCTAATGATTGAGGAACCTGCACAGCCCAAGTATTATCGGCTTGCACTATAGCCGTAAGCTCTTGTACTACATTTCCCCTATCTACCACTCTAACTAGCACTTCAGTGCCTGGTGCTTGGTCGGTCGTACCACTAATTATTGGTAAATCGCCCTCACCAGTAGCAAAGTCAACTACCGCATTTAGTACTGGGGTTGAAGCATCTACATCAGCAGTGGTAATAGTGGTGGTGTTACCCGCATCATCGGTTGCAGAGGCTTCAACAACGGATAGGCCAATAACATTAACGGCTAGGCCTAATAGCTCCCAATCACCATTTGCATCTGTGGTTACATCGTATGTTAAATCGAGTAAATCACCTGCAAGCTCTAGAGTAACCGTAACGGTTTTACCTTCGCCCAAATCAGATGTACCAGATAAAGAAACCAACTGACCTAATAGGAACGAAGGCACAATTGTTAGCTCTGGTCCCACGGTATCAACCTCACCACCGGTTTTATTGTCGACCGAAGTATTGCCCGCAGCATCGCTAATAGTTGCACTAGCACTGTAAACACCGTCAGCTAAAATATTATTAGCAGCCGCTTGCCAGTCTCCATTGCCATCGGTTTGAACGGTCATTTGATGAGAAACTCCAGCTGAATCCGTAAACGTAACAATAACGTTTGTATTTGCTTCGTTAGACGTACCTGTAATCAATGGAGTGCTATCTTGAGTTAGTATTAATGAACTTTGATTAATACTAATTTCGGGAGCAATTGTATCAATAGTTGCTGTATTTGTTGCGTCCCCGGTATTACCAGCGCTGTCAGTAACAAATACTTCAACTGAATAATCGCCTTGTGAAAGAGAACTACTTGCCTCTACAGACCATATACCACCAGTTTGAACTGTTGTATTTACAGTATGCTTATTCCCTAGTGCATCGGTAAATACCACAGCAACTGCATCACCTACCATGGCACCTGTCACATTCCCTGAAATACTTGGAGTTAGATCGGTACTTCCAGCAATATCGTTAATGGTCACAACTGGCGCTGTTATGTCAACTTCCCCTGTAATACTTGTGTTTACAGGATTACCGGCAGTATCTGTTGTTGAAGCTAAAACCGTGTAAATGCCCTCGCTCAACTCTGTACTTGCAGCGACTGACCATGTGCCATTTGCACCAACCGTAGCATTAACCGTTTGCTCTGCACCTAAGCTATCAGTAATTAAAATAATAACTAATGCGCCTTGCGGTGCGGTTGTTGTGCCTGAAATTGTAGGCGTTGTATCATTTAAAGTTACAAGCGGCGTAATACTAAGCGTTGGCGCGGTTAAATCGATAACACCGCTACCTGTTGTATTACTCGTTAAGCTTCCTTCAGTTACACTTGCCGAAACAGTAAATTCACCTTCAGGTAGAATATCTGTCGCATCAACACTCCAAATACCGCCTACTACCGTCGTAGTTACAGTATGTGAAACGTTATTAACGTCAGTTATAACGACTGTGATCACCGAGTTATCTATTGCACTACTTGTGCCTGATATTGCTGGTGTTTGATCGTTCGTATCAACAATTGTATTAATATTAATTGTAGGCGCATTGGTATTTAAAGTTGCGGTACTATTTGCAACTGATTCATTCCCTGCGGCATCAGTAACACTTGCAGAAACTGTAACTTCACCATCAGTCAGTACATCTGTAATATCTACAGTCCAAGCACCTCCTGCACCAACAACAGTTGTGTAAGTCTCGGTACTATCTCCATCGGTCACAGTTACTGTAATACTGGTGTTTTCAGGTTCATTGGATGTGCCTGAAATAGTTGGCGTGCTGTTATTAATTGTACCTAATGCATTTATAGTAATACTTGGTGCTTGAGTATCAACAAAACTCGAACCTGTATCAGAGCCTGTATTACCAGCATCATCGGTAATACTTACCTCTACATCATAATTGCCATCTGGCAAGCTTGGCGCTGTAACTTGCCAATCGCCGCTAGCATCAACTATTGCGGTTAAAGTATGTATATCACCGTTGCTATCTGTAATGACTATATCGACCACCGTATTCTGTGGTTCAGTTGAAGTACCACTTACAATTGGTGTATTAGTGTTAAATACAGTTATATCATTAAGTACAATAACAGGTACTTGGGTATCAATTGTTAAATCAATAGTCGTGCTGCTGATATTATTAGCGTCATCGGTAATACTTACTTGCGCCGTATAATCACCATCAACAAGTGCTACGGGGACATCTACTTGCCAATTGCCATCAGTACCCACAGTTGCTGTTAGTGTTTGACCACCAATAATAATGCTTACATCTGCACCTATCTCATTACTTGTGCCTGAAATTGTAGGTGTTGTATCTATTGTCGCGTTAACTTCGTTCACAATTAATGTAGGAGCAACGCTATCTATTTCACCTTGAGCCTGCTGCGTTGTTAAGTTACCAACACTGTCTCTAACCTCTGCAACAACGGTATATTGACCTTGCGCTAGCTCTGCAGGTACAGCAACAGACCAGTCGCCACCGGCTTGAACTGTCGCAGTAAACGCTTGGCTTTCTCCTTCACTATCAGTCACGGTTATATTAATTACAGTGCCTTGCCCCATATCGGTGGTGCCGCTAATTACTGGCGTACTGTCATTAGATAAAGCATCGACACTAACGGTTAATTCTGGTGCTACGTTATCAAAATCAAGTGTATTGATTGTTCTGACATTACCAGCTGCATCCGTTGCACTGGCAGTCACATAGGCAAGGTTTAGTAAAGGTACTGTTATGTTTGCAAGCCCCCACGTACCATCAGGATTTGTCGTTGCTGTATAAGTTGCACCAACTAATCCCCCAACTAGGTACTCTGTAATAGTGATTACAGAACCCCCTGGTAGATCAGAATCCCCCGAAAGAGAAACTAAATTACCTAATAAAAACGATGGAATAATTTCAAGATCCGGAGCGGTTATATCGACTTCGCCAGTGTCTGTACCCGTGCCTGTATTGCCTGCAGCATCGGTGATCCTGGCGCTGACGCTGTAATTACCTTCAGCTAAATCGCCGCTTGGCGTTGCACTCCAATTACCACTTGCATCGGTTTGTACATCAATGCTTTGAGTGGCATTTGTTGCATCGGTAAACGTAACCGTGATGGTGCTGTTAGGCGCATCACTGGTGCCCGTAACCGTGGGCGTGCTGTCGTTGGTTAGTAACGGCGCATTTACACTCACACTCGGTGCGGTCGTATCAATGGTGCCGTTGCCTGTAATATCGGTGCTGTTACCTGCCACATCGTTGATGTTAGCTTCAATACTATACGGTCCTTCTGCCAGTGCAGTCGGTACTTCCACTGAGAAGTTGCCATCGGCATCCACAGTGGTGGTAAAGGTTTGTGTATTGCCTTGATCGTCTACCACGGTGAAGTTAATAACGGTGCCTTCAACCGCATCGCTTGTGCCGCTGAGTGTCGGGGTGATGTCGCTACTTGAGCCTGGACTGGTAAGTACAAGTGTCGGTGCGGTGGTGTCTATTTCACCAGCGCCAGTAGCGGTGGTGTCATTGCCTGCTGCATCGCTCACGC